>JALZUP010000203.1 GCA_023301505.1 Robiginitomaculum sp.
TACTAGTAGACTTCACCAACTTGCCTACAAGGGACTTCCACCCCTAAGAATAATTTACTATCTTACAATAGTAGGACCCATACTGGGCACACACAACGTATAAAAATAATGGCGGAAATTCTGCTAAAACAAAAGATAATAACAACAATAAACTTTGGTCTAAGCTGAAAAGTTTGTGGTCTTAAAACCGCCACTATTCCTATACCAAACGTTGTACACCATAAAAAAAGAAACCTAAAGAATATTGATTGATTTTAAAAAAATTATAGAAAATCAGAATATAAACGATTTTGATGACTCCTCACAAGTTGAAATTATTGGAAAATTATTAGATTCAAGCATTGATGAATCTGATTCGAAAAAACTTGAAGTCGCTTTTGAAATTATAGATAAGATAAATTTGGATAAATATTCAAAGGCGAATATTACGAATTTATATTATAACATGTCTAATGGATATAGTTATAAAAGAATGTTGAAATCTAATGAACAGAATTCTAGTTGGGCGTTTCTATTAAATGAGTATTCTTCTGAAATTTTATATCTAAGAAAAACAATTTCCTCGGAAGGGTTTAACGAAGTACCAGATGAAAGAAAGTCTCAAGTGTATACAAACTTAGGAAATAATTTCTCCTTTATCGGCAGATTTGTTGAAGCTCAAGAGTGTTGGGGCAAAGCTCAAGAAATAATACCATTTTTCCCTATGGCTGTAGGTAATATGGGATTTGGTCTATATCATTATGGAGCATTGCTAATCGATGAATATGATCGAGCAATATTTTGGAAATTTTCTCATAGATTAATGCGACAGGCTCTTGCATTTCCTGAATACATGGAAGGGCAGGCTCAGTCGGGATTCGAAGATCTTGTCAAATTAATAGAATCTTCTCTTACAAGTGAATTTTTAGAAGCTCCTCTACTGCTTAATGATTTTAATTTAGGTGAAGATTTAAAATTGAAGAAATATAGAAAATGGGTTCTTGAAAAAAGACTTTATCTGAATTCTTTCAATGATATTGGGTCATTTACTAATGCATGTCAAGACACTATTGTATTAGGACCTTTAAAAATTTCAATTAAGTCACCTCCGAATGAAATATCTCTTTTTAATCAAATTAAGCAGGAATATTGTTCTGCCAGGTATTCATTTTATATTTACGATTCTAACTTGGATAAGCACTATTCAGATAAAGACTTAGTGCTACTAAATACTTTAGAGTCGTTCAATTATTCATATCATTTTGAACAATTAAAAAACGCCTTTAGAGTTTCATATTCCGTATTGGATAAAATCGCATATTTTCTGAATTTGTATTTGAATTTGGAAATACCTTTGAATAGAGTTAATTTTAAAAACTTATGGTATTCGAAGGATCGTGAACTAAGACCCTTTTTTGTAGATTCAAAAAATTGGGCATTGCGTGGGCTGTTTTGGTTAAGTAAGGATATCTATGACAGAGATGAGGAATTTCAAACAGTCTTAGATCCGGAGGCAAAAGAATTAGCTAAAGTTCGAAATTTCATAGAACATAAACAATTAAATATAAAGAGTGATCTTCTTATAGAGTTTGATTTATATTGTAGTGAAAACGATTTTGCTTACACTATTGGAGTCGAAGATCTTAAAAATAAAACTTTGAAGACTTTGAAATTAGTTCGAGCAGCAATTCTCTATTTAGTCCATTCAGTTAATTTTGAAGAATCTAAAAAGGACCATTTAGCAAAAGATGCTGTAAGAATAGAATTGATGAGAAAAAAGTAACGGCGTTCAACAAGCCATTAAGATGTCAGAGTGGCTATCGCCAACTCCGCCACTTATTGCCGATCCGTTACACATAATTTAAATTAAAAAATGAGTGCTTTAACTGAATCATTAATAGAAAATTCAAAGTCCGCGATAATAGGTTCAGTGGAGCTTCATAACAAACCTTTGTTTAGATTTCGATACGAAGTTTGTACGATCTTAGCAATAAATGGTTGGGAATTAATATTAAAAGCTTTCATTGCTCAGAACCATAAAGATGTTAAATTAATTAGAAAAGATGGAACAACTAAGTCATTTGAAGAATGCGTATCATTTGTATCTGGACAACTCGGAAAAGAGTTCAGGGCTACAGAGGAAAATCTAAATAAATTGTATGAATTCAGATGCCATATTATTCATTTTTACAAAGATCAAATCGGAGTCATTATATATTCTCTTCTTCATAAGTCAATTATTTTATATAATGATTTTTTACAAAAACACTTTAATGTTGATCTAGGGGAGGAAACAAATCTCATGCTTTTGCCTATAGGTTTTAAACCATTTGCTACCCCCGTAGATTTTTTGGCAAAAGATTCAGAATTAAATAAATCCTCCAATGCAGTTCAGCAATTTATAATAAGCATCATCAACTCAAAATCCCAATTAAACAAAGAAGGTATTGAAGATTCCATACTAACAGGCTACTCCATGGCAGTTATCAACGAAAATCGTGTCAATAATGCTGATATTATTGCCGGAATTACAAAAAAGGATGAAGAAAGTAAACTGACTATTACAAATGTAATTGGAACAATGAAAGTAACTAATGACAATTCAGCCAAAAAAGTACGGGTTGAGGAAGAATCTCTATTTAAATCAATATTTATTCTTCCTTATCTTCAAGTGACGAAACAGGCTCGCGAAATGTTTAGTGATTTTAAGCAGGATCCAAAGTTTAATAGATTGATGAAAAAGGTTAAGAGTAATCCATCATTACACAGGAAAAGATACCTGGATGTTATCAATAAAACGGGAATGGGAAAGGATTATTACAATCCCGAAATATTTGAAGAATTTAAAAAACATTATAAATTGAGAGAAGAATAACAAAGGGCACTAATAATTAGAATGAAAGGAACTATACCAAAATATTATGTGAGAACTTATGAATATGCCCAGTGGATAAGAAATTGGATCATCTATGATTTGGATAATGTTGAAGAAAACGAATTTTACGAACTCGATTTGCCAATTGTAGAAAGCGATCAAAGTGGAATTGTTGATATGTTACTTAAGCCATCAAAATATTCATATCTCCATTATTTTATAGACGATAAAATAAACATTGCCTTTGAATACGAGGCACGAAAATTTGCAGAACCTGAAGATTGGAACAAATTGACAAGTGCTTTTTTAAATCATAAAATTGATATAGAGAAGTTCTACTCTGATGATGGAGATGTCGGATATTATTATAAAGAAGAATTGGAATCCAAAATAAAAGAAGATATACTGCCGAAAATTACCGAAGAAGTCTTTTCAATACTCTTTTATGACAAAGAATTCCTCTTTAGTTTCAACTCTTTCCTTTCCAATAAATTAGTGGAATTAACAAAATCCGATTTTTCGATATTATTTAATTCTAGAGGTGATATTCATAGAGCCAAATACTGGCCAAAATGGCTACAAAAGGCAATATTCTATAGAGAAAGGGGAAGATGTTCATATTGCTTTAAAGATATTTCTGGGCTATTGAATCTCGAAAATAAAATTAATCTTGATCATATCATCCCATTAGGGAACGGAGGAACAAACGACACAAGTAACATTCAATTAACATGTGAAACTTGTAACAAAAAGAAGCAGAAGAAACGAATAAAAGTTAAAGAACATAGATATTACAAGGTATATTAGAACAACTATGGGCAACAAGCTGTGACCACGATCATAGGCGCCTATCGACAGGCTACGACGGGTACAGCCGATTCGTTGTGTGCAAGCAAGAAATATGAAAAAGGAACTTATCAATTAATCCAAATCGTTATATAAATAAAAAACATCATGAATTTAGAAATTGGATTTTTTGAAACTGCAAAATCAGATTTTAGGTCGGCTAAAATTCTTCATGAAAATGAGGAATATGCAAATGCAATTTTTCTTCTTCAGCAAGGGGTTGAAAAGCTTGCAAAATCATACGGATTAATTAACAAGATAATCCAACCAAATGGAATCAAAAAGATCTCCCATAATCCAAAAAGAGTTTTTGAAAAACAAATAGAAATACATCAAGAAGAATTTGATAAAACTGCCTCAATAGAAAATTTATTTCCTGATCTTTTCAGATTTCAAACAAACGAAGAAGAGGTTAATCTTACAGGATACAATGAAAAATTTAGAGAAGCATCTAATTCAATGTCTCAATTGAATCCAAATGATTTTCTTTGGATTTCGAATGAAGACCTTAATACAATCAAAAATCAAATTAATGAAATTGATACGGAACTCGAAATCAATTTTAAGGATTTCAGAAAAGATTTTCCAGATTTATTTAAGAACATAATCAGTCAAATAGAATCAAACATAAATGTGGAATTAATAGAAGTAAAGGAAGTTCTTGAGAATGAAGAATTTATTCCTGCAATGGAAAATATCTTGAAAGAATATATTCCAATGAGCCTCAAAATAATGAAAGTGCATTTGACTTTATTTTTCTTTTCTTTAATTACGTCAGGGCATAATCAACTTTCAAGATATCCTTGCCTATGTTGTGGTGAGATTCCAAAAAACAATTACACCAAAGAAGATGTGATTGTCGATAGATATGATGAAATACATGAATTAATGATGAATACAATCGAACTATTTGAAGAAGTCTTTATAAAAAATAAAGCCAGCATGCAACACCGTGCATTCCCAGAAATAACCTAACCACCTACCCTAACCCCATTCTGCGAATGAACCGCCGCAGCGATATCCTTCAACAAACTTGGATCTTTCTCAAGAGCGTTACCGACTACGATGACGTCAGCGCCT
>JALZUP010000204.1 GCA_023301505.1 Robiginitomaculum sp.
TACCTCGTGTCAAAACTCACACGCGATCATGTAACGGTTGCTTTGTCAGGAGATGGCGGCGATGAACTGTTTGCAGGTTATAACCGATACTTTGATGCACAAAAATACAAATTTATCATCAATCAACCCCAAGGCTTACGCAACTTAGAGGCTTATCTTCTTGAGTCTGTGTCATCAGAGACGGTTAGTCGCGTAAGTAAGTTTCTGCCAAGCTCTATTGCTTCAAAAATTACAGGTAATAAACTTAAAAGAATTCCACCCTTACTGCGAGATGGTAGCGAACTGTCGCTTTATCGAAGGCTTTTAAGCCGTGTTGAAAGCCCTGCTGAAATGTTAATCGATTGCCCTGAATCCTCCTACCCCGCCTGGGAGCAAGCGGACGCTACCGATTTTGGAGGCAACGCATACAGCTTTATGCAGTACATAGACAGCCTCGACTATCTGCCAGATGACATACTTACAAAGGTGGATAGAGCAAGCATGGCAGTATCACTTGAAGCTAGGGTGCCTATTCTTGATCACCGCGTAGTTGAGTTTGCGTGGAGGTTGCCCGAGCGTTTGAAAGTACGAAACGGCACAGGCAAATGGATACTACGGGAATTGCTCTATCAGCATGTGCCGCGGGAATTGGTCGACAGACCCAAAAAAGGATTTGGAGTTCCGATAGCCGAATGGCTAAAAGGACCTCTTAAACACTGGGCCGCAGATCTTTTATCAGAAACATCACTTCGCAAAACTGAAATATTTAAGCCAGAGCCTGTATTAGAAAAATGGCGACAACATCAAGCGGGCATTGTTAACTGGGAATACCATCTATGGGATATATTGACTTTACAGGCATGGGCCATTTCACAAAAGGACAGTAAGCACTGACTGCTCCAAATTTATCAACCGGTAAATACACGCCCCCCACATCACGCCAATAGCGATTGCTTCATATTCACTTAAACTCACAACAATTCGAGCAACAATTTTGTGCTAAGCAAATTTTCACTTGATAAAAACTTCAATCACCTTTTAAAGGGAAGTAGTTTTAATGCAGCAGCAAAGGTGCTGGCGGTTGCGGTAGGCTTTGTCGCAAGTTTTTTAATTGCCCGAACATATGGACCTGACTTCATCGGAAATGTAGCAACTATCAGCAGTTCATTCACCCTTCTTTCATTATTTGCTCTGCTTGGAAATCAAACTCTGATTATCAAGGTATTACCCGAGTACATAGCGAAATACAATTTTTTTAAAGCGCGTTTAGTTTATCGCCAGATATTAGTGATTACTCTCATATTCACAGCTTGCGTTATCACAGCATGGACGTTCTTGGAAAAGATCACTGCGATGACTCTAATACGTGGGTTGGAACAATACACTTTTCTTATCTCGGCTCTGCTGGTGCTTGCTGTTTTCAAACGCCTCAACACCCAAGCCCTTAGAGGTTTGGGTGATTACAAAGTCTATTCCCTCTTTGAATTGCTACCTGCCATTCTACTCACCTTAACAGCAATAACCGCTATCTTGCTCAAAATACCAGAGCAGCTTTTTCAATACATTTACTTCCTACCACTTCTAACAATGAGTTTTCTGTCATTTATTTTTGTTTCAAGAACTTTTGCATTGAAAATAAAAAGTGATAACAACTCCACTACAAATACGTTTCTGTTGCCGACCAAGTCATCATTGATTCGATTGTCGCTTCCAATGTTTGGTGTCACACTAAGCAATGCTATCATCGCCCATTTCGATATTTTAATGCTGAATTACTACACTTCATCCAGCACAGTCGGTGTTTATGCTATTTATGTGAAAATTGTAACTATCACCGCCTTGGCCAAGCACTCAATAGATGCCATGTTTGCCCCCACCGTTTCGAAACTACATAGCAGTAACAAACCACAAGAGCTAAAAACGTTCGCAAAAAAAGCCACCCTTCTATCTTTTATAACGACTTCTGCATTAGCTTTTGCTGTTTTTCTGTTTAACGAACCGCTGCTCGGGCTTTATGGCCCTGAATTCTTAGAAGACACACCCACACTTCACCTACTTTTAACCGCCACCTTACTTGGTAGTTTCTTCGGATCTGTGGGCTTTTACCTAAATATGACAGGCCATCAGGTTTCGTTCTTCAGAATCATGGTCGTCGCCGCTATAATTAACGTAAGCCTAAATATGATTTTAATTCCTCAATTCGGTTCAAGCGGTGCGGCTGCGGCAACCCTAATATCCGTAATAACTTGGAACCTACTTGCAACCAGGAAAATCCTTAAAGAATATAATTACACCCTGATATGGAGTAACAGCAGATTTTTATAAACAGCAATCTACAAGTAGCAGCCCCAGCCCCAGAGTGCAGCACTAGCCAGATTAATTTAAGCATCCGTATGATAGATAAAAAATTGTGATATCAACGCAGAGTGCTCATTGCAAAAAATAAGTCTACAAATCCTACCTAAAAGGCAAGCTACTGCCGTTCAAACGCTCACGCGCTACTTGCAGCCACTTTAGGGAGTGACTATTAACCATGGTTGTAAGCTCTTCCAAATCGTTAATATATTTATGAGCTAAGTAAGCTTCTACTTCAGAAGGCATGCTTGAAGTTCTTCTGGATACACCGATATTTGCTTCAACATTCTGTTGCGGAAATCCACCACTATCAATTTGCAAAAAAGCGCTCAGTTCGCTCAAAAAGGCTAATGAATCAAGCTTAATATCGTCATAAAATCCAATGAAAAATCTTTCCGGTGGAACTACCGCCAACCAATTTCTAATCGTAGCTAAATAATCCCCGCGCTTTGTTAGTGCATCACCATCAATATAGCGCTTGACCTCATCAAGATCGGATAGGCTCTTAATTTTCCCTAACCCTGCATCAAATCGTAAATGCGACCAAGCTCTTTCAATAGGATCTCTGATAACGTAAATAATTTTCACATCAGGGCACAGCTTAACGATTCGCTTAATATCAGGTATCTCTAACATAGAGTAAGCCGGTGTGATTTCACCAGTGCACGCCACCCTCCTATTTTCAAACAGCCTTAAATACCACTCATCGTTAAAGTTACGAGGGTAAAACTCAAGCCACCAACGTATCCTTTCAATATCTAAACGGACCACACTCCCAGCAAGATTTCTTATCGCCTTCCGTCGCCACAGCGCATCCACGGAACTTAGCCCAAACACTCGATCCCAAAAAACCTCAGTACTTAACTCGCAAGTTGAAGGGTAATTTGCACTGCGGTCAAAGTAATGAAGCTCTTTTTGTGGTGGGACCCATACTTGTTGATGAGAACGCAGGTTGTACCAAAGCCATGTAGATGCACATTTGTGAGCACCGATCCCGATAAAATCAATTGAATTTTTCTTCATTTCACGGCCACACAATTACGCCCCGCTGACTGCTGCATTATAACCCAAACATCACGATCTAAATTTCTACTATTCAATTTTCTGATGCGAACCGTGCCACGTACTCGCGCATTTCAGAGGAAGCAAATTGAGAATACCAGCACTTTGTAGTAAGTTACAGCCTACAAATAACCAGCAGACAAAAATATGAAGGTAAAGCCCACATGAAGGGAGGCCTGCACAGCATAGTGACCGCCATGGCGTTCTTGATCACAATGATTTTTGTAACTAATTTACCCGCCTATGTGCTCACACTGCGCATTGGTATATTTCCGTATCAATTTTTTATTGGCTGTTCGTTCTTATTCTTGTTCAGCGCACTACTCGCAGGTAATTTTCAAAAACTACCACGTGCTAACCTTT
This sequence comes from Robiginitomaculum sp., assembly GCA_023301505.1. Lineage (GTDB taxonomy): Bacteria > Pseudomonadota > Alphaproteobacteria > Caulobacterales > Maricaulaceae > Robiginitomaculum. Next base: position 3,760 of record JALZUP010000204.1, read on the forward strand.
CACTCTTGTGTTGGTTCGTTTTGCTGAATTTGCTAATGGTAATATCACTGCTGCTGATAAGCAACGTTCAAGCATCGCAAAACGCCTACACGAATATTACGCTCTTTTCCCTTATTGCAATTACGTTCACACTAATGGCCACCGACAGCACCATACTAAAAGCGTGTGGAACCGCCGTCGCCTTGAGCGTCGCAATACTTGTGATTGTTAGCTTCGCTGAATTTATAAACCCCGATTTTAACATCATTGATGATGTCATGTTCGAGTCAAAAGGAACCGAGGGTAAGGTGCAAAGGGTCGGCGGGCTTTACGAGAACCCCAACGCTAACGGGTATGCAATGGCACTAGGCATGTTTGTAGGGCAATATTTTTTACCTCGGAACATACGGTTTATTTTTGCAATCTGCGCTGGGCTAGCAGTTCTTACCACTGTCAGCCGATCAGCAATTATGCTTTGGACATTAATCATTTTTTGTAGCATTTGGACAGGGGCCTACTCAAAGCAAAAAGTACTCGCGAAAATCTTAGCTATTTTAATAACAATAGGATTGTCAACCTTGCTTGTCACCGGCCAAATTCCAGTAATCATCCAATCTGCCGGCCTCGACCAACTAGTTAGTCCAGCGATGATAGAACGCCTATCCAGTGATTTTTTGAGTCAAGAAGATGGCTCAAGTCAATCACGACGAGATCTTTTGTCACAAAACATGGAAACATTCACGTCAAACCCTATTTTCGGGATAGGGCTTGGAGGATCTAACACTGGCGATCAGCTTGGTAGCCATAACATGCTGTTAAAAATGGGGGCCGAACTTGGTATTTTAGGGATACTGGTTTACCTATCGCTGTTGCTAGTTCCCATTTATGTGAAGTCAGCCCAAGGTATTCTGTTTGTGCTTTTTTACTTCTTCGCGAACTTTTTTACTCACACCAGCTATGAGAAACCAGTTTTCGCTATGCTAATTCCAATTGCCATTCTGTACTTTTCAACATCTCATATTAAGCAATCCAAACTTAAGCGTAGAAGAAAACGCAAAAGGCCCAACAGTGCTAAAATGACATACTAGCTGCTAGCTTAGCGTTCACCGCAAACGAAACTGAAAACCTCAACAATGAAGAAAAAAAGGAATATTTTATTCTTTATAGATTCACTATCGGGAGGTGGAGCTGAACGTGTTTGCGCTCTACTCGCAAACAGCTTCGCTACCCTCCCATATAATGTAACCGTAGTGACTATCAAGAACTCCCTAGCAACAGACTATCAACTAGCGCAGGACATTGACCGAGTGTCGCTTTTTGCGAATCGCAAAAGCGATAATATAATTCTAGCCCTGAAAAACAACTTAGTACAGACACTGAAACTTAGGAAAATAATTAAACAAAAGAAATCGGATATTTTGATCTCCTTCATGACCCAAAGTAACATTGTATGCAGCTTAGCTTGCGTAAAATTAAATACAATAAACATCGCATCGGAACGAATCCACCCCCCATTAGAAACAATAAGCGCCGTATGGAGCTTTCTGAGAAAGCACCTATATTGGTTACCTCATGTGATCGTCGCACAAACAGATAAAACTAGTGTATGGCTGACAGAAAACACCACATGTAAACTGGTCACTGTAATTCCAAACCCAGTTAACTACCCTCTACAGCCAACAACCCAAAAGCCCAGTAAATATACTGCTCAAATACCAGCGAAGCAAAAAATAATACTAGGAGTTGGCAGACTTGTTAACCAAAAACAGTTTGACAAACTGATTGCAGCTTTTTCTACGGTGGCTTTGATCCATCCAGACTGGATTTTAATTATCGCAGGCGAAGGGCCAAATCGACATAAACTTCAACAGCAAATTGATTCATTATCTCTGTCTAGTCGCATCCTACTAGTGGGCAAGCAAGAAAATATGGACTACTGGTATGGGCGGGCTGAAATTTTTGCTTTAAGCTCACTGTTCGAAGGTTACCCAAATGCACTACTCGAAGCTATGTGCCACGGAGTCGCCTCTATAAGCTATCGGTGCGATACTGGACCAGAATCGATAATCCAACACCAAGACAATGGCATACTAGTACCACTAAACGACGAAAAACTCTTAGCAACTAGCATGCACGAACTTATAAATGACTGCGCCTTAAGAAATAGAATTGGACACAACGCCAAAAACATAGCACACACACACTCTATCGATACGATCACTAAGCAATGGGAACTGCTAATTGACCGTTTAGATAAAAAGGAATCGTAATTCGGCATACTTTTCATTACCTCGATTCAGATAGCTTTTAAATGTGTTTCGATTTACCAGACTTGAATCCAACATCAAGTACCGCATGCTCGCACATTTTTTTGTATCAAGAAAAATTCCTTATGCATTACTACTCAAGAATAAATTACCATGATTTCTGATGAGACTACTTGGCACCCAAGCTACATTGGTATCGGCACAATGAAAGCAGCATCAGCCTGGATCTTTCAATGCTTACGTGAGCATCCAGAGATTTCAGGCACTCAAAAAAAAGAAGTTCACTTTTTCGATCTAGATGTAAATTACCGAAAAGGTATCACATTCTATCGATCGTTTTTCTCCAATGAAGGTATAGCAGGCGAATTCTCCCCATCTTACCTATATGAGCCTGACGTTCCAGCCCGAATTCATGTTCACTTCCCATCTATAAAAATGATTGCATGCTTGCGCAACCCCGCAGATCGCGCTTGGTCACATTATAGATATGCAATTCAAATGCACGGCAGACTCTCTGCATACCCCACATTCAAAGATGCTTACACGGCTGATAAGTCACTAGCTGAGATGGGCCGTTACGCCGAACAACTAGAACGCTATTTTAAGTACTTTCAGGAAGATCAGATAAAAATTGTTTTTTATGAAGACTTAAAAGCGAAACCCATTGAAACAATTCAGAGCATCTATCGCTTCCTTGGCGTTCAAAACCCGACTTATATTCCTGAAGCTGTTTCCAGCAGACGAAACAAAACAGGCGATAGACAATTAACAATAAAATACAAACGCAGTTGGCGCCTATTACTAAAAGCACGAATGGCTTTGAATAATCATCCCAAGATTGAATCTTTCATGAGGCGCCATGGTTTGATATCCGGCGTAAGAAAACTCATAAACAAAAGTAGCTCGATGGATAGAGCGCCGAGCAAGCCAACCGCTCACCCGGTGATGTCAAAATCTGACCGAGCACTAGTGATAGACAGCCTATCAACTGATATTACCAAACTTGAGCGCATTACCGGGCGAGACCTATCGTCATGGAAAACATAAGACGAACGTTTCCACATGCGATTCAACTTTGATTCTAACTGTAGCTCACTCACATCGTTTTTTTCTGAAAATGGGATACTTAAACCACAGCAATAGCGGCGCTAGTAGCAACGTGGCACCGACGTGCTTCACTGCTCCCGCCTCAGTCAACCAAGAGCTGTCATAACGTATTTTTATATTTTTTTGCATTCTTAACCGATTGCCAGCGACATTATGGCTCTGAGCCAATACGCCATCACTTGCTAACCGACTTATTAACTCACTGCAATCTACTTTCAAAAAAGACCCCAATCCAACAAGCACACTTTCCGTCGATTCGACTAAATCTTCATGCTTTAACCGAATATATCTTTCAGAAGGTAGCTTGTTTTTTATCAAATGTGAAAGGAATGCACTTAAGTAAAGCTCTTTAATTGTCGTTAAGTAGGGCCTTCCATTCAGGTCTTTTTGCACGCCACCCTTAGGATCTTTTTTCAGCGCTTTGTTAAGTGAGTAGCAGACCGCTCGAGGATCTCTTACCACATGAATAACGTAGTAACTTAACTCATCGTTCCGTAACAGACTGTGCATACGCATTGGTGATTTTGATGCGTCAACAACCCAATCACAACCCGCCTGATCAAAAATCGCTTTATACAAACCAATAGCAAACTGATTGTACTTATCACTCAGTTTTGTTACCGCCTTGCTTTTTTTACTTGGCAGGATACTACGCCAGTTATCGACAGCCTTAGTCACCGATTGCAACTCATCAGAATCTAAGTTTAAACATGGTTCAACTGATTGGCGCACCGCAGACCAAAACTCACACTCGCAAGCTTTTTTACCACAAGAACAAAACTCATCAGACTTCCATCCAGAAACGTCGTAGTTGCTTATTTCCCCAGCAGCAAAAACACCACTAATGTTTCCAAGAAGAATGTTTAGTATTGTAGAACCGCTGCGGGCATGCCCCAGGACATAAACAATGTTTCTTGCGTCTCCAGTCTTCATCTCGCTCACTTAAACCCCATGGAAAATTTCACTTCCGTATCTCACTTTATCAACCCACCCTAAAAAGAAACTATGACCAGATAGACATTGATATTCCAGCCAACACCTCCGTTGGCAACGCCAGTTTCACACAAACTCTACTACTTCTAAAATACTAAAAATCACAACCCGATACTGCGCTAGAGGCTCAAATGATTTACTCGCATTTAGAAAAATTATTCAGTACCCGAACAACCAAAAGCTACTTTACATGCCTCTTTGCCTAGTGGATATCCAAAAGCAATTATTGCAGGCAGCATTATTATCGTTAAAAAACCCCAATGCATTTTCCCCATCTGTGAACGCTCTAAATACCTACTATCAAACTTGATCACACCATCAAAACTATCTCTCATTCGGTTACCAGCAAAAGCGTGCCGATAAGTATTCGTTTTCTTATCGTACGGTAAAAGCGTTAAATCGAGCTTAAAGTAACTTGCGATACGACTCTCAATTTCCTTAATTGTGGAGTCACGGTTAAATACCAAGTCTTCATAACTTAGGCAAAGATAGTTTTTTTTCCCACGATGCTTAATTTTTGTTTGAATATTTGCAATGCACCAAATCACGCCAACCTTTAGTGACGGCCAAAAAGGCTGGTTAGCGCTTAACACAACTGCTCTACCATCACGAACTAAATGTATTACGAACGGATCATAATGCTGCCTATCGTAAATCACCCTGCTGTACTTGCGCGATTTTGAGGTATCACAAACAATCTCTGCCCCGCTTTCCCTCAAAATTGCATGCATTAGAGCCGGTACGTGCTGCGGGTGCACTTCATCCTCCACAATATGCATATTCTCCCCACCGATCGCTTTTTTCACTTTTGTCCAAAAATCCGATGCACTCGCCAACTCCCCGCTGGCACACTTGATAACCTCTGCTCTAGTCCAAAGCCTTGAATACCTAAAAAGCTCTGCCCCAGCAAAAATCTCTCGATAGTTACCTAGAATAATGTTCAACAAAGTGCTACCAGATTTCCCCGAACTGCTAATATGAATGATTTTTAACATATAAATAGTTAAGCTACTCGTGTAATTACCGATCTATTATAGATCCACAGGACGTTCGAACACTACCTGCCGATTTTTTCTTTAGAATGACGACGATTTGTATGAAAAATCAGACTTTCACAACAACGATAGCCTTGTGTGTTCTAAGCGCTAACATCGCTTTCGCTCAAGTTTCAACCCCTCAAACTCCTTCTATAGAGCTTCTCCCTAAGGTTGACACAGCAGCAAATATCACCAATGAAACAGCGTTTCCATATTCTATCGAATTAACAGCAGCACAATGCGGAGCACCAGCAAAGTGGAGCCAATCCTCCGGGCCCAGTGGAGTCGAAATACTAGGCAGCGGCAGCCAAGCACTGGCGCAAGTGCATCACTCGGGGAACTACGAGTTTGAGTATGCATGCTGTAACGTCAGCACTGATCGAAAATCTTCACTTTTAAATAGCAATTCACTTATAGGATTCGGAAAGAATACCACTGGTGGCGTGGCCTCCAACGGATTTACAGTTGTGACAAGTACTAAGGACAGTGGCCCTGGCTCACTGCGGGAAGCGTTGTCCCTAACTGGACCAAACTGGATTACCTTCGACCCAGCATTAGATGGTAAAACGATCTACTTAGACTCGATAATTAATATAAAGAACTCCAACATCACCATCGATGGGCGCGACGCATCAGTTACTATCTCAACAACTAAGAAAGAGATCTTTCTCATGACGTTTAGAGGAGGGAATACAATAATACACGGCATAAAATTCGACGGCAATGGAACCGATTCGACAGCTCTAATGCTGCGTGAAGGACTAAATTACTGGGTTGACCATGTGACAATCACAAATTTTCGCAAGGATGACGCACTCTCTATTGGACAAGGAAATAGGCCCGACACAAGTGCATCAGAGGTAACAATTTCCAACTACCGAGCTGTCGAAACATCTAAAGGAATCCAAGCAGGAGGAAACGGGAACTTCCCAGATTTTCCGCGGACCCGAGTTACCGTTCATACCAGCGAATTAGCTGCTGACGAACGAAACCCAAGAGTCCAATACGGTGGAATTTTTCATGTCTTCAACACTTACATACACTCTTTTGTTTATGGCGGCATGGATGTTGGCCGCAATGCCCAAGTAATCTCAGAAAATAATGTATTTTCCGCACTAAGCGCCAAGAGCGCTAAAACCTCTCAAACGGGCCGTTATTCAGGTATAGAATATCCTCTTGAAGGCCCCGGCAATAGACCAGTTGGTCACATTTACTCGAAAGGCGACCTATTTATCGACTCCGCAACTTCTAGCGGATCGATCAACCCAACTAACCCTTCGCCGTTCGTCATCCCATATAGCTATGAATTGCTAGATGTAAATTTAGTGCGTGAAACCGTTCTACAAAATGCTGGAGTTGAGAACATAGATAGCAGCCTTAACCAGTGCCAAGTGCAACGAATATCACGAACTGTACCTTAGAACTAAACCTCGGTTCGCTGCATAATTAGAATCCTTATTGCTCCGAAACCGCGTTTAGAGCAAACCATTCGGCTTTCAGACACCACTCCGGAGGGTCAGTGAATTTGTTACTGCCCCACTCTAGACACCCAACCTAACAATGATACCCGATTGCGCCCACTCCCCTTCAAGACCAGGTAAAAAGGTAATTCAGCAAACACGAGCAATTTGTTTGTTTGTACCAAGCCTTGCCGGCGGTGGCGCTGAGCGAGTATTCGTTACAGTGGCAAATGAGATTGCAAGCAGAAACATCCCAGTTGACCTAGTTGTTGCTAGCGGGCACGATTTAGATTATCTCAGCGAAGTAAGTGACAGCGTTAATACAATTATACTTGGCGCACACCGCACCTTATTTGCCTTACCCAAACTTGCAATTTACCTTAGGCAAAACAAACCAGTATCTCTAATGACAACGATGGCACAAGCCAATCTTGTGGGCAAATTGGCACTTCTAATAAGCCAAAGTAGTAGTACCCAACACATTATTCGGCAAGCGATTGCCCCAGGCATCCTACCAATAAAAAACGCCTTAGTAACTGCCATTCTAAGACCACTGATTTCTTATATGTACCGCCACGCAAGCTGCGTGATCTCTGTCTCTAATGAAATGGCCGCTTTATTGAAACAACAATATGGAATCGAAAGTAACGTCCGGACGATCTTCAACCCAATTGATGTGAAAAAGAATCTCAATCTTTCTAACGATAGCGTTGAAAAAGACCTGCCATGGTCAGACACTTACTCTAGCTTAATTATCGGGGTGGGTCGCCTAAGCGATCAAAAAGACTTTCAAACTCTTATAAAAGCTTTTTCAATTGCGCGAAAAAACCAAAACGCAAAACTTATAATACTTGGAGAAGGCCCAGAGCGGACCACGCTAGAGGCAAAAATAAAAGAAGCAGGTCTGACTGATCACGTTTGGATGCCTGGTTTCATCCAAAATCCTTATCCTTATATGATGCAAGCAGATGTATTTGTTTTATCATCGAAATACGAAGGATTACCAAATGTACTAATACAAGCCTTACTGCTCGACACGCGTTGCGTATCGACACGCTGCCCGACTGGCCCAGCGGAAATACTGGAAAATGGAAGACTAGGAATACTGGTAGACATCGGTGATTACGACTCAATGGCTACAGCGATCACTAAAAGCCTGCATCAACCGAAAATGAACTCAACGGATCGCAGTACCTTACAAAATAAGTATTCGGCTACTAAAGTCACAAATCAATATCTAGATGTACTACTACCCGGTGAGCGCTAACCGTCACCACAGGAATCACAGGTGACCAATAAAATTTACCTAGCATACAAGAATGACAAGTTATTACCATTCCCCTTATGATGAAGCTAGCTCTGACAGTACAATAAATCAACCTCGCTACTTTCCCAAGATTTTCCCACATTTATTATATGAATGATGCAAACCCCATGAGCATTAAAAAGCAACGGAGCATACTTTGCATAATTCCTACCTTAGGACACGGAGGCGCACAAAAAGTACTCGTGAATCTGGCACATCAGCTTTCCCAATACAATCATGAGAATGAAAAGTACGGCGTATCCATTTTAACGTTTAGGAGTAACGAAGATAACTTCTATACCGTCAATGATTGCATAACACTTGACTCGTTAAACATTATTAGTGGCAATGCGGTGTCTTTTTTCACCATATTTAAGGCGCCACTAAAGCTAAGGCGATTCATTCAACATCGCAATCCAGACGTAATACTGTCATTTCAAGACATCGCCAATTTTCCTGTCCTAATGGCGACCATGGGACTCAACAAGCAGGTAATAGTGTCAGAACGCCAAGACACTCGATTCTATTCACATGCAATTGTCCGAAAAATTATCCGTTTTTTCTTATACCCAATGGCTGCCAAAATAGTTGTGCAAACTACATTAGTCGAAAAACAATTACCAAGATTTTTAAAACCCAAGGTTGAAATAATACCCAACCAGATTAACGCTTCAGATACAAAGACTACCAACCTTTCAGACAAGCGTCGCCACACAGCAATTGCTGTAGGAAGACTCGAAGATCAAAAAAATTTCGACCTATTAATCAAAGCAGCAACACACCTTAAAGCTAATAGACATCAATGGAAGATTGATATTTACGGTGCAGGCTCACTTAAAAACAAACTTCAATCCCAAATAGAGTCAAGTAACCTGACAGATTTTGTAGCACTTAAAGGGTCATCACACGAGATTGAAAAAAAATTAGCAGAAGCCGATTTATTTCTTTTTCCGTCAAAATACGAAGGCTTCCCGAATGCACTAGGAGAAGCTGTTGCCTGTGGGCTGCCTTCGATTGGGTTTAATAATGTTAGCGGAAACACGGACCTCATCCATCACAATAAGAATGGACTTCTATTGGACGAAACCGAACGAGACCCAATTGCGTTTGCGAAACGCATCCAGCACCTGATTGATAACCCCGAAATAAGAGAACAATTTAGAGAATACTGTCCTAAAATTCTGCCACGATTTACTTATGAAAATATCTTTAAGAAATGGATATCGACCCTGAGCAGACATGAAACGGAAAATTAGGTGAACCAATGATGGTACCATCATTAGATCCCATCTACGCCCAACGATAAACTCTAAAAATCAACAATGAACCACTCCAGAGTCGTCTATCTAACCGCTGCAGGCTCGTCTGCAAAGAGCTTTCTATCAAGCCACTTCACATCCCTAAAACGCGATGGTTTTGACGTCACCCTAATCTGTACACCTGACG
>JALZUP010000205.1 GCA_023301505.1 Robiginitomaculum sp.
CTTGGCTATTTTTAGCCGTCTTTATATCAAGATCATCCATCGCGCGGTTCATAAAGAGAGTCTGGCGACTAAAGCCTTAAATGTCTAGTCCCTGTAGGGTTTGGTAGAAAAACCCACCCAAGACACAAGGCCTTCCCAGACATAAGACTTTAAGAGCGCTTATCTTCAAGGGCTTTCGGGCCTTTGCCGACTGCCGCATTAGCGGGATCAATCAATCGGTAGCCAAGGCCGCGCACTGTTTCAATCCGCTCAATGCCAATCTTTTTACGTAGCCGTCCTACAAAAACTTCAATCGTATTAGAATCGCGGTCAAAGTCTTGATCATAAATATGCTCGACTAATTCAGTGCGCGATATGACCCGTCCCGCATGGGTGGCCATATAGCCTAGCAAGCGAAATTCGTGAGAGGTCAGCTTGACCGGCACGCCGTCGACAAAAGCGCGCGCAGAGCGATTATCTACCATCAACCCGCCAATATCGATTGTGTCTGTCGTATGCCCCGCCGCGCGGCGCACCAAGGCGCGCAAACGCGCAAGTAGCTCTTCTGTATGGAAAGGCTTGGTCAAATAATCATCCGCGCCTGCGTCAAAGCCAGAGACTTTCTCGCTCCACTGATCGCGCGCTGTCAAAATCAAAACGGGGAATGTTTTGCCGTCCGAGCGCCATTTTTGCAAAATGGAAATGCCATCAATTGTCGGCAGACCAAGATCAAGCACGACAGCATCATAAGGCTCTGTATCGCCTAGAAAATGGCCTTCTTCGCCATCCGTGGCCGCGTCCACCGCATAGCCATTATCGCGCAAAGCTTCGGAGAGCTGGCGCGACAGATCAACATCATCTTCAACAACTAAAATTCTCATAATGACCTATCCTAAAGTGGCTTATTCTCAAGTGGGCGTGCGGGATCGCAACGCCCAGACTCATTTACATATTGCTATATGTTTAGGAGATAGTTCCTGTAATTGCATCAACAAAAACGTCAAAGCGGCGACCATCTTTCATAACGCGCACGCGGTAAGTCTTGCCGCCAATCAGCTTAATATCCAAAAACTCGGATCCAGGCACAGATTTTAGCGCAATTGACTTCGCCTCACTGGCCGAGACCTCAACAGACGCGCTCAGATAAGGCTGCGAGCCGCGCGTATAGGCTTGGCCGCCAGATATGATTGGCTGCAAAGTTTGAGGCGCAAATTGCTGGCTTTGACTGCGGCGCAGCTGTTCATTATTTGAGAGACTATTTGAGAAAGCATTTGAAAGATTGCGTCTTTTATCCTGCGGCGCCGCTCTATGGCTATTATCGGCTATTTGCACATGTTTTTGCACGGCCCTATCGCGCATTGCGCTATCAGCACTCGCTGACACGGGCACAAAAATAGCCGCAGCCAAAGTCACAGCAAGGCTCGCCGCAAGCTGCCTAGCAAGAGGCATAATAAAGGATATGGAAGAAAGACGTCTCATCACATCCCCCTTTAACCACAATTGGGCTGAACCAAAACTGAATGTTTTATATATTTAGTGTTTATAAGACGGCGAACGCAGCTAAAAATGGGTTGCCTCTGCTCAGCCTTGCAAGGCCGCGCGCGGATTTTTCGAAAAAAGCGCTTCATTTTCAGATAGATAGCCCTCAAGCGCGGGCAATGAGGCCTCTGGCAACATAATTTGCAATTTTGCAAATAAATCCCCGCCGCTCACGCCCTTTCCCTTAAGGCGCAGCGTTTTCCCAGAGCTTGACCCTTTTGGCACCTTCACGCTGACTGATCCTGTCGGGGTCGGCACGGTCACTTTTGCCCCTTGTACGGCTTCTTTGAGCGATATCGGCAAATCGAGTCGTATAATATCGCCATCGCGCGTGAAAAATTTATGGCTACGCACAGTAATATCGATTTTGGCATCACCGGGCGGGCCGCCATGTTGGCCAGCCTGACCCTTGCCCTTTAGGCGCAATATAGTGCCATGCTGTGTGCCTTCGGGAATATTAAGCGAGAGCTTTTTGCCAGCACCACCCATGCCACCCGCACCAATCGCGACCGTCTTGGAGGTACCATTGATGGCCTCCAAAAAGTCAATTGTTAATTTATAACGTATGTCACCGCCTGCCTTGGGGCGAAGGCGCGCCCCGCCCCGATTGCCGCCCATTTGCATCCCAAATAAGGAGGAGAAAATATCGCTCATATCGTCAAATCCGCCGCCCTGAAAGCCGCCAGATTGCCCATTTGCGCCGCGCTGCCTTGCTCCGCCAAAGCCGCCCCCAAAGGGGTTTTGCTGTTGCCCGGAGCCATCAATCTGGCCGCGATCATATTGGGCTTTCATCTGTTTATCGGATAGGAGCGTATAGGCGGCGCTGATTTTCTTAAAGCGCTCGGCATCTTTGGGGTCTTTATTGACGTCAGGGTGCAGTTTTTTAGCCAAACTCCGATAGGCTTTGCGAATCTCACCCTCACTGGCCGTTTTAGCCACGCCTAATAATTTATACGGATCTTCCGCCATATTAAGCTCCCTTCGACTTCCTTTTGCAAATCCTCTTTGCGTCAGGGTTAATGTAGGGGCAAATATGCTGCGCGCAATGGCTAGAAGGTGAGTTTTTCGGTCAAGGGCGCTCCTGCGCCAAAACTGGTGGATATTTGCGATAATTTTATGGTTAGCTCTTGTGGGAATTGGGCCTGTATGGCGGCGCTTAGGACATAGTGCGGCGCGCTTATAGTCTGGCTTAATATCAATGTCTGCTCGTCCCAAAATTCTAGCTCATATAATTCCGTCTGTTCTGATAATGGCACCTCCAATGAGGCCCAATCATCACCGCCTATACGGGTTTGGCGTGTCCAGCTTAAAACTATGTCATCGCCTTGTTTTTGCTGTTTGAGGTGAACGGGCTGGCGGGGGCGTAAATGCAGGGCTTGATAGGTAAAGCGCGCCGTTTGGACATCATTACGCCCGCTTACATTTGCGCTAATGTCAATATCCGCGCCGCGAAGATCGCTTGGCAGGCTGAGCTGTTTAAGCCCTGAGCCGAGCCAAACAATTTGCGCCCCAGAAGGCGTGACATCATCCATTTGCATGTGAGTTCCCGATTGGCCGCGTAAAAATCCAGATATTTCATACTCATCTGGCGCAACCAATATGGCGCTTTGGAATTGCACAATCTCCCAGCCTGTCGCTGTCTCCAGCGCAACCGCATTTGCGCCCGCAAAAAAGGCTTCATCATCAAGGCTGGATAAAGACACGCCCGGCAATCTAATGCGCGCCGTAGCGCTATAATCACGCCGCCATAAAATCCCCGCTGGTAGATCGGTGAGCAAGCTGCCCAGATAGACGGGGCTATCCAGATCAATATGGGCCGTGGTCTGGCTTTGCGCGCATGATAAGATAGCCGTGCTAAAGGCGCTGCCCTGCCCGCCTACGCCCACTCCCACCCCGACTAAAGGGCCATCGCGCTGCGCCGTAAGGGTAGGAATGTCGAGCACGATAATTTGCGGCAAAGATGTCCAGCTTGGTTCGCCGCTAATTTGCGCAGGCTCTGGCGTGAGAATAAGAGCCTTATTCTCGCTTACGCGGCGCGCTGATATTTGGCGCGCCCGATCCCCTGACAGGCTTTCAATTTGCCAGAGACGAATTTGCTCGCCTTCTTTTTGAGGCAATCTTATCACATCCCCCGCGCTCAGCTCAAAGCGGTGCGGGCTAAGCGAGAATTGTACGCGCTCAGCGCCAATCAGCGCGCGTTCAAAAAGCCTCTCGCACGCAAGGCGAGCATTGGCGGCGCCTAAAACCATAGGCGCATCAATGTCTAAAATATTGACGGTCAAGGCCGCATCATTTTGCACAGATTGCATGCCTAGCTGATAATCTGGAGCGTGATCAATATAGTGCAAACGCACATCGCGCATATCTTGTTCTGGGTCTTCGATAATATGCGATATTGAGCCAAAAGAAGACGTATCAGATCCAGACGAGCTAATAGAGACTAGATCAGACGGCTCTAATGTGAAAACGGCCTGACCGCCTTGCAGGGCAAAGCTCATTATCTCTGGCCCTTCAATCAGGTCAAACCCATATATTAAGGCCAGCGGCTCTAATGCGGCGCGCGCGCTCAT
>JALZUP010000206.1 GCA_023301505.1 Robiginitomaculum sp.
CCTGCGCGCTGCATAGAGGCCATACGCGGTATATTCATGAGCAGAACATCCGCCTCATCAATCAGCTTCATCAAGACGGCATTATCTGCCTCGTCTTTAATGTTAAGCTCGATGGAGCGTTTGTTTCGGTTGACCGATAGAAAATAGGCGCTCTCGCCTTCGATAAAAGGAGGGCCCCAACGGCGAGACTGATCTCCTGAGCCGGGGCGCTCTACCTTGATAATATCCGCGCCGAGATCACCCAGCATCATTGAGCAATATGGCCCAGCCAAGGCCTCGGTCATATCGACGACTTTAATGCCCGAGAGCAATGAATGTGACATGCAGCTTTTCCTTATGCGTAATTAGGGTTTTTGCGCAGCACGAAATCATATGTAGATACAAGTTCTGCATCGATATTCGGGTCCGTGTTTTCCACATATTCCATAGTTAAATCCGCGCAAGCTCCAAAGACTGTATCTGTATGCATATTTGGATCATCATGCGGGAAGACTTCGGTCACAAGCGGCTTATAGCCTTTGGCGGCAATGCCAACGTGAATATGCGCGGTGCGCATGCCGTGGCGATTTGCAATATCAAGGATATAGCCGCATGGCCCATCACGCGGCACAGAATAAGGCACAGGCTTGGCGGTATAAAATCCCCATTTCCCATTTTCATCCGTAATCTGGCGACCGCGTAAATTATCTTCTGATTGGTCTCCATCTTGGACAGCGTAAAGCGCATTCGGCGCGGTTTGCCAGATATCTAGCTCTGCGCCAGCAATTGGCGTTCCATCTAAATCACGCACAATGCCCGAGACATAGGCTCGCTGTCCGCCGGGAACTTTATCAAGGTCCATATCACCGTCAATATCGATATAAGGAGAGCCATTAACATGGAACGGGCCAGCCACACTGCCCGGCGTTTCGCCGTCAACAGGTTTGCGGTCTTGCAACTCGACCAAAGCGGAGAGACCTAAAAGGTCAGAAAGCAGAATAAACTCTTGGCGCTTATCACTACAAATTTGGCCAACACGCGTCATAAAATCAATGCCGACGAGCCATTCGTCATGGGATAAATCTATATCACGCGCAAAAGCATAGATATGTTTGATCGCGCCTTTAATGATATCTTTTTCGCGGCCTTCGTCAATTTTATCATAGGCGGCGAGCACTTCTGCTAAGAGTTCATCTTCTGTACGTTTTGACATAGTAACTTGTCCCTAAACTAATCTATTTTATATGGTTCACTTGCACCACGATGTAATCTAATGCTAGGGCAAAATCAATAAAAACAGCCCCGTCCTGCGATTGCAGACAATATCAATAATTGAAAGTTATACCCTAGGGAGAAATATATGAGACTTGCTCGTTTAAATCTGAATGGCAAAGAAACACTCGCGCTAAAAACTGATCGCGGTTATTTTGACGTTGCCGCCGTAGACGCTAATGCGGGAACAGACATTTTAGCATTTCTCGATAGCGGAAACGCCAAAGCCGCTGCAGGTGCCATTGCCAAACTTCCCGATAGCGATGCTATTGATATGAGCGCAGCCACTTATCTGACCCCTGTTGCCCGTCCTGGTAAAATTATCTGCCTCGGCTTAAATTATGTCGCCCACGCAAAAGAAGGCGGCTTTACGCCTCCAGAATATCCCGTTGTATTTTTCCGCGGCGCGACGTCAACTCTTCCCCATAATGGCGCAATTAAAATCCCAGCTAATTCTGACAAGCTCGACTATGAAGGCGAAATGGCCGTCATTATTGGTAAAGCCGCCTATTGCGTATCAGAAGAAGAGGCCTTGGATCATATTGCAGGTTATTCGCTGTTTAATGATGCCACGATCCGTGATTACCAAAAGCGGACCCATCAATGGACAATCGGAAAAAACTTTGACACGACTGGCCCGTTCGGCCCAGACCTTGTCACGCCCGATGAGTTGCCAGATGGCGCAAAAGGCCTTCACATCGAAACCCGCTTAAACGGTAAGGTGATGCAATCAGCAACGACCAAAGATATGATCTTCTCAGTCACAAAAACTATTCAATTACTATCTGAATGCTTCACCCTTGAGCCCGGCGATGTCATCGTCTCAGGCACGCCCGAAGGCGTTGGCTATGCCCGCAAGCCTCCCGTGTACATGAAAGAGGGCGACACGATTGAGGTTGAAGTTGAAAATATCGGCACGCTGACCAATGTCATTGGCCGCATGTAACTATCGCGTAAATATATTGCGCGTCATAAAATTATAAAAAGCGCCTATTGGGGAAATCTATAGGGCGCTTTTTTATATCCCCCCTTTGACTCTTTAACCCCTCTCTCTCTAGTTCGCTCAAAACTATTGCAAAGATGAGGGCAGACGCTAATCTTAAAAAAACAAGGACTATACATGGTTGAACCATACAAATTATTGAGTGCAGGCATATTTTGTACCGCGCTGACCATAGGCGGCGTCATCACAGCCAATGCGCATCATTCTTCTACACCCCATTTTGACAATACGATAAATATTGAAAAAACAGGCATTGTAACTGAGTGGCAATTCGTCAATCCACACAGCTATATTTATTTTGATGTGACGCAAGCCGATGGCAGCGTCGTCAATTGGCGCTGTGAAGGCAGTGCGGCTTCCACGCTTACCCGCTTAAATTATACAGAGGACACCTTTGTCCCAGGCATGAAAATCACCGTCTCTGGCTATCCAGCACGCCGTGAAGATAATGTCTGCTTGCTCGTCAATCTTGCATTTGATGACGGCACAGTCATTTCACGGAATGGGCCCCTGCCGACAGACCGTATACAGGGCCAAGCCTTTGTGGAGAGCGAGCTCGACACTACACATGAACCGTTCCTTGCAAATGGAACGCCAAATTTTGCCGGCTTTTGGGTCGCAGAACGCGGCGGATCACCTGGCGGCCCGCCTAATGGCGGCGGCGGTATGGGAGGCGGCAGCATGGGGCCTCCTGATGGCGGCAATATGGGCCCTCCTGATGGCGGCGGTATGAGCGGCGGAATGGGAGGCGGAATGGGCCCTCCTGATGGCCCAGGCCGCATTCAGTTGACCGCAGCGGGACAGGCAGCTGAAGACAAATATGATCAGATTTATGATGATCCGAGCATAAAATGCGGCATCACGAATATTATCTTCGGGATGGGACACGACCAAAATGTCAATCAAATCACCCAAGCTGAGGATAAGCTCACTATCCTTTATGGCTTTATGGATTTCACAAGGGAAATTTATCTAGACCGGCGCGACTTCCCAGCTAATCTTACGCTCTCTGAAGGCGGTTATTCCATTGGCCACTTTGAAGGCGATACATTAGTTGTAAACAGCAAAGGGTTCACTCCCAGCGTGATACAACCGTTGACTGGGGGAAGCTTTAGTGAGCAAACGCAAATCACTGAACGCTTTAAATATGACGCCGCTAGTAATGCTATTTTGCGCGACTACACGCTGACCGATCCAAAATATATTGTCGGCGAGGTTACAGGCAGTGACCATTTTGTAAAATCAACACGGCCTTACACCCCCTATAATTGCGTAGAGCTCTCAGGGATTAATAATCTGCGTCCCGGAACGCCCGAATATCAGGCTGAATATGAGCGCTTACAAGCCCAAGGCCTATCTGTTTCTGGTGCAAATGCGGGCGCAAGTGCGGGCACAGATTCTAACGCACATATCGTAAAAAATACCACCAAAGGCTCAGCTCCGTCTAAAATTTTAGCGATTATATTGGCTATTGCCTCACTCCTGATTGCCTTATGGGGCTTTTCTTTGTTCCGCCGCAGTCAGAAGAAATAAGTCAAAATGAAAGTCAGAAACAAAGCCTAAAGGCTCGTGATTCTGAGCAAAATAAAATCCCCGCTGGAGTACATCCAGTGGGGATTTTTTATGACTTTCAATAAGAGCAGCTTCAAGAATTAGATAATCTGATCCACGCCGCCCTGATTTGTCTTGTTCAGCTTTATCTTGCTCTGGTTGGCACTAGGGTGAGCTTAATAATAGCTAGGTTAGGCCTCTAGCCCCCCCCCATGCCGCCACCACCGCCCATGCCGCCGCCTCGGCCGCCCGTACAACTATGGTCACGGCCCGCACGAGGGTCACAGACAAAAACGCCTTGCATATTTGTTTGCCACTCATTCTTCTCTTCTTGATCAGGCTCATAACGCCATACTTTTTTAGCCGTATAAAGCTTATCATTGCCTAGAATAACTTTGTTCATTGAAAACTCATAGTGATCGCCAGTGTCACATGTTTCTTCCCAAGACGTCGCTAAATAGCCATTTTCATCTCTATCTCTGCCCTCTTGTACTGACTGTGTCGGACAAGCTTTTGTCGAGCCTTTAACAAGCACATCTCTGATCTGCCCAGCTGATGTAGCGTTCAGCGTGCTCGAAAATTCCGTAAAGGTCAGCGTTTCTTTAAACTTATCTGGCTTTTGCCCGAAGGGAATATACATTGTGACCCTCTTGGCAGCAGTTTCTGAGCTATA
>JALZUP010000207.1 GCA_023301505.1 Robiginitomaculum sp.
TGCGTAGTAGCCAGCGCGGCGATATGTATGTCGAGCTAATGTCGAAACCCCGTCCAAACTCAATAGCCGGCAGCGCGAATTGCTCGAAGAATTTGCTAAAGAAGGCGGCGATAGCGTCAGCCCGCAAAGCGCCAGCTTTTTAGATAAAGCCAAACGGTTTTGGGAAGAGCTAAAGGATTAAACCTTAAAAGCACGCCATCATCAGGCTTGCGGTAGCTGCAAGACTTTGCCACTCTTAGCCCTAATATATTTAGCCTTATATATAGGGATATAGTGGAGCGTTTATTCGTGAATAAATATGTGACATCTATAGGCGGGTACAAGCCGCTGGTTTTAACCTCGGCAATATTAAGCCTATCTGGATTAAGCCTATCTGCCTGCACGCAGACCCCCGCGCAAAATTCCGCCCAAAACTCACAGCAAGAAAATATATCCGCGCCCGCCGCAAATTTACAGCAGAAAGCCAGCATGAGTAAAAACCACACCCCAACGCCGCAAACAGAGCTAAGCCACCATCTCTATCTGGAAGAGGTATTAGGCGAGCCCGCGTTAGAAAAAGTGCGCGGCTGGAATGAACGCAGCCTTGCCCGTCTTGAATCAGATCCTTTATTTGAGACCATGCAAAGCGAAGCGCTCGCTATTTTAAATTCCAAAGATAAAATCCCCTATGTGTCTTATCGCGGCGGGGCCGTGCATAATTTTTGGCAAGATGCAGATCATGTGCGCGGCATTTGGCGCACGGCTAGCCTTAAGAGCTATCTAACCGATAATCCTGACTGGAACACAATCATTGATTATGACGCCCTGTCCGAGGCGGAGGGCAAAAACTGGGTTTATAAGGGCAATAATTGCCTCGCGCCCGATTATAATAAATGCCTGATTAGCCTATCTGATGGCGGCAAAGATGCTGTGGTGCGCCGCGAATTTGATGTGGCTAGCAAAAGCTTTGTTAAAGGCGGCTTTGTCACGCCCGAGAGCAAAGGCACAATGGACTGGGTGGACGCGGACAGAGTCGTCATTGGTATTGATTTTGGCGAGGATGAAAAGGGACAAGGCTCGCTAACTGATAGCGGCTATCCGCGCATCGCTAAATTATGGACACGCGGCACGCCGCTCTCAGACGCGATAATTTTAGGCGAAGGCGAGCAAAGCGATGTTGGCTATTGGCCCGGCACATGGACTCGTCATGGCGGGGAGGCCTCTGGCCAAACAGAGATAATTATATCGCGCTCCATGAGCTTTTATGACAGCGAAAGCTTTTGGATCCCCAAAGATACATTGACCCCCGTTAAATTCCCTGTGCCTGAAAAATCAGATCTGGCGGGCGAGTTTAAAGGACAAGCTCTGTTGCGCCTTAATGAAGATTGGCGCGGCTATAGCTCTGGCGATTTAGTCAGCTTTTCCATGGATGATTTCATGGCAGATGGCCAAATAGGCGATATCCATATTGTCTATGCCCCCAATAGCCGAAGCTCAATTGATACGATGGGCATTACAGCAGATAAGCTGCTCATCTCTATTTATGAAAATGTGCAAGGCCGCGCCTATGAATTTGATTGGGACGGCACGGCGTGGAGCAAAAAAGAGCTAGGCTTTCCCGCGGGCACAGTCTCTGTCGGAGCCACCAATGCACGCGAAAGCCTCGCCTTTATCTCCACCCAAGGCTTTTTAACCCCGCCCACCCTGTGGACATATGACAGCAAAAGCCAAAGCTCTGAGCGCGCCAAAGCGCTACCCGATTGGTTTGACAGCGCCTCTATGAAGGCCGACCAATTTGAAGCTATCTCGAGTGATGGCGAGCGCGTGCCCTATTTTGTCGTCCGCAAAAAGGGGCTAAAACTGGATGGCCGCAATCCCGCCCTGCTTTACGGTTATGGCGGGTTTGAAGTCTCGCTCAATCCGAGCTATAGCGCGACCCGCGGCAAATTATGGATGGAGCGCGGCGGCATTTATGTGCTGGCCAATATTCGCGGAGGCGGAGAATTCGGCCCAGATTGGCATCAGGCGGGCCTGAAGACCAAACGCCAAATTGTCTATGATGATTTTATTTCTGTCGCTGAAAGCCTTATTGAAAAAGGCCTGACCTCGCCTGAGCATTTAGGCATTGAAGGCGGCTCTAATGGCGGGCTGCTTATGGGCGTGATGTTCACCCAGCGCCCTGATTTATTTAAAGCCGTCATCTGTCAGGTGCCTTTGCTTGATATGCTGCGCTATCACACATTGCTCGCAGGGGCGTCATGGATGGGCGAATATGGAGATCCTGAGGATGAGATAGAAGGCGCCTTTTTGAAAACACTCTCGCCCTATCATAATATTCACGCCGATGTGGATTACCCAGAAATCTTCTTTGTCACCTCCACCAAAGATGACCGCGTCCATCCCGCCCATGCACGCAAAATGGCCGCGCGCCTCGAAGATTTAGGCAAAGAGTTTCTCTATTATGAGAATATTGATGGCGGCCATAGCGCCAGCGCTAATTTAAAAGAAACCGCGCGGCGCGTGGCGTTGCAACATGTTTACCTGCTGCAAAAATTAGAGGCCAAATAATGCTCGCGCGCTGGCAAGCCATTACGCTGTGGAAGCGCGTCATTATTGCGCTTATGCTAGGCGCGGCGCTCGGCCTTAGCGCGCATTATGCGGGCGGCGCTGACTTTATCACCACATGGATTAAACCATTTGGAGATGGCTTTGTTCGCCTCATTCGTATGCTCATCGTGCCGCTTATACTCACCACGCTGGTCTGCGGGATTATGGCGATGGGCGATCCCAAACGGCTCGGCTCATTAGGCGCGCGCACTTTAGCGCTTTATATGGGCACGACATTTTTTGCCGTCTGGATTGGCCTTGGCTTTGGCACATTAATCGGGCCGGGTTACGGCATTGATTTATCCGCCGTAGATGAAGCCTCGCGCGCTATGCTGGCGGAGCGGGTTAGCGGGCAAACGCCGTCCATCTCCCAGCGCCTGCTCGCCCTCATCCCCGTTAACCCCATTGGCGCCATGGCTGGCGGCGATATTTTAGCCGTAATCTTTTTTGCCATTATCCTTGGCCTTGGCATTTTAGCCTGCGGGGAGCGCGCCGCCCCCGTTGCCCAGTTTTTCACGGCCGCCGAAGCCGTGGTGATGAAAATAACGCTCTTTGTCATGGAGCTGGCCCCCTTTGGCGTCTTTGCCTTGATAGCTTGGGTGATGGCAGATATGGGACTGGGGATTATTGCCAATATGGGCAAGCTCGCTTTTGCGCTTTACGCGGCATGTCTTGTGCAAATTATCTTTATTTATGGCGGCGTCATTGTGCGCCTCTTATTACGCCTCCCCGTTGCCCGCTTCTTTACAGGCATTATTGATGCCCAAGGCGTGGCCTTTTCTACCGCGAGCTCTTCGGCCACCTTGCCTGTGTCTATCTCCTGCGCGCAGAAAAATCTGGGCGTGGATGATAGCGTGGCAGGCTCTGTCTTGCCTCTCGGCGCGACGATTAATATGGACGGCACAGCAATATATTTGGGCCTGATCGCCGTCTTTGCGGCCCAAGCCTTTGGTATTGATTTAAGCTTTGCTGATTATGCCATGGTCGCGCTAACCGCCACGCTCACCTCAATTGGCGTGGCCGGCATTCCCTCTGCTAGCCTGTTTTTAGCCTTTACCGTGCTGGGCACATTTGGCGTTAGCATAGATCAATATACGCTCATCATTGCCTTCATCCTGCCCTTTGATCGCTTGCTGGATATGATGCGCACCGTCACCAATGTGTCTGGCGATATGGCGGTGGCAAGCCTTGTTGCCAAATGGGAAGGCGAGCTGGATGAGGCCGTCTTTCGGGACAAGCCTCACGTTTAGCCAGATATTTAGATTAAGCGCGGCTTATTATTCTAGGCCCGCACTATCTAAAGCTGGCTAAAGCCGCGCTGCCTAAAACTGCGCCATCTAAGGCTGGGCTGTTTTCAGGCAGAAGATAATCTGTATAAAATCCGTTCACCCCAATTTGCATGAAGCTTTGCGCGCGGGCGGGATCATTTACCGTATGAGTTAAAAGCGTAAGATGAGCCGCCGTGCATATCGCGCCCAGCTCTGCCGTGACCCAGCCTTGCGGGACGGTGAGCGCATAAAGCTCAATCTGCTGTATCACCTGCTCCAGATTAATCGCCGCAGGGCTTAAGCGATATGTCGTTAGAATAATATCATCAAAGCCCAAAGCGCGCACGGGCTCATATGTTTCGGGGCTATAAATTTGCGCGATGAAGCGCTCCAGCGGTAGACTTTCGGCATTGGCCTGCTTGGCTATTTGAGCGAGCGCGGCCAGATTATCCTGCTTCACATCAGTGATAATACGAATATGCGGATGGGCCTGCATGAAGCTAATCAAGGCGGGCATATCCATTTGGCTTAATCCTGCCGTCATAGATTTTTCCATGAACTCATCCGCGCTACGGGCGGGCTTTAAAACTTTTCTCGCCAGCGCCGCGGGCAGTTTCACCATGCCGCCAAAATAAAGCGACCAGCGCGCATCCCAATCATGGATTAAGACAAGCTCGCCTGATTGCGTCCAGCTAAAATCGGCCTCAATGAGGCGAAAGCCATTGGCGGCTGAGCGCGCAAAGGCCTGAGCGCTATTGCTATATGTGCCTTGGGGCAGTCCCCCGCCCGCATGAGCAATTAAGATCGGCGGCGCGCGATCGCTTATGAGCGGAGCAAAATCATGGCTCTGACCCAGCTTAGGCTGGCTCCATATGATAAGGCTCAATAAAGCGGCAAGATAAAAACTATAGCGCAGTAATTTCATAGGCCATTCATAGCGCCCATTCCTTAAAGAAGCTTTGCCCAGACATATTGCAGATATATTAGAAGAACTTTAGGAAACATATAAACCAGAAACAGCCCGCCATCGCAAGTTAATGCCCCCCTGTTAATGCCCCTGTTGACAGCCAAACTGCGCGCGCCTATAAGCCGCCAACTTCCCGCGCAATATAATTTGCGCTCTGACCTGTGCGAGCCCTTATTAAAGGATGATGCAGGCGGGGTCCTCCAGTCGATGTGATCATCCACTGGAGCGCTTTGTGTTGTGGGTTTATGATGTGGGATTGAGTGTAATTTGGAGTGTCAATGTTTGACAGTTTAGGCGATAAATTAGGCGGTGTTTTTGACAGCTTGACCGGCAAGGGCGCGCTATCAGAAAAAGACGTGTCTACGGCGATGCGCGAAATTCGTATTGCCTTGCTTGAGGCCGATGTCGCCTTGCCTGTCGTCAAAGATTTCATCACCCATGTTAAAGCCGAAGCCATTGGCGAGAAGGTTATCAAATCCATCAAGCCGGGCCAGATGGTTGTCAAAATCGTCCATGACGCCTTGGTTGAAATGCTGGGCGGCACGCTGCGCAGCTCAGATGACGCCGCCTCCGAGGAGGCTGTGGCCGAGCGCACAGCCAATATGTCCAGCGCCCTTAATCTGGCCGTCAAGCCCCCGGCCGTTATCGTCATGGCAGGCTTACAAGGCTCTGGTAAAACAACAACAACAGGTAAGCTGGCCAAGTTTTTAAAAGAAAAGCAAAAGAAAAAAGTCTTGCTGGCCTCACTCGATACGCGCCGCCCCGCTGCGATGGAGCAATTGGGCATGCTGGCGCAGCAAGCCGGCGTTGAATTTTTACCCATCGTCAAAGGCGAGAGCCCCGTTACCATCACCAAGCGCGCTTTGGCCGCCGCCAAGCTGGGCAGCCATGATGTGCTCTTTTTAGATACGGCTGGCCGCACCACACTTGATGATGAGCTTATGGATGAAGCCGCCGCAATTGTGGCCGCCTCAAATCCAGTTGAGACGCTTTTGGTCGCCGATAGCTTAACAGGGCAAGACGCGGTAGAAACGGCGGAGCGCTTTCATTCTCGCTTGCCGCTAACAGGACTTGTGCTCACCCGTATTGACGGCGATGGCCGCGGCGGGGCAGCCCTATCCATGCGCGCTGTCACGGGCTTGCCGATTAAATTTCTAGGCACGGGCGAAAAGCTTGACGGGCTTGAAGCCTTTGATGCCCAGCGCCTTGCAGGACGAATTTTGGGCCAAGGCGATATTGTTAGCCTAGTCGAAAAAGCCTCAGAGGTCATTGACCATGAAGATGCGGCCCGCATGGCCAAGAAGATGCAAAAGGGTCAATTTGACCTCGATGATCTGGCGCGCCAATTAGGCCAAATGCAAAAAATGGGCGGCATGGGCGGCTTGATGAAAATGATGCCGGGCATGGGCAAAATGAAAAAGCAGCTCGATGCCGCTGGCGGGATTGACGATAAGGTGGTTAAGCGCCAGCAAGCGATCATTTATTCTATGACCATGAAAGAGCGCCAAAACCCGTCCATCTTAAAAGCCTCACGCAAAAAACGTATCGCGGCAGGATCTGGCGTCTCAGTCGCTGATGTCAATAAGCTGATTAAAATGCATCGCCAAATGGCCGATATGATGAAAAAACTCGGCAAAGGCGGGATGAAAGGCTTAATGGGCGGAATGGGGGGCATGCCAGATATGGGCGCTGGCCCAGAAAGCCTTGGCGGCGCCATGCCAGATTTGTCGAAAATGGACCCTAAAATGCTCGCCCAAATGGAAAAGCAAATGGGCAAAATGCCTAAAGGCCTTCCTGGACTTGGTGGCGGCTTGGGCGGCGGCTTGGGCGGCGGTTTACCCGGACTTGGCGGGCGTCCTTCTCCCTTTGGCAAAAAGAAATAATACCAATTTAAACACTTAGATTTTGAACTTTAAAGGAAAATATCATGTCTCTTAAATTACGACTGGCCCGTCACGGCGCCAAAAAACGCCCTTATTATCGTATTGTGGTTGCTGATTCACGCGCCCCGCGCGATGGCCGCTATATTGACCGTATTGGCAGCTATAACCCGCTATTGGCTAAAACAGACGAAAACCGCGTCATCATTGATGCCGACAAAGCCAAAGACTGGATCGCAAAAGGCGCGCGCCCAACAGAGCGCGTCGCGCGTTTTCTAGGCGGAATGGGCCTTTGGGAATGGAAAGCTGGCAATAACCCTGAAAAAGGTAAGCCTGGCGCCAAAGCTATGCAGCTGATTAAAGACCGCGAAGAAAAAGAAGCCGCGCGCAAAGAAGCTGAAGCCGACGCAAAAGCCGCCGCAGAAGAGGCCGCCAAGGAAGCCGAGCAAGCTCCAGCCGAAGAAGAAACTGCAAAAAAGGCAGAAGAAGAATAGGCAAACTTTAAGCCGCAAATTTCTAAAAGGCCGCGTCTCACCCACGCGGCCTTTTTTATGCCAATAACTCCGGTGGTTTGCCGCATAGCAGCATAAAAGACTTGCAATTGCTGCGTTGCGGCAATATATATCTGTCATCGCTGGCGCGCTTTTCCCCCAGTTTCAACAGCCCGCGAGCCATGAAGGAAAAAGATATGTTAGATTTAAAAGAGGCTGCTCAGAAAGCCACAGATACCGCCCATAGCCAAACATTGGATTTAATTGACGCGCAAAATAAAGCCGTCACCACGACGTTTGAGCGCCTAGAAAGCCTTTACGGCGAGCTCAGCCAAAATTTACCCGATATAACGGCGCTGACGGGTAATTTCAAAAACCCGCTTGAAACGCTCAAGCTTGAGGATTTTAAAGTTGAGCCAATGTCATATGACACCTCTTTCAAGCTTGGCCTAGCTAGCTTCGCCCTAAAGGGCGGGTTTAATCCGTTAGCTGACGCGCCGCAATTAGATGAGTTAACTCCGCAAGCCACATTAAGCCTTGCCGGTAAAGATTACACATTAGATGAGCTTAAAACCATCACGCCAGACATGTCTGGCCTTACGCCAAAAAACCTAAAGCCTGTTCCTGCCAGCTATGATGCGTCATGGATTTTCGGCATGGGCGCTTATACAAATGCTTTTAGCTTTGAACCGCTTGAAAATATGCCAGAGCTTGACGCTTATATGCCGAGCCTATCTTTCACCAAAGGCCAGACCAGCTACAGCCCTGCCGATGTGAAAAGCTTTTTTGCCGAGCATGGCGAAATGCTAACAGATCAAATTGAAAGCTTCCAAGACAGCTATGGCAAAGCTTTAAACAGCTTTGCCGCCAAGGCCGAAGACGCGGCCAAAGAGGTGACAGCCGAGCTAACGAAACAAATCAATGCTCAAATGGACAGCGTGATGAAAGCTTTGCCTGCCTTTGAAAATTTTGATGTGGAGAGTTTTTTCTCTGCATTTATGCCCGCAGCTAAGCCTGCCACAAAGACGAAAAAAGCAACGAAAAAAGCAACACAAAAACTAGCGAAAACCCCCTCTAAACCGTCTGCTGAAAAGCTAACGAAAAAAGTCGCTCCTAAAAAGGCGGCTCCAAAACCCACTAGTAAAGTAGAGCTTGAGCCAGCCCAAAGCGCAAATATTGCAACTCCACCAATGAGTGCATCAATTGCAGATGTCTCAATAAAGTCTGCGCCTACCCCTGCGTCTCAAAAAGCTGACACACAAAAAACAACCGATAAATATGTGTCATATTTGGCCAAGGTCGCAAAATATGATGCCGAAGCGGCTCCCGACCATATTAAAGCCATTGTCAATTATTGCGGCATCGCGCTGTCAACACGCGATGGCCAACTTGTCGCCTGTACAGACCCGCTTGAGCGCGCCCAGGTCCGCGATGGTTTTTTAACCAAAAAGCTAAATGTAACAGGCGAAACAGCCCAATTAGACGCCAAGGTTTTAAAAGTCTGTGAGATGATGAAAGCCTCTCGCTTTAAAGACCGCGTCACATTTTACTACCTTCTAGCTAAACAAGAAGGCAAATTAGGCGCGCTATAAACCAGCCTTTAATTTTGAATAGAAAAAAGCCCGCTTGCACAATATGCAAGCGGGCTTTTTTAAATCTTTAAAATAATAAAGAGCCTTACTGAACGCCCGCTGCATCTAGTTGAGCAATCAGCTTATTGACCTGTGTGATCTCTGCTTCATTCATGCCTTGTGTCGCCACCGCATACTCATAAGACTCTCTCGCTTTATGATAATTTCCTAGCTTTAAATGCCCCGCCGCGCCGAGCTGAAATAGGACAGACTTTTCATAAGATGTTAAGCCATGTTCGCTCAACCCTTTATCGCTTTGAACAACAAGGGCTTCAAAATCGCCCTCTTGCGCCGCCTGTGTTGCAAGGGTGACATGACGCCGAGCTGTATCTGACATTTCTCGGCCCTGCTCACGAAGCTCGAGTTGGCGATCACGTTGTTCTCGAAAACGCTCCTCCTCTTCAAGCTCTTGAAGCAAAAAATCATCATTGTCGGTAAAGCCGCCAAGCTGAGAAGTCTGAGCGCTAGCAGACGTTCCATAACTAAGCGCAAGCACGCCCGCTATTATAAAACCTAATTTGCGCATAATATAACTCCATTAATATTGCGGGCTTATGCCTGTGGTGTTGATATTTAGTCAACATCCTTATTACATTTTGATCCCTTTTTGATCTAGTAACAATGAGGTGACTAATCCTTAATTTAATAACGGTTAGGAATAGATTTTCCGTTCCTAATATTTTTATATCCTACTCCCTCTAGCCTGAACCCTATCTGAACCCTGTCTAAACCCCTCCTGAACGAGCTTTAAACGAGATCCAAAGCGTCTATCTTTTAGCTATCGCTCGCATAAACCTTGCGATTTTAGCTTAAAAAGCCCACATAGCGCCTATGTCAAATTCAGCCTCAAATAGAGACAGTAATGTTCAGGCCAAGCTTATAACGCTGGGCTGCCGCCTGAATGCCTATGAATCTGACATCATTGCGCAAAATGCAAAACTGGCCAATGTCAAAGACGCTGTCATTATTAATACATGCGCCGTTACAAATGAAGCCGTGCGAAGCTCACGCCAAGCCATACGCCGCGCCAAAAAAGACAACCCAAATTCCACAATCATTGTCACGGGCTGCGCCGCGCAAATTGACCCGCAAAGCTTTGCCGCTATTGACGGCGTTGACCGCGTCATAGGCAATGATGAGAAAATGCAGCCTAGCATTTTTGACGATATTTTACGCGCCAATAGCGAGCCTATTCGCGTCAATGACATTATGAGCGTGACAGATCACGCCCCGCAGCTTTTATCTTCGGGCGCAAATGCCCCGCAAGATAAACTACAAAACCGCGCGCGCGCCTTTGTCCAAGTCCAAAATGGATGTGACCATCGCTGTACATTTTGTATCATCCCCTATGGCCGTGGAAATTCACGCAGCGTGCCCGCTGGCGAAATCATCGCCCATATTAAAAAGCTAACCGCGCAAGGCCATAAAGAAGTCGTGCTGACGGGCGTAGATATTTCCAGCTGGGGGGGTGATCTTCCGGGCCAGCCGCCTTTGGGCGATTTGGTGCGCCGCATTTTACGGCTCGTACCAGAGCTCGCGCGCCTGCGCCTCTCTTCAATTGATCTGGCAGAAATTGATGATGTCTTGCTTGGCGTGATTAAAACTGAACCGCGATTTTGCCCCTATCTGCATCTATCTTTGCAACATGGCGATAGCCTGATCTTAAAACGTATGAAGCGCCGCCATAGCCGCGAGGGCGCCGTAAAGCTCTGCGCGCAAATTCGCGCTGCGCGGCCGAATGTAACATTTGGCGCCGATATTATTGCTGGCTTTCCAACCGAAACAGAGGCGCAATTTGAGCAAAGCTTATCTATTATTGATGAGATTGATATTGCATGGCTTCATATATTTCCGTTCTCGCCTAAAGCTGGCACGCCAGCGGCTAAAATGCCGCCCGTAAATGGCGCGCTGATTAAAGACCGCGCCGCGCGCCTGCGCGCGGCTGGAGATAAGTCTCGCCTGCGCCATTTTAAACGCCGCCTCGCGGCATCTCTCTCGGACTCTCTCTCGCCCCCTGGTGAAACAGCGCATAAATCAAATTTAGCTTTAATCGAAAAAGACGGCTTTGCCCGTCTGGATGATTTTAGCCCTGTTACATTTGAACCTTGCGGGGCCGCAGGCGGAGAGCTACGACAGATCACGCTAAACTCATATGATATGGACGCATTACAAGGAACGCTAACCTAATGGCGAAAGAAAAGAAAAAAGGATTTTTGGCCCGCGCCTTGGGGCTGAAATCCAAGGAAGAAAAATTAGCCGAAGCTGCAGCTGAGCAAGCCGCCCAGCAAAAACAGCTTGATGAACAAATGACCGCGCGCATGGTTGCTATTAATGCGGCCGCGCTCAAATCTGCCCGCCAGCAAGATGAGGCCGCCCTTGGCCTAACTCAAGACGGCGATATGGAAGCGCTTAACGCCCAGCAAGCCGCAGCCCGCAAGGCCGAGCTCGCCGCCATTGAAGCCCAAGAGCGCCGCCAAGCCGAATTGCAAGCCGCCAAAGATGTCGAGCGCGCCAAACAGCTCGCGGAAGAAAAAGAACGCCGCGCGCAAGAATCTGAGCGCGCCGCCAAATTAGAAGATAAACGCGCCGCAGAAGCCAAACAGCGCGAAGCTGATCTTGCCCGCGCCCAAGAAAAAGCTGAAGCCCAACTGGCAAAAGATAAGGCCGAGCGCGAGAAGCAAGCCGCGCAGGCCGAGGCCGAGGCCAAGGCTAAATTAGAACAAGCGCGCGCCCAGCAAAGCGCCAAAGAGGCCGCCGAGCTTGAAGCCAAATTGGCGAGTGAGAAATCCGCGCGCGAGGCAGAGCTTTTACGCGCCGCCCAAGACGAGCAAGCCCAAGCGCAAGCGCGCCTGAGCGCTGAGCGCGAGCAGGCCGAGGCCCGCGCCCAAGAAAAAGCCAAAGCTCAAGCCGCCCAGCTTGAGCGCGAGCGTGAAAAACGCCTCGCCGCAGAGGCCCAAGAAGCCGAACGCCGCGCGCTGGAAGCTGAACGCCGCGCCCGAGCAGAGACCGCGCAAAAAGAACGCGAAGAAAAAGCAGCGCAAATCAGCGCGCAGCAAGATCAAATGGAGCCGCAAGCAGATGACGGGCCTGACGTGCTGGCCAAAGGCGGGTTTTTATCGCGCATAAGCCGAGGCCTGTCTAAATCGACCTCAAAAATGTCATCCAATATGAGCGCCTTATTTACTCAGCGCAAATTAGATGATGAGGCCATTGAAGATTTAGAAGATTTGCTTATTGGCGCAGATCTTGGCGTCAATGTCGCCAGCCAAGTCGCCACCCGCTTGGCAGAAGATAAATTTGATAAAAACATCTCCGATATGGAAATCAAAATTGCCCTCGCCGATGTCATATCAGACATTTTAACCCCGCTAGAGCGCCCCATAGTCTTAAGCGGAGCTAAGCCAGAAATCATGCTCTTTGTCGGGGTAAATGGCTCTGGCAAGACCACCACTTTGGGTAAGCTGGCCAAGCGCTATCATGATCAGGGCAAAAAAGTTATGCTCGCTGCGGGCGATACATTTCGCGCCGCCGCCGTGGAGCAATTGACCATTTGGGGCGAGCGCGCCGGCGCGCCCGTTATATCTGGCAAACCCAATGCAGATGCGGCAGGTCTTGTCTATGACGCCATTGAGCAAGCCAAAGCCCAAGACATTGATATTTTAATGATCGATACGGCAGGGCGGCTGCAAAACCGCACCGAGCTTATGGAAGAGCTGTCCAAAGTGGTGCGGGTGATTAAAAAACAAGATCAGGACGCTCCCCATCATTGCATCTTAGTGCTAGACGCCACGGTTGGCCAAAACGCGCTCATGCAAACTCAAGCCTTTACCGAAATAGCAGGCGTGTCTGGCCTCGTCATGACCAAGCTGGACGGCACAGCCAAAGGCGGGGTGCTGGTGGCTCTGTCAGATAAGTTTAAGCTGCCAATACATCATATTGGCATTGGCGAGCGCATTGAAGATTTAGAAAATTTCAGCGCGCCCGTCTTCGCCTCCGCCCTTTCAGGTTTAGCCGATAGTGTTTTAAAGCAGCAATAAGCCTTTAGGCTTGATATTGATGTAAAGCGCGGCCTAAGACAGGGTTTAAATATTATTAGGACCATTATGACAGAGTCACCCACTCAGCCTCCCAAAACTCCCAATATGTGGATCGAATATGGTCCGATTATTGTCTTTGTTGCCCTGTATAATATCTTGCGCATGCGCGGTGTTGAGGGGGCCATATTTATTGCCGCGGGCGTCTTTGCTGTCGCGGCGATTATTGCGCTGATTTATGGCCGCGTGAAAGAGGGCGTCATTCCTAAAATGCTCTTGCTGACCACTGTGATCATTGTCATCTCTGTCGGCTTGGCTTTATTTACAGGAAATCCAATATTTGTTTATATGAAACCCACCGTGGTCAATATCATCTTTGGGCTCGCCGTTATTGGCGGAGCCATTGCCAATAAAAATGTGCTCAAAATGATGATGGGCAGCGCCTATAAAATGAGCGATGAGGCGTGGAATAAATTTGCCATACGCTGGGGATTATTTTTCTTTGCCATGGCCGCGGTCAATGAAATTGTTTGGCGTAATTTTAGCGAAGGCTTTTGGGCGAACTTCAAGCTCTTTGGTTTTATGCCCCTCACCCTAATTTTCCTTTTGACCCAAATGCCCTTTTTGCTCAAGCACTCAGATATTAAAGAGCGAATGGATGAGCCCCAAATAAAAGACTAACCTCTTCAAGGCTAGCTCTGCTCAAGGCTAGTTCTGCTGGGGCGGGTCTAACTTGTCCTTCAGATCATCAAGTGACCACCCCCAAATCTGGGCTGCGCGCTCTACCATCGTGACTTCTAGGTTATGAAAATTATCATCAGAGCGTGATATAGACACCATACATTGCAAAAGCGGGCCCGTGATTTTTGGGTCATCAAGCGTGCAAAACTGATCGGTCAGATAGGGGCCGCGCACATTTTTTTCCAAAGCATATGCCAGATCATCCCGGTGCACTGAGAACCAATCCAAGAGCATTTTTTCGGTTAAGATCATCTCTGTGCTCAGAAGTGTATTCATGCGTTTAGCTACAACCAAAAATGTATCCACTTCTTCTTTATAGACCTTGCCATCTGCCAAAATTGTC
This sequence comes from Robiginitomaculum sp., assembly GCA_023301505.1. Lineage (GTDB taxonomy): Bacteria > Pseudomonadota > Alphaproteobacteria > Caulobacterales > Maricaulaceae > Robiginitomaculum. Next base: position 13,942 of record JALZUP010000207.1, read on the forward strand.
AGGCACAAAATCTTAAGAATCTTATTCCAGTTTTTATCACGCATAGTCGTTACTTACCCCAAAGCCAGTTTAAAACCGCGCCATTGCTAGAACGTGTGACGGGCTTAAGATGAACGCTATATGAACGAAAAATATAACGCTGTCTGCGGCAAATCACGGCCAGACGCCTACAAAGCTCTAAACAGTTACGGCAAGGCTGCGACAATATTGACCCGCCCCTCAGAATTGGAAATCCAATTTATATCCGCATAAATATTGCGCATTTGCAGCATAAGCCCTATAAGGCGGGCAATATCAGAAAAATTCATAAGGCCGCGGGCGCGGCCACATTTCAAAGGAACAGTTTATGGCGTCTCTAGATAGTTTTAAGTGCGAGCGCACAATGACCGTTCGCGGCGGCGAATATACATATTATGACCTCAAAGAGGCAGAAAATAACGGATTGAAGGGAGCCTCCAAGCTTCCTAATTCCCTTAAAGTCCTATTAGAGAATCTATTGCGCCACGAAGATGGCAACACGGTAACCAAAGCCGATATTGAAGCGGTTGTTGGCTGGCTTGATACAAAAACATCAACCCATGAAATCGCCTACCGCCCCGCGCGCGTTTTGATGCAAGATTTTACAGGCGTTCCCGCCGTTGTGGATTTGGCCGCCATGCGCGATGCCATGGCCGCCTTTGGCAAAAGCGCGGATAGCATTAACCCGCTCAACCCTGTTCATTTGGTTATCGACCATTCTGTCATGGTTGATTATTTTGGAACGAAAACCGCTTTTGATAAAAATGTTGCCCGCGAATATGAGCGCAATGGCGAGCGTTATGACTTTCTAAAATGGGGCCAAGAAGCCTTTGATAATTTCTCTGTTGTTCCTCCGGGAACAGGTATTTGTCACCAAGTTAATCTTGAAAAT
>JALZUP010000208.1 GCA_023301505.1 Robiginitomaculum sp.
GACCAAGCGCTGTATCGTTGCTTCGTGGTCGCGCTTCATATTTACGATGGTTGCCTCAAGGCTATCCACCTTTAACTTCATGGCTCGCGTTTCCGCGCCATACATTTTCGGTGCAATAAATTTTAGCGAGATGAATATACCCGCCATCGCGCCAACCACTGAAAAGATAAACGGCTCTGGGTTCTCGATAAACCAGATACCTAAATTAATCGAATCAGATTTGAAATGATTCTCAGGAATGTCGGGCATTTTTTGCTTCTCGTCGTACTTAGTTTTTTAAGATTAGCGCACTAGCAGGCAAAGAAATACGGCTACCAGTGTTGCGCCATTATGTTTGACATTGTTTGATGCGTGTTGGTATCAAGATGATACATTTTAATTTTCAATCTCTTGACTCCGACTTGCTTCATTACCACCCTCGGTTTTAAACGAACGGTTCTCAAGCCAGAAATTAAGCTGCTCTACCATAGCCCTAACCTCTGATTCATTCATCCATCCAGCGCCGGATGAGTCATATTCATTTTCTCCCGCAACTACTTGGATCACATCGCTCTCCTCTATATACGTGAGATCAATAGTGTCGTTAATTTCATGGCTTCTGTATGTCATTTATATTGTCTCTATAAAACTCTCAATCTCGGTGATCGTAGTCGGGATCAAATGACAGCCACGGATTTATCATTAAACCTTGACAGTTGTCATCATCGTCTGCGCCACCTGATCGAATCGACACTCTAACTCTTAGCTGGGTTTCTTCCTCAGGCACCGTTACGGGAATTTGAGTCAGATTCCATTCGCCAGTTATCGGGAATGACATTGTTTGCCCTACGCCATATAAGTTCCTATCGGCATCTTCGACGTAATAAGCAAGCTGGAATCCTTTGTCGTTCAATTCGTTCTTACCAGATAGTCCGACTTGAACAGATGTGATTCCCTCCGGTTTAGAAATCAAATCAGACACCACGTGAACCTGTCCGTTGTCGGCTATTGCCCACCGCGAAACGGCTACATTTCTATCAAACTCAGGTGGTCTGTTAGTAGCGGCATCCAATATCGTTCTTTTTGTAGGTGCCGTACTTGTCATATTTTCTGTGTCATCGATTTTGTTTTCTAAATCTGTATTTTGATCATACAAAGTGATCATCTTCACATGGCTTTCTACTCGATTGCCTTGACGAATGATGAACGGAGACGTGCCAGCGTTAGTTGTTCTGGCCTCTGCCGCTGGCTCGCCAGTCATTTCTTTTACGCCGTAAAGCACATTCCCGCGACCGCCCAAATCAATACCACCGCTAAGAACTGCACTTTCCGGCGCTCCCATCGGCCCTTTACTTATAATTTTGTTGTTGTACCCACGGCAAAAAACGTAATAGCCTTTATCTCGAATACCTTCCATATACGCGGTTATTGTATTGCCTTTGGCGTCCGGCCTAATATTCATTGCCGTGGAATTCTCTTGCATCATCACGTACTGATTGACACCGAGGTCAAATGTTGATTGTGTTATATAGTCTAGGTCTGCGCCCATGTCAGCAGAGCTAGCACGCCTAAGAGGATCATTGAATACATTGGAATTGCTGAAAACGCCGCCCATGCTAAGGCATTTATAAGTAATTCCTTGACTTTTGCCCGTTCCTCCACCAAGTCGAGATATAACAGGCTTCGCCACTGCTACGTGTTGACCCACCTCTATGTTGCCCGTCCAACTTTCCGCCAGCAAGAGGCCCATATTGAAGTCTTGTATATTTCCTATTTTGAAACGGTGCCCGCCAAATTGCAGTCGCAAAGCTGCACGCTCTGCGCCGCCATCTACTTCGGGATACGGAAGAAGGACTCCTGGCCCAACAATGTTATCAACCTCGAAATCAAAACCGATGATCCTACCAACCGACCACAAAGCAACTCCATTGTGATTGGCCTTGATAGTTCCTAGTTTAGTTTTCAGGTATTTGTGATTTACATCAGCCAACCACAAAACATCCGTTTCGGCAGGCTTTGCGGTGTAGATCGTGTCAGACGTTGTATAGGTTCCCGCACCGACAAAACACCTACGTAATTGATATGCGGCATTAAGAGCTTCTTGAATTTCTATCTGATCGTTCACCCCTTCAGGCTCGTAGTCGTCAAGATCAATTATGTCGGAGTTAGTGACTAGTGCGCCTATTTCGCTGCCATCTTCGGGATCAATAATGCTAACCCCATCGATGTTACTGCGATCCATAGTAGGGTCAAAAACATATTTCGGCTTTATGCTGGATGCATTCAGCCGTTCATTAATGCCATCAACATTATTTTGCGCATCGCTTGCTGCGTTTTCTGCACTGGCAGCAACACCAGCCGCAGCGTTAGCAACTACCTGAGCATCGCTGGCAGCGTCAACAGCACTATTAGCAGTATCTTGAGCGCTGGCAGCAGCATCACCAAACACCTCAGTAGCACTAAACCGTCCTACAATCTTACCGTTGTTATCGCGCCCCACTAGCACGCTTTCAACTTCGACACCGTTGATGTCGTCTTTAAACGTATCAAAGCCATCAACAGGCCAGAAGTTAAGTTCTGCATCTGTTAATGCTTCAGGTGTTGCTCTGTCTGTATAATCAGTCATTAGTCAGCATCCAATGTTGTGGCGTTGTTCCGCTCGATATTTAGTTCTGATGAACTCATAGCCCGACCAGCGCCATTTCATCAGCAATCAATAACTGAAGATTCGCGTTGTCTCTGTAGTGTAGCGCCCTGTTGAACACCAGAACTCGACCGATCCATCCTGTAAAATAGGAATTTCTGTGCTGACCTATAGCTGCTGTAGGCCATTTTAAAGCTGCGTTGTCATACACCCCTGATGCAGGGCTATTACTGGCTACAGAGCCGTTGTCAATTTGAGCATAGGTCTTGCCGTTTTCCGGGCTAAAAGAGAATGCAAATACATGCGGGCTACTAGTCAGGCTTGAGCTGGCAGTAAAGCCAGATGACGCTGATGGCGTGAAGGCACTTGCTCTGTAAGCATTCATGAGGCACGCATACGTGTTGCTATTAACGTTGTCGCCGCCATACACGTAGTGACTTGCTGCTGAAGATGGCTTGCAAATAGCTACAACAGTAGCCTCCCATAGAGCGCTGTAAGGGCCTTTAATGGCTTCCGATGCCAACCCATTAAAATCCATCCCCTCTAGCCCTGATTGAGTAGAGAAAACAGGTGTCGCACTGTTAACTGCCCAGCTTTGAGCGCTAGAATTTATAGGAGAAAATGACCCGCCAGCTCCGCCTGAATAATTTGCGGCAGTCAAATCAAAGCCGTATACAAAGCTATCGAAATCTTGAGGGATCATGCCACGCTCCATTGGTCATTGCAGAGCCAGTTGTATAAGTTCTTGCCATCATTGACTGTGACTGACGGCTCACTGTCTCTGATATTGCCGCGTGGCCCTATTGATGATCCTGATGAGTTATTCGCTCCGTTTTCGTAAGCAAAACTCAGAGTCCCTGAAGAATCAGAATCAATTGTTATTGAGATGACACCATTATTGTCGCTCGATCCATCGTCAGAAATTACAACAGAAGTGATGCTAGCACCTGAATACGCAAACCCGCTGTTAGCAACCGAGCTAATCAAAGCCGTATCCTCAACCAATGGACCCGTAGGCACATGGACATTAACGGTAATCGTCGTTCCAGATCTTGAAACGCCCGTTATGTGGCAAGGATTCCAAGCCCCTCCCTCGTTGATAGTGTTGACAACCCGACCCAGCTTTTCACCGTAGTTACGGTAGCCATTTGAAGTCATGTGAACTTCATTGGAAGCTGCAAACTCTTCTGGATACGTTGGGCCTGCGCATACTATGTTAGCCTCCGATCTGTGCAGTTCAATAGCTGCCACCGCAATTTCGCCGTACGTTTTGCCTGTTACTTGGATCGCCTGTTGATCGACAATAAACTTGATGCCGGATGCGTCGCTATTGGACGCTCGACTCAAATCAACGGAGAAATCGTCTCTCATCTGAATGACAATAGCTTTCCATTGAGCTTTGGCAGTAGAAAGACCCCCGTCTGCCTCGCCCTGCTTAAAAATCACTGGCCCAAGCTTGTATTCTAGTCCGGCAGCTTTTGCTAGCTCGCTGCCTTGCAGAACCGTTGCATAGGTGTTTGCGTAATGCACCGAACCGCTCACGTTGTCTCGGCTGAGAATTTCTGCGTTGTAGGCTCCTCGGCCTGTGCATGAAAGGAGTAATTCACGTAGAGACCATTCAGCAATTCCTGATGCGTAAGTCTCTTTAAAGGTATTTGAGTCAGGGTTTTCTGACTCCTGAAGCGCTACAAATGACGATATTCTCTCGGGGCTGATGTATGTATTAACATTCACTCCAGGCTCGTCATAGTGAGCACGAACACCGCCATTGAACATCTTGTGAATAGAGCTTGCCTCAGTTGTTATAATCGCATCTGTTCCGTCTGTGGCGGCACCTAGCGACAAAGACTGGCCGTATAAAATCACATGCGTCAGCGCAGGGCGCGCGGCTGTGCGCAATGCAACTGATTCGACGTTAACACCTCCAGCGGAAACGGATACTGTGATGTCAACGGCGTCATCCTCGGGTAGTGAAACTAGATAGGTGGAAGAAGTCTCTCCCGGGATATCAACACCGTCACGCGCCCACTGATATGAGAATGATGTAGATCCATTCCATGGAGCGATGTCGGCGGTTAGCGTTCCGCCATCAGATGCGGCACCTGATATGGAAACACCGGCGGCAATGCCGCCTAATCGCTCAGATGCTTTTATAGTAGCCATTATCGTAGATTCACCGAATAGCCGTACACCGCATCTTCGTACTGCAATTCAACTTTAACGCCTGCAACATCCAGAACCAGATCAGTGGCTGCAACGCCTTCGATTAAGCCTGTTGTGGTGGCTGTGATTGTCTCGCTGCATGATGCTGTCTGGTCGAAAAACGCAAAGCTATTGGCCGTAGCATTGGCAGGTAATGTAATTGTGATGTTGCTGGGGTCGGCAGCGGCTGATAAATCAATCGGATAACGAAACCCTGATACAGCTGTAAAGCTGGCTGTTTGTACAGCGCCTAATTGCAAGTCGGAATCGATAGCCTCTTCATAAGTGTAAGACGTTATCGGCCCCTGCCACGGGCTCAAGGGCTCTCTATACCAGATGCCTCTGTTTGCATTTGCCTCTGTATTTTGCCATGTCGTTATGTCGTTGGCAGCCACCAGCATTTGTGCAAGCGTTCCAGTGCCAGTTGTTGATGCAGTTCCTGCAACAGACAACACAAGCCCAGCAGACTGCAATGATGCCAACGTCTGCGGGTCGGTATCGTCTAGCGTGACATCGGCATCATCTGGCGCTTTAAATCGGCCAAATGGTGTGTATATGTAGTGCCCAGCTTGAATGATTTCTTCAGGCTGCGGCGTTAATGTTTGAGCTTCGGCAAGTGCTTCTGCCGCCGCTTGCCGTGCTGCTTCATCAGCTCCACTAGCCGCGCCACCAAAGCCACCTACCAATCCAATAGGTAATGCCATCGCCTAGCCCTCCGTTAGCGCAACAAGTGCGGTACTCATAAGCCCTTTAGACCGACCCCATGACGTGCCACCTGTTGATGTAGCAAGGTAATCACCAACACAAAGCACATGACCACGAGCACCAACTTTTACGCTAGCGTCGGGCTGTGTGTCAGAGAAAATAACGCCCACTGTCCGTGTAATGGATTGCAGGGTATGCACCTCGGCTGATGATAATTGCGTCCACTCACTGGTATTAACCTCAACGCTATCAAGTGT
>JALZUP010000209.1 GCA_023301505.1 Robiginitomaculum sp.
TATTTAAATTTACGCCAAAACGGGCTTTCTGATGAGGAAGCCAAAGCACGCATTGCAGAAGGTGCAACCGCCCCCGCTCCTAAAGAGGAGAAAGCGAAAACACCGACAGCGGCAGAGAAAAAAGCCATCATCACCAAAGAGCTTGAAGAGCTAGGTGCTGAAATTCCAGACGCAGGCGCAAGCGTTGCGAAGTTTGAACAGGCGTTGGCTTCTGCCAAAGCAACCCCAGAAGAAACTGGGCTTTAATAAAATTTTGTTGGGGAAGGGCAGTTTCTTTTTTACCTCTTCTTTGTTCTGGCTTTCCCCAACAATCAATTTAAAAATTTACCATGCTAATCATTGAAGACGGCTCAATTGTTGAAGACGCAAACGCATTTGCAACCGTTGAAGAGGTGCAAGCATATTGCTCTATTAGAGGACTTGAAATTTTAGTTGATGGCTTGCTTGCTACAGATGCACAAGTTGAAATTCTAATTGTCAAGGCGACTGATTACCTGGCTTATTTAGAGCCTCGCTTTCAAGGGAAGAGATACCAAGCAACGCAAGATTTGCCTTTTCCAAGGGATTTTGTGACGTTGCACGGTGAAGACATTTCTGGGGAAATCCCAAAGGTTTTAAAGCAAGCAACGGCTCGCCTGGTATTCGATGCAAGCAATCAAGAGCTTCTGGGCAATGTGGCCAGGAGTACGCAAGGCGAGATTGTAGAAGAGAAAGTAGGTTCTCTTGAAGTGGTTTATGCTGAAATTGCAAACGACCCAAACAACCAAGCGCAATTCACGAACGCACTTGCAATCCTTGACCCACTCTTTTCAAATGGCGGCAGTTGCACAGGGGGCGTTTTTAATTTTCCAGTAACCCGTTGACATGGCAAAATTTGACTTTGGGCGCTCACAAGCTACGGCTCTTTCACTCATTGACCGCTTTGGTGTACTGGTGGAAGTTGCTTTCGTGCGTGCGTCACAAGGCGAATATGACCCTGTAACGGGAAAAACAACAGGCGTTTCACTATCCTATACGCCCGCAACCCTTGTTTCATTGCCCGCAACGTCTGGCACAATCCAAGGGTTTGACAATCGCTTCATTGAGATGAGACGAGAAGGGAAAGTAAGGTTCTTTATTGTAGCTCATTTAGGGCTTCTTTTCACCCCGTCAACGGGTGACTATTTAATCTTTGAGGGTGCTGTTTGGCACGTTTCTGGTTCAACTCCTTTAAGCCCGTCTGGAATTGAGGTTATTCACAACGTAGGCGTGCAAGAGGGGACAGTTTCAGAACTTGCTAACCTTGCACTGCCAAGCGCAGGCGGGCAAGCCCTAGCGGGTGGAATCTCGCTTGAAGGACTCATTCAACTCATTCAAGAAAATTCACAATTTGCCAACCGTATTGTTGAACTTGAAGACGAAACGGACTCTCTGCAAAATGAGGCAAACAATGATGTTGAAACGGGCGAGCTTGACTGGTAAGGTTTAAAAAACGAAGAGGAGAAAAACTTAAAATAAAAACACAATGTCAAAAATCTTTATTGATAAACTAACGGCAGTTCCCGCCCTCGCAAATGTTGAACCAAATACAATTTATGCCGTTTCGGTTGGTGTAGATAAATTGGAAATTTACATGTCCAACAATGCAGGCGATGCACTGCGAAGAATGCCGAATGAAGCGGACATTCAAGCCCTTATTGATGCTTCAACGTCAACGCTTTCTGGCGTTGAAATCGTTGCAGACATTGCGGAACGTGATGGACTCAACTTGACGAGCAACGCTATGGTGATTGTTCAAGACGCAAAAGACGATTCAACCGTTGATGCGGGGGCGGCTCTTTACGGCTACAATGCGACAACCTCAGCTTTCAGCAAGCTTTCAGAGTTTGAAAGTCTTGATGTAGTGCTCAACTGGTCTGCTATTCAAGGCGGGCCAAGTTCTACACCAACCGCAATTGACAATGCAGTTGGAAACTCGCACTCACACACCAACAAAACGCAACTTGACGCACTCAGTCAAGACTCAGAAGGTGATTTGAATTACAATGGCGAAAAGGTTGCAAATACCTATGGCCAACTAGGTTGGTAAAACCTTAAAAAATAAAGGTCAAAGTGTCAAAATTTAGGATTGATAAAGTAGTTTCAGAACTTCCGACACAGTTGGAAGCTGACACTGTCTATGCCGTGCGAGTTGGCACGGGCTTTGACCTTTTTATTTCAGACTCTACAGGGCAAACAGCCCACCAGATAAACTATCCAGACGCAGGCGCAATTGCGGCAGGCTCTACTTTAGGACTTGAACAACAGCTTTTGGCCAATGCGGGCCAGGTAGGTTTAAACGTCCTTGCCGTTGGCTACACAAATTCTGGCAAGGTTCAAGGGGTTTCTCTTGGGGCGGGTAACACGGTTCAAGTGTACGCAAGCGGTGCAGACTTCACAGCGAGAAATGTTCTTTATCGTGAATTTATGGCGTATGGCGAACCAATTTGTTTTACTGGCTTGCCAAATGGGGCAATAATCACCTCTACAGCGGGCTTTTATGGTTTTTCAGAAGTTGACTTTGGGGGGACGTTCCTCGCCTCTATGCCTCTTCTCTCTTATGGGCTATCTTTTACGAGTTCTTTCATGTTTGCATTTCGAGAAGCGGAGCGGACAAGTAAAAACCACGCTTTTCTTTTTATTGTCAACGGCCCTTTAGAATCGGTTTTAGAAGTGACTTTCGGCAATGGCAACCCCATAGCAGACCAACCGCCCCAAACGCTTGCCCCTTGGGAGTTTGCCACTGTACACCTTGACGGGAATACAGAATACGCAATCAATGCAAGTAACCCTGTCATGGTTTGCACAGCCTCGGGATTTAACAATTCAGACTTCACAAGTACCGCAACGCCAACAGGGGCGGGGCCAAGGGATGCAAGGCTAATATTGCCCCTTTCTGCTGACATAATAACTCACCCTAGGTTTGGCCAAATGTCTGCACCTTTCCCAAATACCCCCGTTGAATGGTACTCTGTTAAAAACACGAAAGGGGGCTTCTCAGTAAGTCCAGGAAGTCCAGTGAATATCCAAACCGAAACGGGGTTATTCGCTACGGATTATAGACCAAGTGATTTTGCACGCTTTAGGGCAACGGGGCAAATTATGGGAAATTCTGGGGCAGACAACGCAGGTGGGGACGCAACGCCCGCTTGCCCCGTCTCTGCTATGTCGCAAGTTGTAGCCCAACCAATTTTCATTACAGACAGCGGGGCGGGTGCTCAAAGCTCTTTGACAATTGCAGGCCCTTCCGTTGGCACTGCTAAAGTTTGGGAATGGAATGATACAACAAAGCAATTAGACTTAGCTTATACCGTGCCACTAAACAGGCAGGGCGTGACAGTGACAACCCCAGAAGACCAGTTACACCCCGTAGCGGGGCAAGTTGCCAACGAACCAGATGCGGGGGTAATTACATTGATTGGAAACCTAAAAGCGGGGCTTGTTACAGCGGACGTGCCAATTATGGTGATTGCTCAATCCAGTACAACTTCTTCAATCCAAATTCGATCCCAAAACGGGCAGACTTCTAACGCAAAAAG
>JALZUP010000210.1 GCA_023301505.1 Robiginitomaculum sp.
AACACAGCACCAACTTTGCAAAATCATTGCCGTTGAACCTAGCGACAAACATGAAGTTTCTTTGACGGTCATTCCTTATGATGCCCGCTTATACGGATTTGACAATGACGTTGCGCCCGTTTCAAATCGTACCCTTGCGCCCGAAACCCCAGAAGTATTACCAACAATCTCTGACTTGCGGGTTGTGACTTCACAGGACAATTTGAGCATTGCAATTGTCACTTGGACAGGCTCACCGATTGCCACGGATTACATTGTTGAGACTTCAATGGATGGCATAAACTTTGCGACAGTTGCGAGGGTACAGGAGACAACAGCACTAATTGAAGTTGAACCAGGAAACCTTTATGTTAGGGCTTTTGGTCTAGCTGTTCTCGCAGGCCCTTCAATCCAGTGGTTTGGCGAGGTTGGCATTAGCCTTGTCCCTCCACCAAGTACCGCCCCAAATCTAGTTGAAGCTTTTGAAACGGACGAGTTAAAACTTACATGGGCAAACGTCTCGCTCGCCTCATCTTACAGGCTAACTTTAGAAACCCAAACGGCAGTTGGCGAGCCATTCAACGAAATTCGTAGTTTTGAGACACTGGCCACAAATTACACCTACAGGGCTAAAGACGCACAGCAAGACGCACAAAATGCGGGTGTTGTGTTAGGGCGAACTATTAGAGTTTCACTTACCACAATAAACAGCGCAGGCGAGTCAATGCCCAGAAGTGCGATTTTTACCAATCCACCGCCTTTGCCTCTTAGCAATTTGACGGCAGAGCTTTTAAATTCAGAAGTCATTGACACTGTTCTTGCCTTTGTACGTACAATTGACACTGTTAGGTTGACCGCTTCTCCAGGGATGAACTATGACGCAGAAAGAATTGACGTTTTTGTTGGCCGGCAACGCACGGAATCTAACACAGAATCTTTACTGGCTGCCTCTATTTTCCCACAGGTCAACCCAACTGGCTCAATTGAAGCAATACTTCCCATAAACCTTATACTTTCAAACGCTTCACCTAGCCCGTTGATTGTTTCAGCAGTTGTGAAAGACCTTTGGGGCGAAGAGCTAGTTGAGACACCACCGCAAGTATTTATAATCTAGCTTCTAGGAATCGCTTAAGGCCTTTAATGGTGTTTAGAACGGCTTTCTGGTTTGTGTCTTTGTTGTGAAGGTTGGTTTCAACTGCATGGTCAACCGCCCCCGCAAAGATGCGGTAAATATGGGTTTCCTCTGTCTGCCCTTGACGGGCCAGACGGGCGTTCCACTGGTCATAAGTTCCTAGGGAATCAATGAGGGTTGACCAGACCACGACATTGCTTCCTTTTTGAAGGTTCAAGCCGTGTGAACCCTTTTTGGGGTGAGCAACTAAAACGGGAATTTCCCCTCTATCCCATTTGGCAAAAATTTCTTTTTCTCTAAGTTGCGAGGCTTTGGAATCGGTAGAGTCTGGCATTTCAACCGCCCCGTCAAAGCGTGCAAGGATTGCTTCAACCTCATGACGGAAGAGGCACGCAACGAATAAGGGTTTGCCCTTGTGTTTTTTCTGGACAGCTTCAATTGCTTTAAGCTTCTCATCATGCAAAAACTCAACTCGCTTTGTGGCTACATTATCACCTTGCTGTACGTAGATATTGCCAGACGTGACTTGCAAGAGCTTTCCACGCAAAACAGCGAGATTGGCGGCCGATGCGTCAAACCCCTCTTCATACTCTTGTATCAAAGTTTTTTGCAGTTTGTTGTAAACCTTTTGAACGTTGGCGGGAAGCTTCACTTCTATGTCGTGAACGTGAACAGGTGGAATTTTCAAATAGTCCTTGGAAAGCAAAACCAAGGTTAAAGGCTCAATCCGCTTCTCAATCAATCCCTCTGACCCATCACGAAGGGCGAAATTGGGGAAATCGCTTGATGGCGTTTTATCATAGAAAAATTGATTTTTCCAGTTGGTGAAGCTTCTGCCATTGGGGTTGATTGGCGAAACCCACGCTTTCCCATCATCTATCAACCTCACTTGGTTATAGATGTCCATTGTTGAGTTTGAAACTGGCGTGCCTGTCATACCCCAACGCCTTGGGAATTTGTAGAGGTACTTTTTAAGGGCGTTTGTCCGTTTTGATTTGTGGTTTTTAGCCATGTCTATTTCATCAAACAGGATAGAATCAACAGGCATGTTTTTCTGTCTGACCCCTTTTAAATGTTCATTGCAGAACTTGGGGAGCATTTCATAATTGATTACGAAAATTTCTGCTTTCCCTTGCCTCCAAGCCTCTTGCCCCTCTTTGGTTCTGAGGTTGGCAAACCTTAACCAGTGGAAATTTGACCATTTTTCAAGCTCGGCAGGCCAAGAAATTGTTGCAACCCGCTTTGGCGCTACAACTAAAAGCCCCTTCATTGACCCGTCACAAATCAATTGCCGTGTAGTTTCGAGAACAGCGGCCGTTTTTCCAAGTCCCATGCCCGCAAACAGTAAAGCCCTTTCATTATTGAAAAGGTGTTCTATTGCTAAGGCTTGATGCTCTAAAGGCTCAAACGTAGTCTTTGGGGTCTGGTAGCTGTCCCGCATATCCTTCTATGTTACAAAATACGTCCACAAGGAGCTTTCCTTTTTTGGGATTGTCTATGACATAGACAGACCCCTTACAGTTTTCTATCAGTCTAATTTCTCGTTCTTGCAAGTCACTTGGTCTTTTTCCTTCTGCTTTAAACTCGATAAAGAAAACTTGACCCATAGGAGAAAGAAAAATCCTGTCTGGCACGCCCCGTTGGCCAGGGGCTTTGAACTTACGAACGTAAAAACCTTGTTTTTTAGCATAATCACAAACTGATTTTTCAATTTTTGATTCAAGCATCACCCTTTAAGTTTTTCGATTCGTTCCTTTACTTGTGCCTTATCACCAACGAAAGCATGAGTAAGAAGGCGGTCAAGTACTTGCTGACGGGGTTTTCCGTTGGTCTTGGCAAGTTCAATCACAACCAAAGCCCTGGCCCGTTCTTGTGTCATTTCACCGCTTTTGATTGCGTCACAAAGTAGGTTGTAGCCGACAACATGGCCAATCTTTTTGTTTCGTACTTCTGCAACCCGTTTAAGCCCAAAGTGACTTGTTTTTTCAGACACGATGAGGCGGGCTTTTTCAAGCTCCTTCAAGGTGTCTTCTGTAATTTCTGGCTGTCCGTCAAAAATATTTATCTCATTATATTTCATACTTGCCGAAATATTAAATAATTTTTATTTGCTGTCAACCTTATACAGAAAAAAAACTTGCAAGGTTTTAACACCTTGCAAGTCCTTTTTTTTCGTTCATTATATATGAGTAACTAAATACCACCGCCAACTTAACTGGCTTTTCTTGTTTGTCAAGTCTTCATATAGTACGGAATCAAATTTCCTTCCGCTTCTAGTGGCATACCTTCTGCCCATTCTGGCAAATCACAAAGATGTTTGCAAAGCTCCTCATGGGTTTGCCCTTCTTTTTGCGGGCCAATTAGTTCATCATGCACAAGCATATAAGCATCAAAGCCTGCTTTCTCAGCTTTCACAGCACCATTGGCCATGAAATCTCCACAAATGGCTTGCGTTGCGTTCTCCAAGAGCTTGCCCCCGTAGGTTGAACACCAACACCAACGGCTTTCATGTTTGCCCCAGAATTGAATTTCCGTGTTGTAATTGTCGTTTTTATCTGGGGTTTTGCCTTTGTTTTCGTCCGTTGCCTTCCAGACGAGTTTTGCTCTTGGGTAAACAAGCAAATGCCCGCTTGGAAGTTTCATGACAAGGGCGAGGAAGCCAACCTTTTTTGTGAGCATAAACTTTATTTTTGGCGTTGCTTGAACCCATTTTCCTGGGTTTCTCATTGCGTCTTTGGCGCAAGCGTCAATTGTTTTCCATGCCGTCACAACTTCTGGATTGTCCTTTCGCCAAGCCGTCACAGCTTTATAGGCTAGGTTGTCATAAGTCAAATCTGCCCATTCCTCGGCAGTAGGTTCAAGGGGGTTCTCGACAAGGCGCTTTGTACCCCCTTTGCGGTAAGTCCAGACTTGAACCGCTCGCCCTGCAAATTGACCCCCTTCTTTTCGGTTGTAGAGTTTGGCGAAGTTGTAAGGGGCGAACTTAACTTGTTTTTCGTCCCAAGGTTCACTTCCGTTTGCCTGTTCTAAAAGGTGTTTAAGTTGCTTTGAAAAGATTGGCTTGTAAGCGTCAATCATTGCTTGTGATGGTTTATATTTAAAATTTTCACAAGTACCACGGAATTTTGGCCAACCCATATTATAGTTGCACCCTAGTTCCGCTTGCTTACCAATGAAACGCTTTTCAGTGTTTCCCGCTTCGTTTTCGTCCACCACCTGTTGAGTTGGTACATTAAAAATCTTTGATGCCATGCCCTCATAAATTGGTTCACCTCTACGAAATCGGTTTAACTTGTCTTCACCACCACAAAGCCAGGGAGCGCCCCGCCCCTCTACAGACGAGAAATCAGCTTGCAGAAGTTGCCCTTCTGGCCGTTTGATGAAATGGCGAATTGCACTTGCCACAGTTTCAAGAAAGTTGCCAAAGAGAAGTTCCATTGTTTCAAGGTCAACCCCTTCACAAAGCATCTTGTATGCAAGTTCACTGGTCTTTGTTGACCGCTTGAAATTTTGGGGTTGTATCATACGCCCCGCCCAACGGTGTGTTCTCTCAGCACCCGCCCAAGCATGGCAACCTTTGGCCGTTCCATCTTTGCAAACAATAGAGAGCATCTTTAAAATTTTCTTTGCGGCTGCGAAAGAAAGCATTGCACGAACTTGGAGAGCTTCAAAGGCTTTCGGCTCAATCTCTACGGGCAAGAGTTTTTTAGTTTTTAACCTTTTAGGGGTA
>JALZUP010000211.1 GCA_023301505.1 Robiginitomaculum sp.
AAAGCTCGCCGCAAATGCGCGCCTCGCTCTCAAAATTCATGGTCTTATAGGGATTATCCCAATCGCCTATTACGCCAAGGCGCTTAAACTCGCTGCGCTGTATATCGAGCCAGCCAGCGGCATATTCGCGGCAGCGCGCGCGAAACTCGGACGGCGGCACGTCATCCTTGCTGCGCCCCTTACCGCGAAACTCTTCTTCCACCTTCCACTCAATTGGCAGACCATGACAATCCCAGCCCGGCACATAATTCGCGTCAAAGCCGCTCATTTGATGGGCGCGAATAATCATATCTTTGAGAATTTTATTCATCGCCGTGCCCATATGAATATGTCCATTGGCATAAGGCGGGCCGTCATGCAGCGTATAAGGCTTTGCCCCGCGCGCGTTAGCATCTTCGCGCAATTTTTGATAAAGCCCAATATGCTCCCAGCGCTCTAGCCATTGCGGCTCGCGTTTGGGCAAGCCCGCGCGCATGGGAAAATCAGTTTTTGGCAAAAACAACGTCTCGCGATAATCGCGCTGAGCGGAGTCGGTCTTAAGGTCGGTTGGCGAATCAGTCATGGGAGAAGTCTATCTATGGTGAATATAAAGCAATAATTAACTATCCCGGCTGCGTGGCTGCTCTTATTGAGGAGCCTAGCGCGCCGGGCTGATAATTCGAATTATTGCGCCGTAGATTGTCATTGCGGCGGGGTAACACAGCGCGCCATGTGAGGCAATCGCGTAAATGCGGCAATTTGGATAGCGATAATTATCCTATTGATTAATCCGCGCCCTCTCACCACATTATATTTATGGAAACTCTTATCTCGACCAATAATATTGTCACCATTAGCTTTATCGAAGCTGTCCTCAAAGATTCCCATATTGAGCACTTTATCTTTGATACTCAAAGCTCATCCATAGAAGGCTCTATCGGGGTTATCCCGCGGCGGGTCATGGTGCTGGCCGAAGATTTAGCGGCCGCGCGCCGCGCGCTCAAGCTAGCAGGACTTGAAGAAGAATTACGCGATATATAAAGCTATATATTAAGGGCATATTAAGCACATATATAGAAGCTTGATTAAGCGCGCGCGCCCGACTAGGAAAAGCGCAAGATTTAACAGGCCGGTGACATGTCCCATCCCCTCTCTTTTCAAGACCTCATTTTAACGCTCCAGCAATATTGGAGCGATAAAGGCTGCGCAGTGCTGCAACCTTTCGATAGCAATGTCGGGGCAGGAACATTACATCCCGCCACCGTGCTGCGCTCATTAGGGCCAAAACCGTGGAATGTGGCCTATGTGCAGCCCTCGCGCCGCCCCGCCGATGGGCGCTACGGAGAAAATCCGAACCGCTTGCAACATTATTATCAGTTCCAAGTCATTTTAAAACCCAATCCGCCCAATATTCAGGAGCTTTACCTTGGCTCCTTGGCCGCCATTGGCATTGATATGGATTTGCATGATATTCGCTTTGTCGAAGATGATTGGGAAAACCCAACTGTGGGCGCATGGGGTCTTGGCTGGGAAGTCTGGTGTGACGGAATGGAAGTGTCACAATTTACCTATTTCCAACAAGTCGGCGGGCTTGACGTTGATCTCGTCTCGGGCGAGCTAACTTACGGGCTAGAGCGTCTGGCGATGTATGTGCAGGGCGTGGATAGCGTGTATGACCTTCGCTTCAATGATGCCAAAGAGGGCCAAGAACAGCTAAGTTATGGCGATGTGTTTCATCAAAATGAAGTGCAAATGAGCGCCTATCATTTTGAACATGCCGATGTAGAGCGCCTAAAGCGCTGGTTTGTGGACGCCGAAGAGCAGTGCCAATATTTGCTTAAACCTGAGGTGAACTTACCGCTAGCCGCCTATGAATATGCGCTCAAAGCCAGCCATTTTTTCAACATATTAGATGCGCGCGGCGTGGTCAGCCCGACAGAGCGCGCCAGCTTTATCAAGCGCGTGCGCGATCTGGCCAAAGGCAGCGCCGAGAGCTGGGTGGCCTGTGAAGCCAAATTAATCGCGGCGCAAGAGACACAAGGCAAGCAAGACAAAATAGAGGCCGCGAAATAATGGCTCAATTACTCCTCGAAATACTCTGCGAAGAAATCCCTGCCCGTATGCAATTGCGCGCGGGCGCTGATTTAGCCAAAGCCATGACAGACGGGCTTAAAAAATCGGGCTTAACGGTTGAAAATGCCCAGAGCCTGACGGGGCCGCGCCGGCTTAGCTTTATCGCCGATATTCCCGCCGCCAGCCCTGATGTGAGCGAAGAACGTAAGGGGCCGCGCCTTGGCGCGCCTGAGCAAGCCTTGGCAGGATTTTTACGCGGGGCGGGCCTGAGCGATATTGCCCAAGCCCAAACGCGCTCTGATAAAAAGGGCGAATTTTACGTTGCCGTGATTGAGAAAAAAGGACAGCCAAGCGCAGATATTATCCAAGAGCTTGTCCCCGCCATTATGGGCAATTTCCCATGGCCGAAATCTATGAAGTCTGGCGCAAGCTCTTTTCGCTGGGTGCGCCCGCTAAGCTCTATCATTTGCTTGCTGGACGGCGAAATCGTTGATTTTACTGTGGGCGGCATCCGCTCTGGCAATATCACCCACGGTCATCGCCGTATGGGCGCAGGCCCGTTCACAGTTACAGGCTTTGCCGATTATAGCCGACAGCTTGAAGAAGACGGCAAAGTCATTCTGCGCGCCGAAGATCGCAAAGAGACAATATTGACAGATGCGCGCAAAGCCTGCGCGGCAAAGGGCTTGGAGCTGGTTGAAGACGAAGGCTTGCTTAATGAAGTGGCGGGCCTTGCCGAATATCCTATCGTGATTTTAGGTGATATGGACCCCGAATTTTTAAAACTGCCAAGCGAAGTTATCCGCCTATCTATGCGCACCCACCAAAAATATTTCGCGGTGCGCGACCCAAAGAGCGGCGAGCTTGCGCCAAACTTTATCGTCGTGGCCAACCAAGCCGCCCCTGATGGCGGCAAAGCCATCGCAGAAGGCAATTCACGGGTCTTATCAGCGCGCCTGTCTGATGCGCTCTTTTTTGAGCAGCAAGACGCGAAATTAAATCTGGAAGATTATTACGACAAGCTAGGCACGGTGGTGTTTCATCAAAAGCTTGGCTCTATTAAAGACAAGGCCGAGCGCGTTGCGGCTCTGGCAAAAGAGCTTGCGCCCAAAGTTGGCGCAGAGCCAGATGTTGCAGAAAAGGCCGCAAAGCTCGCTAAATGTGATCTGGTCACCAATATGGTAATTGAGTTTACCAGCCTGCAAGGCCAAATCGGCAGCTTGATGTATAAGCGCGAAGGCGGCGACGGCGATATAGCAACCGCCATAGAGCAGCATTACAAACCCCAAGGCCCAAGCGATAATGTACCAACCGACCCTGTCGCCGTGGCCGTCGCGCTCGCCGATAAACTCGACACCCTTGTCGGTTTTTGGGCCATTGACGAAAAACCCACAGGCAGCAAAGACCCTTATGCGCTAAGACGGGCGGCGCTTGGCGTAGTTCGCATTGTGCTAGAGAATAAAGTTCGGTTTTCTTTTATTGACCAAATCAAAACGCAAATTGAAAACGCAGCTACATGCGAATTATCTCGCCCTCCTGAAAATAGAATAATAACTGAGCTTAACAGCCTTAATCCTGCCAACCTCCTCACCTTCATCCTAGATCGCCTCAAGGTCGTTTTGCGTGACCAAGGCTTGCGCCATGATCTTATCGACGCTGTTTTTGCGCTGGGCGGGGATGATCTTGTTGACATCACGGCGCGCGCCACCGCGCTTCAAGACTTCCTGTCTAGCGATGACGGCGCAAACCTACTCGCGGGTTATAAGCGCGCGGCCAATATTTTGCGCGCAGAAGCCAAAAAGGGCGATTTACCTAACGGGAAAATTGATGCGCCTCTGTTAGCCAAAGGCGCGCCAAGCGAGCAAGCTCTCGCCGCCGCGCTTGGCAAGGTTGAGCCTAAAATTCAAAGCGCTTTATCTACCGAAGATTATGAGAGCGCCATGTCGGCTCTGTCGGATTTGCGCGCGCCGATTGACGGCTTTTTTGACGATGTCATGGTCAATGATGATGATGATGATATTCGCGCCAATCGCCTTGGCTTGCTCATGCAAATCCGTAAGCTAGCTAGCTTAATCGCCGATTTTGACAAAATAGACGGCTAGAGCCATTAAGCAAAGCGTCTCATTAAGGAGCAAATGCGCTGCTTAATGCGCCCTTAGTGCGCCCCTTAATGCCCCTCTTACTGAGAGACAGATAAAAGAATCGCTATCTGCCGTAGACGACGAAATAGGCCGTCTTAGGCCTATTTAATGGCCATAAAGGCGCATTTACCTGCCTTAACATCCATAATCACCTCATCAGACTCCCTGCCCTGTAAAAAACTTTCCCGCAATGACGACATAAAAATCGCGCTTTAAACGATGACAGCGATGTCAAATGCAGCCCCGTTAAACAGCTGTTTATTTAACTCCTATAAGGCGAATGGGAGACAATTTTTGCGCTTGCTATGGACATAAGTAAAACCTATGTCTGCCCCTAATTATTGCGGTGACAAAATGGGTGTAATCGCGAGCTTTCGGCCTCAATAGTGCATATGGGGCCGCGTGTAACAAATGAGGCCAGATTACGTTGATCTGGCCGTTTAAGATAGAACAGACATAGAGGTAATGGCTATGACGAAATGGGTATATGCATTTGGCGGTGACCAAACGGATGGCGACACCACACTGAAAAACCTTTTAGGTGGCAAAGGCGCTAATTTGGCAGAAATGGCTAGCCTAAATTTGCCTGTCCCGCCTGGCTTTACACTGACCACTGAGGTCTGCACCTCCTATTACGACAATAATGAGCAATATCCCGCCAGCCTGTCTGGCGATGTTGAACAGGCTTTAACCGCGCTTGAGAAAAAAGCAGAAAAAGGCTTTGGCGATCCCGATAATCCGCTTTTGGTCTCTGTGCGCTCTGGCGCGCGCGCCTCTATGCCGGGCATGATGGATACAGTGCTGAATTTGGGCCTCAATGATATTACCGTTGAAGGCCTTGCAAAACTATCTGGCGACCGCCGCTTTGCCCTTGATAGCTATCGCCGCTTTATCACCATGTATTCCAATGTGGTGCTAGGCATGGAACATCATGACTTTGAAGACATCTTAGAAGATTTCAAAGATAGCAAAAACTATGTGCTGGACACAGAAATCACCGCCGATGACTGGGCTGGAATTATTGAAAAGTTTAAGAGCTTAGTTGCGCGCAAAATGGGTAAGGACTTTCCGCAAGACCCTAAGGCGCAATTATGGGGCGCGATTGATGCCGTCTTTGGGAGCTGGATGAATGACCGCGCGATTGTTTATCGCCGCTTGCAAGATATTCCTGCTAGCTGGGGCACAGCTGTGAATGTGCAGGCCATGGTCTTTGGCAATATGGGCGACACATCCGCCACAGGCGTCGCCTTTACCCGCGACCCATCAACGGGCGAGGATACATATTACGGCGAATTTTTAATCAACGCCCAAGGCGAAGATGTTGTGGCGGGCATTCGTACCCCGCAAACTTTGACCAAAAAAGCGCGCACCGAAATGGGCGAGACCGCGCCGTCTATGGAAGAGGCCATGCCTGACGTTTACACGCAGCTCGCCGCGACATTTGAGACGCTAGAGCAGCATTATCGCGACATGCAAGATATTGAATTTACTGTCGAGCAAGGCAAATTATGGATGCTGCAAACCCGTACGGGTAAGCGCACCGCCAAAGCTGCGCTCCAGATTGCAGTTGATATGGCCGCCTCTAACATGATTACCGAGCAAGAAGCCGTCATGCGCGTAGAGCCATTATCGCTTGATCAGCTTTTGCATCCCACGCTTGACCCCAATGCCGCGCGCGACCTTGTCGCGACAGGCCTGCCTGCCTCACCGGGCGCAGCCATTGGCACAGTGATCTTTTCTTCTGATGAAGCGGAGACATTATCCAAAGCAGGCGAGAAAGTCATTCTTGTGCGCGTTGAAACAAGCCCTGAAGATATTCACGGCATGCACGCCGCCGAAGCGATTGTAACGGCGCGGGGGGGGATGACCTCTCACGCGGCTGTGGTTGCGCGCGGTATGGGAACGCCTTGCGTATCTGGCGCAGGCGATATTCGCATTGATTATGAGCGCCAGCAATTTAGCGTCGCAGGCCGCGTCATTAAAAAGGGCGAGACAATCACAGTGGACGGGGCGACAGGTCAAGTCCTCTTCGGAGCTGTTGATATGGTACAGCCAGAAATGAGCGGAAATTTCTCTACCCTTATGAACTGGGCTGATAAATATCGCACATTGGGCGTTCGCACCAATGCAGAAACGCCGCTAGATGTCCAAACGGCTAAAGATTTTGGCGCGCAAGGCATTGGCCTATGCCGCACAGAACATATGTTCTTTGAAGCTTCACGTCTGGGTTATTTCCGCGAAATGATTTTGGCTGATGATAAGGATGGCCGCGTGGCCGCCCTATCAAAAATCCTGCCCGTTCAGCGAGAGGATTTTGCCGCCATTTTCCGCATTATGGGCGATTTGCCTTGCACCATTCGCTTGCTTGATCCGCCTTTGCATGAATTTTTACCCCATGGCGAGGACGATGTCGCCAGCGTAGCCAAAGCAACAGGCCTTCCAGCCTCTGAGCTAATGGCCCGCGCCAAAGAACTACATGAGAGCAATCCTATGCTAGGGCATCGTGGATGTCGTTTGGGTATTAGCTATCCTGAAATATATGAGATGCAAGCCCGCGCTATTTTCGAAGCTCAAGCTATTGTCATGGGCGAGACAGGCAGCAACCCCGTTGCAGAAGTGATGATCCCGCTCGTCTCTTCCGCCAAAGAGCTTGAGATTCTCAAAGACAAAATTGCCGCTATTTCCAAACAGGTTGAAACCGAAACAGGCAAAGCCGTTACCTATCAAATCGGCACAATGATCGAGCTTCCTCGCGCCGCAATTCTGGCGGGCGATATTGCTAAACATGCCGAGTTCTTTAGCTTTGGCACAAATGACCTCACCCAGACCACATTTGGCCTCTCGCGTGATGATGCGGGTAAGTTCCTGCCCGACTATGTGGCCCAAGGCATTATGGAAAAAGACCCCTTTGTAACGCTTGATCAAGACGGCGTTGGCGATCTTATTTCCCTAGCTGCAGAGCGCGGCAGCGCCACACGGCCCGACATTAAAATGGGCATTTGCGGTGAGCATGGCGGCGATCCAGCCTCAATCACGTTCTGCCACAATACAGGCTTAAACTATGTGTCTTGCAGCCCGTTCCGCGTGCCAATTGCGCGGCTAGCGGCAGCTCAGGCGGCTATTGCGGCCAAAACAGCATAAAATTTACCTGTCATTAAGCAAATCACTTTAAATTCCGCCTAAGGGCGGGGTTTAACGTTTCGTGCAGCTATAAGATTGCATTTAATGTGTCCTATTTGTCACAAATGCATGGGATTTGCGTATTTTTCAAAACAATTCACAGCTCTGATGTTGCACCGCAGCATTTTAGCCCTATTTGCGCCTTGAATGAAGCGTAGGAACGGATTATAGCGCCGCGAGTTTACAACAGAAATTACAGTGAAGTTACAGACGCAGAAAGTTATCTGCAGAAAATCATCTTAAGAGTTATGTCAATTATGGTAAATTCTATCATCATAAACCGATTAAAAATCACGGCGAGTTGCGCCGCGGCTCTGTTTGCCTTAGCGGCTCTTCCTGTGGTGAGTAAAGCCGCCTCCCAAAAGGCCCATATGGGTAATTGGGCGCAAAAGGTTGAAGCGCTTCATAATTATACAGATGAAGCATCGCCCCTCAGCATGGCTGATAGTTCTGCCCCTGATACTTTTGCAGGCGAGCTGGCCGCGCTACATAATCCCGCAAATGAGCTTATCTATTGGCAACGCGATGCTTTGCAGACGGCCTCTTTGCCTCAGCTTAATCTGGCGCAATTAAAGGCAAGCAAAGCCGCCGCGCAGGATCAGAACTGCCTCTCACAGGCCATTTATTACGAAGCGCGCTCTGAGACAGTGACTGGGCAAAAGGCGGTTGCCGAAGTGGTGCTAAACCGCGTGGCCTCAAAACATTTCCCGAATAATATTTGCGGCGTTGTCTATGAGGGCGCCGAGCGCAATACGGGCTGCCAATTTAGCTTTAGCTGTGACGGCTCTATGGACATAGCGCCGAGCGGCAAAAGCTGGGAGCGCGCCAATCTTATTGCCCAGCACACATTAATCGGAGCCCATCGCCCGATTACTTTGCGCGCCACCCATTATCACACAATTGATGTAAATCCGCATTGGGCGGCTTCCGTGAAGCCAACCCGCACAATTGGCGAGCATAAATTCTACAAATTTAAGACACGCCGAGAACTGGCTATGACGCAAAGTGTTGCGCCTTAAGCCTAAAATTGGCCGTTTTTTATTTTGAGTATTTACAAAACGCGTCATAAACGCCACAACAGATAAGTTATTTATGGCTTTGGCTGCCCCACAACATCCCAAGCTGTAAACGACTTGAGGCACGTAGCTCTTTTAGGGCTACGTGTTTTTATTTATATAACTCCCCTCTTCGCGGTGCTAAAATAAGCTGCATATTTCTTTCGCTAAGCTGCATTAAAGCTTGGGCATTAGAGCTAATTAGCTGTACTGTTTGCGCATTATTCTAATTCAAATCTATAGTGGAGAAATAATATGGACGTAATGGATCTTGCAAAGATGGCTCTCGCGCAAAAGCTTGGCGGAAATAAAGCAGGTATTGCGGGTGCGCTAGGCGGCCTTTTAGGCGGTGGTAGCGGCGGCGGCCTAGACATTGGTAGCCTTGTTGGCGGCCTTAAAGATAAAGGCATGGGCGATGTCGCTGATAGCTGGCTTGGCGATGGCGAAAATGCGCCTATCTCTGCTGACCAAGTTCAAGAGCTTTTAGGTAAAGACAAAATTGCAGCAGCCGCTGCTGAGCTTGGCACAGATGAAGGTTCGCTTTTGGACGGCCTCAAAGACGCCCTTCCGCAAATGGTTGATAAATCCAGCTCTGGCGGCTCTCTACTTGATTCCCTAGGCGGCGCAGCTGGCCTAGCTGGCATGGCTAAAAAACTCTTTTAGTCTCGCCAGACCTGCCGTGAGAACGGCCACATAAAATAAATGAAAAGCGCGCCTGACTGGGCGCGCTTTTTTTCATTTAACTCGGCCTAATCAGACCCGCCCATTTTGCGAGCTATCTTAGCGCTCTGCGTCCAGTCCAATATCAAAGTTTTTCGCGCTATGGGTCAAAGCGCCCACGGAAATAACATCCACACCTGTCGCGGCAATATCAGCCACACTATCAAGATTAACTCCGCCTGAGGCCTCTAAAGTGACGCGGCCCGCCGCAAGGCCCACAGCGCGCTTCATATCGTCAAGGCTCATATTATCCAATAAAATGACATTGGGCAGGAGCGGCAAGACTTTTTCAAATTGCTCTAATCTATCCACCTCAATGCTGACATGGCTCATATGATCTGCATTAGCCTTAATCGTGGCCAAGGCCGTTTCAATCCCGCCCGCCAGCGCAATATGATTATCTTTGATCATAATGGCATCAGATAAAGACTGGCGATGCGTATAGCCGCCGCCGCAAAGCACGGCGCGTTTTTCTAGCGCGCGCAGTCCCGGCGTAGTTTTGCGCGTCGCAGCAATGCGCGCGCGCCCCTCGCCCGCAGCTCTCACAAATTGATCCGTTAGCGTGGCAATGCCAGACATACGGCCCAAGAAATTAAGCGCCACACGTTCTGCCATTAAGAGCGAGCGCACAGGCCCGCTGACCTGCGCAATCAAATCACCGCGCCTCGCAAGGGAGCCATTAGCGCGCACAACCTCAAATGAGACAGCCTCATCAACCAGCTTATAGGTGAGCTGAGCGGCCTGCATGCCCGCAATAACGCCCTCATCGCGGCTATGAAAATAAAGCGTTGCTGTCTGGCTGGCTGGGACTAATAAATCTGCGGTAATATCGCCGCCATTTCCGAAATCTTCATGTAAGGCGGCGCGCACCATAGGTTCAATAATGACCTGCGGTAATGGCGGCAGATTTTGCCGCGCATAATGTCTATCCATATCTTGGGTTCCCAGCCATATTTACTTCAACATATCTAACGTCAAACGCGAAGATTGTCCAACATCAGCGCTAGATGGATAATCCGTGCGGTAATGTCCGCCGCGCGATTCCTCTCGCGCTAGCGCGCCTGCAACAATCATTTTAGCCGCGATGAGCGGGTTCGCCGCGCCGACTTGATCGGTCAGCTCTTCAATAATCCCGAGCATAATATTTAGCCCCGCCGCGTTACGCCGTACCCCGCAATAGCGCGTCATACCTTGGCGCAAAATGCGGCTCACATCTGGCGGCATAGACAGCCAAGGCTGGCTTTTAACATTCACGGCGCTATGGGGAGCAATCTCGCTTTGATTTAGAAAATCGGCCGCGCGCCCGCCAAAGACAATCGCTTCGAGCAAAGAATTACTCGCAAGCCGGTTTGCCCCGTGTACGCCCGTCGCCGCGCATTCCCCAATGGCCATCAAGCCCGGCACTGAGCTTTGGCCAAATTCATCCGTATCCAAACCGCCCATATGATAATGAACGGCAGGGGCAACCGGGATAAGCTGTGTGCGCGGATCTATGCCTGCGCTCATACAGCTTTTAAACACAACACCGAACTCATCTGGGAAGTGATCGCCCACAGCCTTGCGCGCATCCAAAAATGGGGCGCGGCCCGCTTCAATTTCAGCAAATATAGCGCGCGCCACATCATCACGCGGAGCCAGCTCCCCGTCCTTATGATAGCGGTCCATAAAGCGTTTCCCATTGGCGTTGACCAATATAGCCCCGTCCCCGCGCAAAGCTTCGGTAGCGAGCGGAGCAGGATCGCGGTCAATATTTATGGCCGTGGGATGAAATTGCACAAATTCAGGATCGCGCATAAGCGCGCCCATCGCCGCCGCCATACCCAGACTATCCCCGCGCGCCGTCTTCGGATTGGTTGTCACGGAAAAAAGCCCGCCAACTCCGCCTGTCGCCAAAATGGTCATATCCGCTTCAATGCCCAGCATAGACCCATCATCACGGCGCGCCAGCGCGCCCGCCACGCCGCCCTTGCCATCTGATAAAAGGCTCTCCGCGCGCCAGCCAATCAGCCCTGTAACATGGTCGCTATTTTGCACGCTTGACAGCACGACCTCAATAATAGCGCGCCCTGCCCCGTCGCCCTTCACCTTGGCCACACGCGCGCGGCTATGGGCGGCCTCAAGCCCGTAATTAAGGCTCCCATCAGCATTTGTATCAAAGGGCACGCCTAGCTTGATCAAATCGCGCACGCGCTCTGGGCCTTCCGTGGCTAAGAGCAAAGCGCGCTCAGGATCAACAAGGCCGTCCCCCGCCATCACCGTATCATGGGCATGGCTTTGCGGGCTATCATCAGGGCTGAGCGCGACGGCAACGCCGCCCTGCGCCCATGCGCTGGCTGAGCCTTTGGTCGAGCGGCGCGAGGTCAGGACAAAAACAGGACGCGGCGCCAGTTTAAGCGCGCAATATAGCCCCGCCAAACCCGCGCCAACAACAAGCACCGCCCCCGCAGGGAGACGTTTACGATCAAGGTTCCAATTAACCTGATGAGTGCCCTTATCCTTAAAAACAGCCAAGCTTAGATCACTTTCACATCTTTGATCGGCAAGCTTGGGTCGAAATGTCCTTTTACAGCGTCAAATTTGACATTGATCATATCCGTCACTGCCTTTTTAGCGCGCAGACGCACGGCCTCATCCACCAAGACTTCATTGGTCTCATTTTTGAGGCACTCATAGATATTTTCCAGCGTGATGCGTTTCATATGAGGACAAAGATTACAGGGGCGCACAAAGTCCACCTCTGGGTTTTCTAACGCCACATTATCGCTCATGGAGCATTCGGTCAGCAAGATCACATTATCAGGCTTATTGTCTGAGACATAATCGCTCATCGCTTTGGTCGAGCCTGTAAAATCGCTCGCCCCGACAACTTCGGGCGGGCATTCAGGATGGGCCAGCACAACAACACCCGGATGAGCGGCGCGCATATCGGCAATATCATCGGCGCTAAAACGGGCATGAACCTCGCAGCGTCCATGCCACGCAATGACCTGAACATTTGTTTGCTTGGCGACATTTTTCGCCAAGAACTCATCGGGCAGCATGATGACTTTATCCACGCCCCATTCTTTGGTGATATGTTCAACAATGGCCACCGCATTTGACGAGGTACAGCAAATGTCTGACTCAGCTTTCACATCCGCAGAGGTGTTGACATAGGTGACAACAGGAATGCCGGGATAGCGCTGTTTAATCAGCTTAATATCATCGCCAGAAATAGAGCTTGCTAGCGAACAGCCCGCGCGCATAGACGGGATAAAAACGCGCTTATCTGGGCATAGGATTTTTGACGTCTCTGCCATAAAATGCACGCCGCCTTGAATGATCATTTTAGCGTCAGTTTTAGTCGCTTCAATCGCTAGCCCCAAACTGTCGCCTGTATAATCGCCAACAAGTCCGAAAATATCTGGCGTCATATAATTATGCGCCAAAATAACCGCGTTTTTCTCTTTTTTGAGCGTGTTAATCGCATGGACGAGCGGGGCATAGGCGGGCCACTCAAATTTTGGAATGAAATCACTTACCTGATCATAAAGGTGATCCGTCGCAGCCTTGACCTCATCATTATAGTCTAGCTCTTTGGCAAGGCCGTCTAAATCATGGCCGGGGACGGCGCAAACGCCATTTTCAACTTCGAGAGTTTTCCCGATCCAGCGCCCATTTTCCCAATTGACGAGTTCTTTGCCCATAACCGAAGCCCTTCTGATAATCTGCCCGATAGTTTTCAAGGCTTATATAGGTAGCATAAGGCAAAAGCGCTAGCGAAATTAGCGGTTTAAAAGCGCCATAGCTGCCAATATTACAAACACAATTGCGCCTAAAAATATGCCCAGCTTAGCGGGCCAAGCATGAGTTATGTTTTTTCGGTGAGACATAAAACGGCTCACCCCGCCCAGCATCATAGACAGAGCCGCCAAAAATGCGGCCAAAGCCACATAGTACAATGAGATCACATTGCTATAATCTGCACTTGCGATCACGCTAGGCATCGCATAAATCGCTGCAATCCCGAAAATCAAAGCAAAATAGGCGACAATTTTATACATTTAGGACACACTCACACATGTAGGGCAGGCTCACACATGCGCTAACTCATCATGGGCGAGCTGATTAAAGCGGTCTAGAAATAGCGCTTGGGCCTGTTTGACGGGTTTGGGCGCAATGATGAGCTTTAAATCCCCCGGCGGGCGGGTGAAAAACTCATCGGCTTCTTGGCGAGAAAATCCTGCAATTTGCAGCGCTTCAAAATAGGCACAATAAATATCGGCCTGTTTAATGATTGTCTTCAAGCCGGGCCGTATCTGTGCCGGCAGACCATAGCGAATATGAATGGCTGTCTCTAGCCTGTCTTCAAAAGCTTTATAATCCAGCCCCAGCGCAGACTTAAACGGGCTAATCATATCGCCAATGACATATTCCGCCGCGTCGTGCAAAAGCGCGGTTAGCTTATCCTCACGGCTAGCGCGCGGATTAAGCGTGGAGAAAATATGCTCAACCACAACACTATGCTCGGCCACACTAAAGGCATGATCTCCCGATGTCTGCCCGTTCCAGCGCGCCACACGCGCAAGGCCGCGCGCAATGTCTTCAATTTCAATATCAAAGGGCGAAGGATCAAGCAGGTCAAGACGGCGGCCTGAGAGCATGCGTTGCCACGCTCTTTTGGGACCGCTTTTGGGGCCGTTTTTTTGCGTCGCTGTCGTTGTCGCTGTCTTGGTCATATTCTAAGGCCCTGCTTTCCGAGTCCTAGCCTAAAGCATAGGCAAATTCTTCGCGGCAGATTTTATTATCAGAATTAACATAATAGGTCGCCACTTCGCGCATTTGCGTGCGCTCCCCGCTTTGTTTATCGGTTACATCCATCTCAAAAATGACGCAAAATCTATCATCGCCATGCACAAATGGCCCTTCGGCGGAGCTACTATGCACCTCATTGGCGCTCTCCCACCAATCATGTTTGGCATATATGGCGTCCAGCCCTTGAACTTCATTGCTGTCTTGACCGGGCATGGCAGCGGCTTCCGCGGACACGCAATCAGCTGCATATATTTGCGCCACGCAGTCTCGCGATTGATTAGCATTATTCATATGAACAAGCTGAGTGCCAATTTTCATTAAATCTTGAGCTGTTGCCATGATCAGCCTCCCTCTAAAAGAGTAGCCTAGCACAAAAGCTAAAGGGAATAAACCGTGAACAAGATATTTTAGCGCTTTTCTAAAACCACAAGACCTGCGCTATAGCCTGCGCCAAAGGCACAGATGAGCGCGGTCTCGCCTGCCGCTATATCGTCACTATATTTGTGAAAAGCAATGATTGAACCCGCCGAGCTCGTATTCGCATATTCATCTAGCACGACAGGCGCATAGACCATATCCACATCTTTGCCCAAAACCTTTTTAGTAATCAGCGTGTTCATATTTAGATTAGCTTGATGCAGCCACATCCGTTTAATTTTGCTTTTCTCAATGCCCATATTGGCCAGCTCGTCACTGATTAGATTAGCCACCATCGGCACGACTTCTTTAAAGACGCTACGTCCGCGCTGGCGAAAAAGCTTATCGGTCAGACCCTTCGCATTTAAGCCGTCATCTTCGGGCGCGCAGACATTTAAATACCCAAAATTATTGCGAATATTATTGGAAAATTCGGTGACGAGTTTTGAGCCAATAATATTCCAGCCTCGATCATCCGCGCGGCTTTCATGCTCAATAAGGACAGCCGTCGCCACATCCCCAAAAATGAAATGACCATCACGGTCTTTAAAATTAATATGGCCCGTACAAATTTCTGGATTAATCACAAGTACAGATTTGGCCTGCCCGCTAGCAATAAGACCGCGCGCGGTTTCAATGCCAAAGGTCGCGCTGGCGCAGGCCACATTCATATCAAAGGCAAAGCCGCCCGCGCCCAGCTCATTTTGCACCTCAATGGATATAGCAGGATAGGCGCGCTGTAAGTTCGAGCAGGCCACAATAACCGCGTCAACATCTTTGGCGCTCCGCCCCGCGCGTGTCAGCGCATCGCGGCCCGCATGGCTCGCAATCTCCGCCATTAAAGATAAATCATCATTGCCGCGCGCAGGAATATGGGGGGCCATAATATTGATATCGAGCAAGGGTTCTTTGGACACCACATAGCGCGATTTTATCCCTGAAGCTTTTTCAATAAATTCGGGCGAGCTATGCGTTAAAGCCTGCGCTGTACCTGCGGCGATAGCCTCTGCCTGTTCAGAGTTCCATTTATCGGCATAGCTATTATAGCTTGCGACAAGCTCTTCATTGGAAATGGACTCTGGCGGCGTCCAAAGCCCCGTTGCTGTGATGACTGCACTCATAATTCACCTATATCGTGCGTATATGTTGCTTACTTATTTTGCTTGCTTATTTTGCAGATAGCTATGCAATTTATTTTATATGCAACTTTGTTAGTCCTATATTAGCAAATATTATCAAACTGGCTAGGCTAAACTTCTCCCAAAGTCTTTACAGGTCTTTAGCGGTAAATTCGCGCGGGGCTATGTTGTACCATTATCCATGTTGAGATCCATACTGACCTCATAAGCATGACAATCGATGCTGTGGTCATTTATCATGCCTACGGCTTGCATAAAAGCGTAGAGGATGACGGGGCCGACAAATTTAAAACCGCGTTTTTTAAGGTCCTTAGACATGGCGATAGATTCGGGGCTCTCAACAGGGGCGTCTTTGAAATGTTTCCAGCTATTTTGAATGGTCTTTGCGCCAACGAAATCCCACAGATAATCACTAAAATCGATGCCCTCATCATCGCGCATTTTGATAAAGATTTGCGCGTTGGTAATGGCAGCATTGACCTTTAACTTAGACCGAATAATACCTGCATTAGATAAGAGGCGCTCTCGGTCTTTATCCGTATAATAGGCGAGCTTGTCAGGGTCAAAACCGTCATAGGCGCGCAGCATTTCCTCGCGCTTTCGCAAGATTGTAATCCACGCCAATCCCGCCTGCTGCCCGTCTTGAATAAGCTTTGAGAAAAGCGATTTACTATCCCTTATCGGACGGCCCCATTCTGTATCATGGTAATGGGTGTAGAGCGGATCGTTTGATGTCGCCCAGCCGCAGCGCGGCAGGTCAGGAATAAGGTCTTGGGATTTATAGCTCATGATAAATCCTGCTTTAAAGGCGCATATAAAGGAGGGCGCACGCAAAGCGGCTCCCCGCCCTTAACATAAACCGGCGCGTCAAAATCAACCTTGTCAATCCGCATAACCGCCATGCCAGCCTTATCAAAACAGCTTAAAACGTCTCCAACCTTCACCTCAATCTGCTGATCTGGGTTCTGGTCTATCTGCTGATCTGGGTTTTGCTCATCCACTTGCGCGCGCTGCCAAAGACTATCGCCCGCTTGCGCTTGCCCGCTAAAGCCGCAAACCCGCTTGCGCACACTGCCCTTACGGTGCATGCGGCTAACCACTTCTTGGCCAACAAAGCAGCCCTTTTGGTAATCCACCCCTGAAAGTAAATCCATATTCATATCCGCAGGAAAGCGCTCGGAGCTACCAAAATCCCAGCTACTCTCTGGCACGCCAAGAGCTAAGCGGTGCGCGTTATAATCGGCGGGGCTCGCATTTGTCTCAAGAGGGAGCGATGTTATCAAACGGCGCCCCAAGGCCTCATAGCGCGGGTCAACACGCCCCTCCTCGCCTTGGCCATCCCACAGCACATAAACAAAGCGGCTATCACTCACATCGGCTAAATCAAATTTAGCGCGCAATTTATACATTTTAAGCCGCTTCATCAGAGCTGGGCCAAATTTAGCCGCTGTGTCAAGAAGAAGGCCATTCTCCGTTTTTGTGACGAAAAAATCGGCAATGATTTTGCCTTGCGGAGTCAGCAAGGCCTGAAAGCTTAGCTCCGCATTGAGATTATTCGTCGTCAAGCCGAGCAAAAATGGCTCCACGCCCTCCCCTGACAAGGACAAAATCGTGCGATCAAGTTGAGCGATGGGCATATATTTATCCGTAAATTAAGTCAGCGCTCAAGACTTACGCAAACAGGCCTATTATTCAACCGCTATTTAATACGTGCCCGAAATGAAACCGAGAAATTCGGATCTGGGTCACCCGCTGCCAAAGCCCCTTTAGGGTTGATACAAATATAGGTAAAATCATCACGATAACTATTATCTGGCGCGGTTACCGTACATGCGGAAAAATCGGCCGGAGCACTCGCCGCCGTGCTAAAGGCCACATCTG
>JALZUP010000212.1 GCA_023301505.1 Robiginitomaculum sp.
AGGGAGTTGATCCCGATCGACGTTGGATGGATTGGCGAGTCATCGAGTGGATGATGCCGTTACTAGGCCCACGATCTGAGTAGACATCCTTGGCGTTACTTTCATTAGTCAATAAGCGGTAGCCCGGCGCCAATGGAATCCCGACGCGTGAGCGAGGAACCGAGCGCCAGCGAGCAGAGTTTAACGGATAGCCGGAAGGCGTCGGCGGCAGCGCAAACTAGCCCTCAGCGGCCCTGATCATCCAACAACATTTTAAACCGCGGATGAACGCTGATAGACACGGACTCTGCGCGGCTGGAGATCCGTTTAGCCAAGCTGCCACTCATGCGAAGATAGTCGCCTTTTACTCTGTAAAAGAGCGATCTTTCACGGAATGAAAGGCGAGATTTAGCTTGCCGGTCGCATTCAACCTACTATACATTGCGCATCTACCCCGATTAATGCTCAACTTATAGTACATTGAAATGAGAACGGAAAAGTCTCTACTTCCCCAGCACAGGCGAATCCGAAAGAGTGTGGGAGAAAACGTTCGCCTCGCAAGGCTGCGGCGCAAGCTGTCCGCCGCCAAGGTCGCTGAACGCGCTGGGATCAGTAGGAACACACTGTACATGCTTGAAAAAGGGGAGGGCAACACCTCGATCACCACCCTGTTTCAAATCCTAGTCGTTCTTGGTCTAGAAAACGACTTTTCAAAACTGGCGTCCGACGATCAGCTGGGAAGACGATTGGAAGATGCCAATCTGAAATCTCCACATTCTGAGCCCCTAAAACTAAGTCGCCAACCAAGAGTAAAAAAGAGGCCAACCAATGACTCGCGAAATCCATGTCTTCGGCGATTGGCAACAGTTGGGCTTGTTTTTTATTCAGGCGATACGAATTTAGAACGTCCAAAAGATAGTAGGCTTGTCTCCCAAACGTTGCTTTGGTTTTGCCTAGCGTGGCCCTTATGGGCTGTAGTTGCGGTTCTATCAAACGGTTCAGGTGGCATTCGCCATTTTTTGATAAGATATGAACAGCCGTCCCAAGTTTGGGTCACAATTGGGCTGTCAATTCAATGCATCGTAGATCCTTGTCAGGTAGAAAAAACACCATGAACCGTATGATCTTACTTCAGATATTGGCAGTAGGTTTTGTCGTTTCATTGCTGATCAGCGGGAGCAAGACTGCCAACGGACAAGGAAATGACAAACCTGTTGGGATGAAACCTGCATATGCTTCAGAAACGGAAAAGCCAAGTTTTCAGCAACTCCAAGCTCCTGCTGAAGTTACTTCAGACGGGAACTCGCAGAAGCTGTGGGGCCCTGAGACAGTTCTTGCAATTGCGGTGATTGTATTTTGTTTGATTGTGCTCTGGGTTCAGTATCTGCTGGTGATGAGAGATACCGTTGATTGGACTCCCAACACGATCATCCGTTTCTTTGGGCTGACCCTGATTATTAACGGAGGAGTGCTTTTGGTTGTAGCCGGTTTTTCGAGCCAGCAAATAGCCGGCGTGCTTGGGTTGCTCGGTTCAATCGCGGGCTATCTTCTAGGAGCGTCATCGAAGGGCAGTACTGACGGTGACTCCCGGACTGTTGCGAATAGTCGTGCCCAATCAAGCCAGTCGGGCTCCGAAGACAATTAGAGTTTAGCTAATCGCCAATTAAGTTCGCAGAAAGCACTTTGCATCGGCAATGACAATGCTGGGGTACACCGACGGAACGAGTTTCAAAGACGGGGCAAGCGATTTGGAAATCGTTGAACTCTTGACTCGGCACGGTGCAGACACCAAAGCCGACATGCACGAGCTTTGGCGTCGGATCGTCTTTTCAATCAGTGTTTCCAATTGCGACGACCACCTACGCAACCACGGTTTCCTGCTCCAGCCAGGCGGGTGGAAACTGTCGCCAGCCTACGATATCAATCCAGATCCAACCGGGACGGGATTGAGTTTGAACATCTCCGATGTGGACAACTCGTTGAGCCTTGATTTGGCTTTGGAAGTTGCTGGCTATTTCAGGCTTGGAAATGAAGACGCAAAATCAATCGTGGATGAAGTAATAGACGCTGTTACTAAATGGCGCGACGTTGCAGGCGACTTGGGAAT
Source organism: Robiginitomaculum sp. (assembly GCA_023301505.1). Lineage (GTDB taxonomy): Bacteria > Pseudomonadota > Alphaproteobacteria > Caulobacterales > Maricaulaceae > Robiginitomaculum. The sequence goes on from JALZUP010000212.1 coordinate 2,087, forward strand.
CTCTCGTGGCGAGCAGGAAGCGATGGCTCCCGCCTTCGGCGCAGTTGAAGCTTGATATGTGAATTCGATTCAAAGATCAGCGGCAGTGCCTGCCACTGAACGGTCCTGTTCACCCGCCAGGGGCTGGCTTCCAGATTTTACTGGAAATTTCCCCTTAGAAGTGATAGGATGGTGTCAAGGAGATTATCTATGCCACAACTCAACCTCAACAACATTGAACCTGAGCTGCACGTTCAACTTTGCGAGATCGCAAAGGAAGAGGGACGTTCGGTTGAAGAGTTAGTACAAACGATTCTTCGTAACGCAATCGCAGCCAAACAAGAGCCTCATTTAGCCACTCGGCTGGCTAATCGCTTTTCAATGATAGGATTGAATGGCGATGAGCAGATCGAAGAAATGAAGGGGCAAGAAGTACGCTCGCCCAGCTTTGACCAATGATCGTGCTGGATACCAACGTCGTCTCAGAGTTCATGCGGATTCAACCAGACGAAATCGTTGTCAAATGGCTTGAGGCTCAGCCTTCTGAAGAGATCTTCACAACAACCATAACGATCTTTGAGATTCAGTATGGCCTGAACATTTTGCCGGATGGCAAACGTAAGCGTGGGCTAATTCATCAGTTCGAACTTGCCATACAGCACGATTTCGCAGGCCGCATTCTTGATTTCGATCAGGGCGCTGCCATTGCCGCTGCTCGCATTTCTGCCGAATACAAAAAACAAGGGCAGGGAGCAGACGTCAGAGACGTGCAAATCGCGGGTATCTCTGCGTCGAAAGGTTGCGTCCTTGTCACGCGGAATGTCATGGATTTCCGTTTGTCAAAACTAGAGATAATCAATCCTTGGCAAGCCGATCCGGGACAGTAATTTCGTTTCCGATGCCGCCCACACATCGAGCGGCGATGGTTGTACTGGCACGATGATCATGTCCGAACCAAAGATAATCGAACGAGCAAGTTCTGAAAGGCGAGGGGGGCCGTCGATCACCACGTCGTCGTAGTCCGCCGCCAAGGATTCAAGCTCTTTGTGAATTGTTGCTTTTGGCAGGCCAACGACAGTGAACTCAACGGCCACTCCGATCGTGGACCAAGAAAGCGAGCTGCCTTGCGGGGCAGCATCAATCAGCAAAACTTGCTGACCACGTCGAGCCAGATCAGCGGCTAGATGGATCGAAATCGTCGTTTTGCCAACACCCCCTTTTTGGTTTAAGATCCCATAAATCAATTCGCATTTCCTCACTTCCGCAAACGTGCGGTTACGAATTGACAGTACATTAGCGACGAAGTTTGCGCAAGTGATAACTTTGCCCGCTTCAAAATCTATTCAGTCTATCTTCCAGCAGTCAGAGTCTCCCGTGTCAGATGAAATCAAAAGCGAAAAGATCTTGGTGAAAGAAATCTTCTCGAATATGTGGTTTTGTATTCCGAACTACCAACGTCCTTACATTTGGTCTAGCGACGAGATTAACGACTTATTGGACGATCTAACTTTTGCACATCACGAAAAACCCAAACATGAGTACTTCCTCGGCTCGTTTGTTTTTCAAAACAGAAAAGCTGAAGGAGAGTTTGAAGAAAATGACCTTTTGGATGGTCAGCAGCGAATGACTACGATGCTGATGCTATTCGCATGCATTCGCGACCTGTCTGACAACGTCAAGGCAAAGAAAGCCTGCCAAAAGGCGATCTTCCAAGAAGGAGATGAATTCGCGAATGTACCGGAGCGTACTCGAATCACTTTTGCTATCCGTGAAACTGTTCAGCATTTCATCAACGAATTCATTACCGCTGATGGAGGGACTAACCGGGAAAAAGAACTCAAGAGTCTTGCAAAGAAGTCACCCGCCACTTCGGTCAAAAACATGGCAAACGCTGTTTTGAAGA
>JALZUP010000213.1 GCA_023301505.1 Robiginitomaculum sp.
TATAGGTTCGAGCAAAATTGTTTGCTTTATCGGCATGCAAGACCCTGATGTCGGGGTGCGTCTTTTGGGCGTCGGGCATAATGCCTCTCATGGCATAAAATGCGGGGCAGTCGTTGATATGGCCGCGGCAGAGCTGTCCATACGTCACGCCGTTGAAAAGGCCGAACGCGCCGCAGGCTTTACCATTCAATCTGTTGTTGTGAATATATCAACCCGAACGCTGGCCTCTCAGCACCTAACTGTTGAGACTGAATTTGCCAGCGAAGAAGTTGCTGACCGAGATATTAAACGCGTTTTAAAGACGTCACTGGCCGAATTTGACGCGCAAGAACATGCTATTTTACATGCCTTGCCACTTAATTGGTCCGTTGATGGGACGCGCGGCATTTCAGATCCGCGCGGCATGTTTGGCAAGCGTCTTGGCGTGGATATGCATTTTGTTACGGCTGGCGTGGGGACATTGCGCAATCTGTCTCATTGTGTTGAGCGGTGTCATTTGCGGATAAAGTCCATTGTCGCCAGCCCCTATGCGGCGGGTCTTGGCGCGCTTGTCGATGATGAATTAGACCTTGGCGCGACTGTGATTGATATGGGGGCGGGCATTACAACTGTGTCCGTTTTCCGTGATAAAGCCTTGATTTACGTCGATAGTGTGCCAATTGGCGGCTCTCATGTCTCCGCCGATATTGCGCGAGGGCTGACAACCCATCTGGAAGCCGCCGAGCGTATTAAATCGCTTTATGGCAGCGCTTTGGGAAGCCAAGATGATGATTATAAAATGATTTCTTGTCCGCCTATGGGTGAATATGGAGAGCAGCATCAAGAATCGCGTGCCGTATTGACTTCTATTGTGCGCTCGCGTGTCGAAGAAACATTTGAGATGTTGCGCGAGCGGCTAAAAGAAGCAGGCGTTGACGAATTTGCAGGACGCCGCATTGTTCTGACAGGCGGGGGCGCGCAATTATCAGGCGCTGCTGAGCTAGCAGGTATTACCTTTTCCAAACGGGTGCGTATTGGTCGCCCGCATGGCGTGCTCGGCTTGTCTGAAATGGCATCAGGATCTGATTTTGCTGTGGCGGCGGGCCTTGTCAAACATGGTCTGTCACAACAACGCGAAGCTATAGCTGGCGCGCCAGACCTGTCTGGGCGTCAGCATCGCAAAAAACGGTATGCGGGCGGCGGTTTTGGCCGCTCTATTGAGTGGCTTAAAGAAAACTTTTAACGTCATTTCTTGGTTGGGCTTAAGGCAGGATTAGGCAATGACTAGGCTGGAATAGGGCTAGGCTGAGTCAAAACTGAGCCTTAAACTGGATTCATAGCCATGCCTGTATGTACGTGACTATATGCAAATGAGCTATTCTCCCGTTAAAACTTGATTCACGATGTTATAATTAACAGTTGTTAAACCAATTAAGCGCACATTCGCCATATAACAATTATGCGAAAGTAGAATCTGCGCTATGAGTATCAACTTATCCTTACCCAAATCTGTTGAATTAAAACCACGTATCGTTGTGATCGGTGTCGGCGGCGCTGGTGGCAATGCTGTCAATAATATGATTGCTGCAGGCCTTGATGGTGTGGAGTTTGTTGTTGCCAATACGGATGCGCAAGCTCTGTCTTTATCCAAAGCAGACCGCCGCATTCAAATGGGCGCGGCGATTACGCAGGGACTAGGCGCTGGTATGCTTCCTGAAGTCGGTGAAGAGAGCGCCGAGGACAGCATGGGAGAAATCCTTGACCAGCTTGACGGCGCACATATGCTCTTTATCGCAGCTGGCATGGGCGGCGGCACTGGAACGGGCGCAGCGCCTGTTATTGCCCGCGCAGCCCGCGAGCGCGGAATCTTAACGGTCGCGATCGTCACAAAACCCTTTCAGTTTGAAGGCACAAATCGCATGCGCCTTGCCGAAGACGGAATTATGCGGCTGCATCCCAATGTGGACACATTGATTACCATTCCAAACCAAAATCTATTCCGTATCGCCACTGAAGCAACAACAATGACCCATGCGTTCGGTCTGGCCGATGAAGTGCTACATAGCGGTGTGCGCTCTGTAACCGATCTTATGGTTGTTCCGGGCATTATTAATCTTGATTTCTCAGATGTACGCACTGTTATGAGCGAAATGGGCAAGGCTATGATGGGAACGGGCGAGGCGACGGGCGAGCGCCGCGCTTTAGATGCTGCTGAGAGCGCTATTTCTAATCCGCTGCTTGATGATGTGTCTTTGATGGGAGCTAAAGGCGTTTTGATCAATATTACAGGCGGTAAAGACCTAACTCTTTATGAGGTAGAGGAAGCTGCGAGCTTAATTCGCGGACAAGTTGATCCGCAAGCCAATATTATTGTTGGAACGGCATTAGATGATGCGCTTGAAGGCATTGTTCGTGTTTCTGTTGTTGCGACAGGCGTCGAATCTATTGAAGGGGTGAGCGATAATAGATTTGCTGCAAGTTCTCCTGATATGACCCAAAAACCTGATAATTTCCTCGCGCCGCGCGAGCGCGCTGAGCGCCGCGATGCCGAATTCGAAATGGCTGATATTGACGCGCCAGCCGCAATATCTAAGCCAGACCCGATTTTGACGCAGCCGATAAATGTCGAAGTTGCAGAAATTACGCCTGCAGCAGCGCCAATTCCAACGCCATCACCTGTTTCGCCTTCTGTTGCGGCGCCTATCGCGGCCCAAGCCGCGCATAAGCCAGCTCCTGCGCCGCAGACACAGCCGCAGACACAGCCACAGGCAGCTTATGTGCCAGAGCCCGTTAAAGAGAGCCCAACTATTCTCAAAAGCCCATTTAGCTTATGGGGCCGTAAAAAGTCTGTGCCAGTCGCAAAGGCCGCTAGCCCGCAGACTAAGCCGCAAAATGATTTGTTTGAGGCAGAGGTGGAAACAGAACTGGATATTCCAAGTTTTCTACGCAGACAAAATAGATAAAAATCAAATAGTTAAGTAAAAACGCGCTCATTGAAGCGCGTTTTTTTATGCCTGATATTATGGCTCTAATTTCAAAGCTTGACTTAAAGCCTGCCATTTATGTCATTTCTGTCATATATTGTAACATAGCGAAACATAGCTTTTATAGCGCCTTGGCCATGTTGTAATTAAGGTTAAATTGACAAAAATTACTTTCGGAAATTCCATGCGCCCTATCCAGCACCATGTCCAACGCCAAGCTACGCTCAAAGCTCCTGCTATGTGCGCGGGTATTGGCCTACATAGTGGCGCGGATTTACGCCTTGTCATGCACCCAGCTCCTATTGGGACAGGCATTGTCTTTATCCGCAAGGATATTACCGATCGCGATAATAAAATTGAAGCACGGCCTGATACGGTGACGGATGTGCGCAACTGCACCACGATTAGTAATGTGGCGGGTGCAAAAGTATCAACAATTGAGCATTTGATGGCGGCTTTGGCCGCGGCAGGTATTGATAATCTCTTTGTCCATATTGATGGCCCTGAGCTTCCTGCCTTGGATGGAAGCTCTGAGCCGTTCCTAAAGCTAATTGAGCAAGTTGGAGTTGAGCGTCAAGCCGCCCCGCGCCGCTATATCAAGGTGCTTAAAACGATTGACGTTGAGTCAAATGGCGCGACAGCGCGGATTGAGCCTTATCACTGCCTCCATTTGGATGTGAGTATTGATTTTGCTGAAAAAGCCATTGGCCAGCAAAATGTGAAAATTGAGCCTAATGTGCGCTCTTTTCGCGAGCGTTTAGCCAGTGCCCGCACATTTGCGCGCGCCCATGAAGTTGCAGCTTTGCAGGATGCGGGGCTAAGCCAAGGCGGCTCTTATGATAATGCGATTGTTGTCGATGGCGATACGGTTTTAAATCCGGGCGGCCTAGCGGGTCTACGATTTGACGATGAATTTGTCCGTCATAAAGCGCTCGACCTTTTGGGTGATCTTTATATTGCGGGGCCAATATTGGGCAAAGTGAGTACGCAAAAATCAGGTCATGGCCTTAATCATGATCTACTCGTTGCGCTTTTTGCTAACCCAGATGCATGGCGATTTGCCGTTATGAGCGCTCCAGAAGAGGCTGATATGGCATCGCAGGGTGACAAAAAGGTCATGCAAGCGACTGCATCAATCCTTGAAGACGTGCGCGCTTAACAGTACAACATATCTCAATGTGAATGTGAAACGGAATCGCGGCCTTATATTTGCGATGCCGAATTGAGAGATAATTATGCCTAATCGTGCAAAAACTTTAATGAGAATCGCGGCCTCAGGCCTGCTCATTGGGACGGTTTTCCTATCTGGATGCGCCACATTAGGAGGCGATGATCGCGAGCAGCTCGCCTATGTAGAGCGTCCAGCCGAAACGATTTACACTGAAGGCTTAGAACAGCTAGATGACAAAGACTGGATTCAATCCATCTTGCTATTTGAAGAGGTGGAGCGCCAGCATCCTTATTCGGAATGGGCGCGGCGAGCTATGCTTATGTCGGCTTTTGCCAATTATAGCTCTAGTAATTATGATACAGCCATTGCAAATGCAGAGCGCTTCATTGGCTTACATCCGGGTAATAAATCCGCGCCTTATGCCTATTATCTGATTGCTATTTCTTATTATGATCAAATTTTTGACGTTGGCCGCGACCAAGGCACAACCGTTTTGGCCGAAAATGCCTTGCAGCAAGTTGTCCGCCGCTATCCAGAAAGTGATTATGCACAAGATGCTCGCCTAAAGCTGGAACTTACCCATGACCATTTGGCGGGTAAGGAAATGGATATTGGCCGTTGGTATTTGCGCCAAGGTCACCAGCTTGCCGCGATTGGCCGCTTTAAACATGTTGTCGATAATTATGATACGACCTCCCATACGGAAGAAGCCCTGCACCGCTTGGTGGAGAGCTATGTATCGCTGGGCATTATAAATGAAGCGACGCAAGTTGGGTCTGTTTTGGGATATAACTATCCTGACAGCGAATGGTATGATGACAGCTATACATTGCTCGCAGATTTAGGCGTGAATTTAGACACTGAGATTTCCAAACCGCAAGCTGAAGGTTATTGGCAGCGTTTGCGTGAGCGCATATTCTAGGCGTAAGCGGTAATGACGCGCTGGCTTTTTCTTCTGTAGAGATATTTAAATGCTCACCTCGCTAAGCATACGCAATGTTGTTCTTATTGAAGCTCTCGATTTGGATTTCCATGCGGGATTGACGGCGCTGACAGGAGAAACAGGGGCAGGGAAGTCCATTATTCTTGATGCGCTGGGCATGGCCACAGGCGCACGCTCCGATAAAGCTTTGGTTCGCGCAGGCAGTGAAAATGCTATGTGCGTGGCCAGTTTTGAAGTTAGTCCAACGCATGATATTTGGCCGATTTTGGCCGAGTTCGGGATTAGCGCTGACCCTGCTGAGGATATTTTACTGCGCCGTACCATTCGCGCGGATGGCCGCAGCAAAGCCTATATTAACGACCAGCCCGCTAGCGTGAAGCTCTTATCTGCTGCGGGGCGCACATTACTTGAAGTGCATGGACAGCATGATGGGCGCGGCCTTATGGATGCCAGCCAGCATATTATCATGCTGGATAAGTATGGCGATTATAAGGGCGATATTGACGCCTGCGCGGCTAGTTTTGAGCGCTTTAAACTTGCAGGTAAACGGCTTGAAGAATTGCGCGAGGCGAGCCAGCGCGCCGCCGATGATCGCGATTTTTACGAGCATAGCATCGCCGAACTTGACCGCCTTGACCCGAAAGAGGGCGAAGAAGAAGATTTAGCAGCCCGCCGCCGCTTTTTGCAAAGCGCTGAGAGCGTGGTCACGGAATTAGATGCTGCGCAGCAAGCTTTGGGAGAGGGCGGAGCCTTTGAGGCGCGATTAGCGACTGCCTTGCGCGGGCTAGAGCGCGTTCAATCCAAACTTGGCCTCCAGCAAGGTAAGGCGGGACAAAGTGAAGTGGGGCAAAATGGCGGAGAGCAAAACGCGGGCGTCCAGAATACAGGCGTGCAAAATACAGGCCCCCAAAACACAGAAACGCAAAGCGCCGCCTATAATAGCTTGATTAAAGCCATAGGGGCTATGGAGCGCGCTATCATTGAAACCGAGGAAGCGCGCGCATCAATAGAAGATTGCGCCCGCCTTTTTGATGCAGACCCAAGCGCGCTTAACATGGCTGAGGAGCGGCTTTTTTCACTGCGCGCAGCCGCCCGTAAATATAATACAGCCATTACGCAATTGCCCGCTATTCGTGTCAAATTTGCTCAGCACTTGTTTGACATCGACAATAGTGAAGAAGCTTTGGCGAAAGCAGAAGCCGAATTTAGCAAAGCCCAAACGGCGTATGATAAAGCGGCGGCGCGGCTGACTAAGTCGCGTAAGGCTGCGGCCAAGACGCTCGATATGGCCGTCATGGCCGAGCTTCCAGCCTTGCGTATGGAAAAGGCCAGATTTGAAACTCACATAAGCGCAGGTAAAGATAGCGCGGCTGGATGTGACGCGGTGCAATTTACCGTGTCTACCAATCCCGGCACGCCGATTGGGCCATTAGATAAAATTGCCTCAGGCGGAGAAATGTCACGATTTGCGCTGGCGATTAAAGTCGCGCTGGCGGGCGATAATGAGATGAGCTTGATCTTTGATGAGGTTGACCAAGGCGTTGGCGGAGCCGTTGCGGATGCGGTGGGCAAGCGCCTGTCAAAACTAGCAAAGGCGGCGCAAGTTCTGGTCGTCACCCATAGCCCGCAAGTCGCGGCGAGCGCAAATGAGCAGTTCCTCATCCGTAAAAGCGCCATAGGCGATAAAACGATCACGCAGGTCACGCCGCTGCAAGCCTATGCGCGCGAAGAAGAAATTGCCCGTATGCTCTCAGGCGAAATTATTACCGAAGAGGCCCGCGCGGCAGCGCGTCAATTAATGGGGCTGACGTGACCGGGCATAGTGAGGGGCCTAACACGCAATCAGGCGAGGGCCTAAATGAAGCGCAGGCACGGCGCGAGATTAAAATGCTGTCCATGGAAATCCGCGCTCATGACGCGGCTTATTACGAACAAGATGCCCCAAATATTGATGACGCCGCATATGACGCGATGCGGGCGCGCTTAATTGCGCTAGAAGCCGCTTTTCCAAATTTAATTGCCAAAGATAGCCCGACGCAAAAAGTTGGCGCGGCGCCTTCAGGAAAATTTTCAAAAATCAAACATAATGTTCCAATGCTAAGTTTGGACAATGTTTTCACTGATGAAGAACTGGCTGAGTTTGCTGCGCGGGTGCGCCGCTTTTTAAGCTTGGATGCACAAGATGAAGTTGCTTTTACGGCGGAGCCTAAGATTGATGGCCTGTCTGCCTCTATTCGCTATGAGCAAGGCAAAATGGTGAGCGCTGCGACGCGCGGAGATGGCCGCACGGGCGAAGATGTCACCGCCAATGTGCGCACTATATCAGATGTGCCGCATCAGCTGCACGGCTCTGGCTGGCCTGATGTGCTAGAGGTGCGCGGGGAAGTCTATATTGGCCATGATGATTTTGCCGCGATGAATGAGGCGCAAATAAAGGCTGGAAAAGAGCCTTATAAAAACCCGCGCAACGCCGCCGCAGGGTCGCTACGCCAGATTGATTCGAGTATCACAGCCGCGCGCCCGCTTAAATTTTTCGCCTATACATGGGGACAAGTGAAATGGAGGCAAGTGAAGCGGGAGCTTAACACGCAACTCACCAGCACTCAGATGGAGGCGGTTGAAAAATTTGCGCAGTGGGGTTTTAGCGTTAATCCGCTTATGGCCCGTTTTGACAGTGTCGCGGGGCTTTTGGAGCAATATCGCAAAATCGAAGCTCTACGCGCAGAGCTAGGCTATGATATTGACGGCGTGGTTTACAAGGTTGACGATCTGGCCTTGCAAGAGCGGCTTGGCTTTGTATCGCGCGCGCCGCGCTGGGCAACGGCACATAAATTTCCCGCCGAGAAAGCGATTACGATTTTAGACGCGATAGATGTGCAAGTTGGGCGCACAGGCGCGCTCACCCCCGTGGCACGGCTTAAGCCGATTAATGTAGGCGGGGTGCTGGTCTCTAATGCCACGCTACATAATGAGGATGAGATTAACCGTCTGCGCGTTCGGGTCGGAGACAAGGTTGAGCTGCAACGGGCGGGGGATGTCATTCCGCAAATTTTGCGTGTTGTGGATGCCGACATTTCAGAACGCGCGGCTGATTTTACTTTGCCCAATGATTGCCCTGCTTGCGGTGCTGCCTGTCTGCGTGATGTGGATGATAAAGGCAAAATGGATGTGATAAAGCGCTGCACTAATGGCTTGCTATGTAGCGCGCAAGCCGTTGAGGGGCTAATCCATTTCGTCTCGCGCCGCGCCTTTGATATAGAGGGCATGGGCAGCAAACAGATCGAAGCCTTTTATGAAAAAGGCCTTGTTAAAACCCCTGCTGATATTTTTACGTTAGAGACGCGCAATGGCAATATAAAGCTAGAGACATGGGATGGCTGGGGTGAGACAAGCGCGCAAAATTTATTTGCCGCAATTAAAGAGCGCCGCAATATTGATATTTCGCGCCTGCTTTACGCGCTGGGCATGCGCCATATCGGGCAGGGCAATAGCCAGCTTGTCGCCAATCATTATCTTAGCTGGGAGGCTATGGACAAAGCCGTGCGGGAGGCCAAGCCGCATATGGGCGAGACATGGGCTGATTTACTCTCTATTGACGGCATGGGGGAAGCCGCCGCTGGTTCGCTGGTGGACTTTATCAATGCTGAGCAAAATCAAGATATGCTGGCTGCGCTGCGTGATCAGATTAGCGTCATTGACGCCGTGCCCGCCGCCAATGATAGCCCTGTTGCGGGAAAAATTGTCGTCTTTACAGGTAAGTTAGAGCTGTTTTCTCGCGACGAGGCCAAAGCGCGGGCGCAAAGCCTTGGCGCTAAAGTCTCGGGGAGCGTATCGGGCAAAACTGATTATCTGGTTGCGGGGCCGGGTGCAGGAAGCAAGCTCAAAAAAGCACAAGAGCTGAGCGTGACAACCCTGACAGAAGCGCAGTGGCTAGAGCTGATTGAGTAGGCGGCTTAGTTGGAAACGGTAAAATGTCGCCCTCTAAACCTACCACAAAGAGGACGCGTTAAATCTCCTCGCAGGCGCTCTTTAGCCACTCTTTCACATCGCCTTCAACGCGCGGGCTTATCTTTTCCCAGACATCTTTGTGATACTCATTGACCCAATCATGCTCGTCTTGGGTAAGTAGAGCCGTCTCGATGAGGCGCTTATCTAGCGGGGCATAGGTCAGTCCCGTAAAGCCGAGCATATCGCGCTCTCCGCCCTCTATGGGGCGCGCCGTGTGAACATATTGAAGGTTCTCAATACGGATGCCATAGCTATCTGTTTTATAATATCCAGGTTCATTGGATACGATCATGCCGGGCAGGAGCGGTATATTATTTGCTCCTTTGGAGATGCGCTGCGGGCCTTCATGCACGCCTAAAAATACGCCAACACCATGCCCCGTGCCATGATCATAATCTAGCCCTTGCTGCCAAAGCGCCATACGGGCCAAAACATCCAGCGCATGGCCGCTCGTGCCCGCTGGGAAGCGAATTTTAGCAAGCGCGATATGGCCTTTTAGCACAAGCGTATAATGACGCCGCATATCTTCGCTAGGCGTGCCAATTGCAATAGTGCGGGTCACATCGGTTGTGCCGTCCAGATATTGGCCGCCGCTATCAATCAGATAAAGGCTATTTTTTTCCAGTTTTAGATTGGTGGCTTTGCTGACGCGGTAATGGACAATTGCTCCATTTGGGCCAGCTCCCGAAATGGATTCAAAACTTAAATCGCGCAGCGCGTCATTCTCAGCACGAAAGCCTTCTAGCGCTTTTGCTGCGCTGATTTCATCTTCTTCTCCGCTTTGCCCCGTTGTGTCCAGCCAGTGCAAAAATTTTGCAAGCGCTGCGCCGTCACGCAAATGCGCTGTTTCTGTCCCCGCAATTTCGGTGCTGTTTTTTTGCGCTTTGGGCAAAGCGACTGGGTCCATAGCCGTGAATAAAATTGCGCCCGCGGCTTCAAGCGTGCTCACAACATAGCTGGAGCTGACATTGGGGTCGACCCAGACTGTTTTTTTAGACAAATCTGTAAGGGCTTTTTCTAAATTATCTTCACTGCGCAGGGAAACATCTTTGCCAAGATGGGCGCGAAGATCGGCTTTCACTTTGTCGCGGTGGATGAATAAATCTACGCGCTCATCGGCATATAATATGACCGTGGATAGGGTCAGCGGCGTACACATCACATCCGAGCCGCGTATATTTAAAAGCCATGCAATAGAGGCAGGGGAGGTAATCAAGGCGGCATCTGCGCCTTTGCTTTTTAGCTTGGCGGCAATGCGTTCACGCTTTTGATTATGGGATTCTCCCGACTGATCTGTTGGGATGGGGAAGGCGCGCGTGCGCGGAGCGGGCGGACGATCTGTCCAAGCTTCATCTAAAGGGTTTGTGCCCAATGAGATTAAGTTAGCGCCAGCGGTCTCAGCGGCGCTGCGTAAACTTTCCAAATTTGCGGGACTGTGCAGGCGCGGATCAAATCCGATGCGTTGACCTTTTTTCAAATTGGCCGCGAGCCATTTCGCAATTCCATTATTTTCGAGACGATTATATGAGAAAAGCTCGCCATCGACCTGAGCTTCGACCTGTAAGCTGTAGCGGCCATCAACAAAGATAGCCGCCTTCTCCATCAGCACAACGGCGCCGCCAGCTGATCCCGTAAAACCGCTTAGCCATGTCAGCCGTTTATTGCAGTCAGGTAAGTACTCATTTTGATATTCGTCTTCATGCGGCACAAGAAAGCCGTCCAGCATTTGTTTTTCTATCGCGCTGCGAAGCTTGGGCAGATTTTCACGCCCAAGTTCAGGCCCGCCTTGAACATCAAAATTTTGTATCATCTGTTATCCCAATCATACAGATTACAACGTCATATCTACATCATATCTATTTGGATGAAGCATAAGCTGCATTTCTCCCGCACGCAATATGAGGACATAAAGCAGCCAAGGCTAGCTGCAAATTATATGATTTCGAGTAGTTACCAAGACGTAAATAGCTATGCATTTATGCATAGGAAGGCTGATGGGGTGTCTGTTTAGGTTAACAGATCATTTTGCTATCTAATAGCCATCGGGAAGACATTTGTTTTCCAACACAGTTTAGGAGGTTGTTATGACAACTCAATTTAACGGTACAGAATTTGTAGAAACAGAAGCTAAGCGTTTCGCCCCTGCATTTGAGGGCGCGCAAGCTAAACGTGAGTTCACAACAGGTATCATGTATCGCCGCGATATGCGCCGTACACGCCGCGAGAACCGCGCTCTGTAATAGATTATAGCTGGGGCCTATTGTGGGGATAGGCTCTGGTAAACTGCCTCTAAGCTTAGCAATAGGCTTAGATGTTGTTAAGGACCCAGTGTTTGCCTTTTGGCGCACTGGGTTTTTTTTATGAGTTTTTTGGTTTTGTGTGAGTTTTATAGCTGAGCGTTAAGCTGCATTATCAATTAGGAAAAATTAAATTAAAGTTCGCCAATTAGGCTTGTCCAGCCAGCAAGGCTTAGGGCGGGGTGGGTGTGAATGCCCGCTTTGGCAAAGGCTTGACTAACTTGCGGGGATTGCTCATCCAAAATTCCTGATAAAATCACTTTGCCGCCTTTTGCTAGCGCTTTGGCAATGTCAGGGGCAAGAAATGTTAATGGCCCCGCTAAAATATTGGCAAAGATCAAATCAAATTCTTTATCGGCTAATTGCGGACTGTCAAAGCCAGCACTGATATGGGCGTTAATATGGCGCGCGACACCATTTTGAGTCGCATTCTCTTGGGTGACCATAACGGCATCAGGGTCAATATCTGTGGCCAAAATAGTTTGATTAAGCGCCATAGCCGCGCCAATAGCTAATATGCCCGCCCCGCAGCCTAGATCTAATATGCGTTTGGGCGTGAACCCGTCTTGCAACATCTGATCAAAAATCATTAGGCAGCCTTTTGTTGTGCCATGATGACCCGTCCCAAAAGCCATGCCTGCATTTATGCAAATGGGAAATTTGACGCTGTCAGTTATTTTGTCTTTATCATGGTCGCCATGGATGAAAAAACGGCCAGCCTCGACAGGCGGCAAACCAGATTGGGATTTGCTGACCCAGTCCTCATCGGGCAGTTGAGTAATAAAGCTCTCTACAGTGTCAGGCAATATAAGCCCGTCTTGCGCCATATCTGCATCGGCTTGGCTCGGATAAAGCGCTTGTATATGCATCGTGTTTGGGCCGTCTTCAAATATGGACAGGGCCAGCGCCTCCATAGGGCTTTCAAAGCCAAGCTGATCAGAGATTTCAAAAATCTGCGCAGATGTCCCGCGAATAAAAAGCGCGTAAGGCTGTGTTGTGCTCATGTGACGTCCTCTAACCCTTTAAGGGGGTTCATTGTCGGTAAGTTCTGTGCTGATAGGTTTTGCGGCGGCAAGTATTATATCAGTAGAGCCTGTGTCTGATATATTTGTGCCCGAAACTTTTATGTCAGGCGTTTCTGTATCAGCAATGTTTGTGTCAGCAAGGTCTGCCGCAAGGCAATGATTATCATTTAACCCGCCATTATTCGCCCCGCATAAAATATAGCGCATTAAAAGAGGCTCAGAAGCATGGCCACCATGAGCTTGCAGGGGGTCAACGAAGCTGTCTAGCAAGGGGACAAGCCTGTCAGCAAATTCCAGCCGCATATCAACTATATCAAAGCCAATCGCCTCGACAATGGCGGCTCTGGACTCTGGCGTGCCGGGCTGCGCGCCGCTGATTAACCGCGCTCCATTATCGGCGTTAGCGACCAAGGTTGGCCCACGGTTAGTTAGCTTATAAAGATGCTCATAAAAGGGGACTAGCTCATAGGTCAAAAAGTCATTGAGCTCGGACATAGCAATGATTTTTGGGCGCTCTTGGGGTGTGAACTGTTTGACGGGAGCAATACGTTTTGTGTTAAAATCATTGAGAGAAAGCAGAGGGATTTGATTGGCTAGCATGTAAAACTCGCTGCCTGCAATCATCTCATCAATCACATTATCAACGCCGTCCGTTAGGCTGTCTTGTATAACGTCAAAGGTGATCTTGCTGCCCAGACTCTCCGTTACAAAAGCAAATTGATTCGTATTTATCTCTCTCCAGCTTGCTAGCGCGCAGGCATCTTTATAGCTCACATCATAACCTTGCTCACTAAAATTAAAGCCAGAGGCATCAAGCGCGGCGCTGCACATGGCGCCTTGAACTGCCCGCCGCAATTCTGCTCCCGCAGGGCCTAGATACATAATGGCGTCACTAAAGCCATAATTGACTAGCTCATCTTTAAGCTTGCGATTATATTTGCGGCGAAGCTGGGCAATGGCGACGGAGCTGCCTGAATCGTCATCTTGGCCAACATGTGGAAATTGCAGCGCGTTCCAAAATAAGTCATCCCAGAAAACGCGGTAGACGGAAAACTCCAGCACATCATCGACCTGCACGATCGTGTTATCCATGCAAATAAGACGATCAATCTTTAAATGTGATCCGGGCAGGGCGGTCTCAAATTCTACCTCGCCATGGGTTGTGATATAGATATGTTTATCATTGCGCTGATCAGAATCAGCTCCGCAATGATTGGTGACTAAATCATCTTTAAGCGGAATATCATAGGCCTGCGCAATGCCTGCCAAAAAGTCATTGGCAAGCGGGTCTCCGTCGGGGTTTTCTGTCCAGCCAATACCATGCACATAGAAAATATTGACCCGTGTTTTAAGAGAGCCTTGCATGGGATCAGCGAGAAACTCTATGCCTTTAAAACTGCCATCATCGGATTTTTCTGAAGATAAGGCATTGATTTGGTGAATGCGCAAATCAGTACGGCTCGCACTTGCGCAGGCTGACAATGTTAGAATAATTGTCACTAAAAGAGCGGTGTTTTTAAATAAATTCAATGGCTTAAACCCTGTAGCTCAGCTATGTCTTTTCGACAAAGCTATCTAAAACCTTCTTTGTTCCAGCCTTTTCAAAGGCCACTTCTAACTTATTTCCATCGGCAGATATAACTTTTCCATACCCAAATTTTTGATGAAAAACACGCATGCCTACGCCAAAGTCGCTCTGCTTTTTCTTTACGGCGCGCTTTATGGCGTTGCCTTCAATTGCTTGCGGGGCGCGGCCAAAATTGCGTTCTTTATTCGCTTGAAAACGCTGCCAGCCAGGCGATGCTTGGTGTGAGGAGCTACCAGAAAAACTTTGCGTAAAACCCTCATTATGACGGCTGCCTATGGCTTGGCGCGCACCAAAACTATTTGATCCGCCGCCATCATAATATCCTGTTTCTGATTTGGCCTCGACATGGGCGGGCGGAAGCTCGTCAATGAAGCGCGAGGGGATAGAGCTTTGCCATGAGCCATAAATCTGACGGTTAGCGGCAAAGTAAATAGCGGCGCGTTCGCGCGCGCGCGTTAGCCCGACATAGGCAAGGCGGCGCTCTTCTTCTAACCCTGCCATGCCGCTCTCATCCATGCTTTTTTGCGACGGGAAACTGCCATCTTCCCAGCCGGGTAGAAAAACCAGAGGGAACTCAAGACCTTTGGCCGAGTGAAGCGTCATCAGGCTGATCTCATCCTCGCTTGGCCCCGTCTCTACATCCATCACAAGGCTAACATGTTCCATATAGGCGGCGAGCGTATCAAACTCATTCATGGCATTGATAAGCTCTTTAAGGTTTTCAATGCGCCCTTGTGATTTTGCGTCTTTGTCATCTTTGAGCATTTGCATATATCCCGTTTCATCCAGAATATGCTGGGCAAGCTCTGTATGATGGATATTGGGGGCGTCTGAGCGCCAACGGTCAAGGTCAAGGCAAAATTTGCGCAATGATGTGCGGGCTTTGCCGCGAATTTCGTCGGTTTTGACAATTTCGCGTGTTGTTGCCTCTAGCGGCATATTCATAGCGCGCGCGGCGCGTTGCAATTTTTGCACACTTGTATCGCCAATGCCGCGTTTGGGCTTGTTGACGATGCGCTCCATCGCCAAATCATCCGTATTGGACAAAATGAGGCGCAAATAGGCATGGGCGTCGCGAATTTCGGCGCGTTCGAAAAAGCGCGGGCCGCCAACGACGCGGTAAGGCAGGCCCAGCATGATAAAGCGCTCTTCAAAGGCGCGCATTTGCCGTGAGGCGCGTACTAATACGGCAATGTCATTATAATTGCGACTTTTGGATTTCCAGTTTTCAATTTCAGCGCAAATGGCGCGCGCTTCGGCGGCTCCGTCCCAGACGCCCGACACAGTGACCTTCTCTCCGCCGTGATCTTGCGTCCAAAGCGTTTTGCCAAGCCGGCCTTCATTGGCCGAGATGAGACCAGAGGCAGCGGCAAGAATATGCTCCGTGGAGCGGTAATTGCGCTCTAGCTTGATGACAGTACAGCCCGGAAAGTCCTTTTCAAAGCGCAGGATGTTGTCAACTTGCGCCCCGCGCCAGCCATAGATTGATTGGTCATCATCGCCGACCACACATAGGTTTTTAGACCCCTGAGCCAGAAGGCGTAGCCATAAATATTGCGCGACATTGGTATCTTGATACTCGTCGACAAGGATGTATTTGAACTTGTTGTGATATTTTTCAAGAATCTCAGGGTGCTTTGTAAATATAGTTACGCAATGGAGCAGAAGATCGCCAAAATCACAGGCATTAAGCGTCTTAAGGCGCGCCTGATAGGCCGCATAGAGCGTTTTTCCTTTGCCGTCGGCAAAACTAAAGCCATCTGACGCTGACAGGCGCTCTGGCGTGAGGCCTTTATTCTTCCAGCTGTCAATCAAGCTGGCGAGATGGCGGGCCGTATAGCGTTTTTCGTCCAAATTATGCGCGATAATGACCTGTTTTAGCAGGCGCAATTGGTCATCTGTGTCGAGGATCGTAAAACTGGATTTAAGCCCGACAAGTTCGGCGTGAATACGCAATATTTTGGCAGAGACTGAGTGAAATGTCCCAAGCCATGGCAGGCCTTCGACTTGGCCAACTAGGGCGCCCGCCCGCTCTCTCATTTCGCGCGCGGCCTTATTGGTAAAGGTCACGCAGAGCAGTTGAGACGGATAGGCGCGGCCTGTATTGATAATATGGCCCAGCCGCGTGGTTAAAACGCGGGTCTTGCCTGTCCCAGCCCCCGCCAGCACCAATACAGGGCCGTCAATTGTTTTGACTGCGCGTAATTGTTCTGGGTTTAAACCGTCTAAATAGCTGTTCTCAGCAGGACGCATGCCCGCCATAGCCTGCGCGGAAATCGAGCTGGCGGGCGGCGGCGGCGGGGCCGGGCGATGAGAATCAGGCTTTGACATGGCGCGAAGATAGGGGAAAGGCGGGGCGGGGGCCAGTATCCCTTTGTTAATGAGCTGCGAAATTTCTTGAATTAGTTTTGGGATTAGTCTGGGTTTAGTTTTAGTTTGGGTTCTGAGGCGATCTGGACTTTAACTCCGTTGCCACCCAGACTCTTAGATAAGAGGCGAGGCTGCCATTATAACGCTCGGCGATGCGGCGCTCATCCATATCCATTAAAAACCGGGCCATAGCTTGCCCCCTCTGGGCAATTTCGGCATCTATGACATCCCAGAAAATGGGCTCCAAGGCCACAGATGTACGGTGCTTATATAAAGAGACAGATCGCTTTTTAAGAACTTGAGACATGAGGCGCAGTTTAATCGTCTTCGCGTTTATGTCCATCTATATACGATTTTGCTTTTTGGTCGCGCGTCGTGTCTAATAATTTTTCGGCCTTTGTGCGGCCAAATTTTACGCGGTTTTCGGTGGCGCGCTGCTCTTTTTGCGCGCGCGCCACACGTTTTTTACCTTTCCTGAAATTGATAATTTTATCTGTCATTTCAAAGGCTTATTCGTTTAAGTGAAGGTTGCGCCTAGCGCGGTTTAATCATCAGCTCTGGACGCACGACTTTGTCGAATTCTTTTTGCGTCACAAAGCCAAGCTTGACCGCTTCTTCGCGAAGTGTCGTGCCGTTTTTATGCGCTGTCTTGGCAACTTTCGTCGCATTGTCATAGCCAATGGTTGGGGCCAGTGCCGTGACCAGCATGAGCGAGCGAGAGAGTAATTCACTAATACGATCTTCATTGGCGGTGATACCGACAACGCATTTATCCGTGAAGGCTTTGGAGCTGTCAGAGATAAGGCGAATAGATTGGATCATATTATAGGCCATGACAGGCTTATAAACATTAAGCTCGAAATGGCCTTGGCTGCCCGCCATGCTCATGGCTGTATTATTGCCCATGACCTGGGTGCAAACCATTGTCATTGCCTCGCATTGTGTTGGGTTAACTTTGCCAGGCATGATGGAGCTACCGGGTTCATTTTCGGGCAAGCTTAGCTCGCCAAGACCTGAGCGCGGGCCAGAGCCTAGGAAGCGAATGTCATTTGCAATTTTAAACAGGCTAACCGCAATCGTGTTTAGCGCGCCATGAGCGGATACAAAGGCGTCATGGGCGGCAAGAGCTTCAAATTTGTTCGGCGCGGTTTTAAACGGCAATTTGGTATAGCTTGCGACTTCTTGGGCAAAGGCTTTGGCAAAACCGGGCTTGGCATTTAAGCCTGTGCCAACCGCTGTGCCGCCTTGGGCGAGCGGATATAGCTCTTTTAGGGCGCGCTCGGCACGTTTAATGCCATTGTCGATTTGCGCGACATAGCCAGAAAACTCTTGGCCTAATGTAACAGGGGTTGCATCTTGGGTATGGGTACGGCCAATTTTGATGATTTTTTTGAACTCTTGGCTCTTATCATTCAGCGCATTACGCAGGGCCGTCAGGGCAGGGAGCAGGCGGTGATGAAATTCTTCGGCCGCCGCAATATGCATGGCTGTTGGGAACGTATCATTAGAGCTTTGGCTGCGATTGACATGGTCATTGGGGTGAATGGGGTCTTTAGAGCCGATTTCGCCGCCTAAAATTTCAATGGCGCGGTTTGAAATAACTTCATTGGCATTCATATTGGACTGCGTGCCAGAGCCTGTCTGCCATATGGAGAGCGGGAAATGGTCGTTAAGCTTGCCTTCCGCAACCTCGGATGCGGCCTGTACAATCGCCTTGGCAGATTTTGCATCCATATTCTTAAGAGACTTATTGGCCAGAGCGGCAGAGCGCTTTACCACGCCAAGCGCGCGAATAACGCTATCAGGCATGGTTTCAACGCCGATGGGGAAGTTAATCAGACTACGCGCAGTTTGCGCGCCATAATATTTATTGGCAGGCACTTTTAAAGGCCCAAAGCTATCGGTTTCGGTCCGCATTTTGGTCATGAATATCTCTTTTGTAGTGTGTAGAATTTAAGGGTTATTTCTTGCGAAAACTATCAAGGCTGACAACTTTGCTCGCATCCTCTGAATCTGCGGGTGCATCTGCGGGAGCTGCCGCTATATCGGATAGTTGATCTGGAGACGGCTTTTTCGCTGCTGGCGCGGATTTGGGTGCATCAGACTTTTTGAGAGCCGTTTTTTTGTCTTTAAGCTTGACCTTGCCCTTGGGTTTAAGCATGACCTTTTCCGAAGAATTAGGCGCAATGCTTACCAAAGTTTGCGGATTAGGTTCCATTTGCTCAGGCGGGTCAAATTGCAAAGCAAAACCAACGCTTGGGTCATGGAAGCGCGTGACGGCTGTATATGGCACGGATAGAAATTTCGGCACGCCGCCAAATTTTAGCGTGACTTCAAAACTATCCGCATTGGCCTTAAGGTCCCAATATTGATGCTCGATAACGATGGTGATTTCGTCCGCGTATTTTTCAGCCAATGAACCGTCAATATCAACGCCCGGATAGCGGGTCAGGAAGGTGATATAAAAATGATGTGCGCCCGGCAGACCGTCTTCACGAATCACGCGGCGTATAGCATCGCGCACAACACCGCGCAGGGCGAGTTGTGTCATTTGGTCATAATTCATCAAGTCTTGGCTCATAGGGCTAACCTAGCTCCTGCAAATTTATCGTCAATGGCAGAGTTTGATTTAGCAGATGAATTTGTCGCCTAAGAGGGGAATTGCGCGCCTTTGCCCATGATGCTATTATCATTTCAAAGGTGATTGCTCCATGATAGCTAATGTGACGGCCATATGACGGCGAATATGGCACCTAAAATGTCTGAGGCGTTCACTCCGCCATATGCTCCAGCTTTAACGGGCAAAGAGAGCTTTTCATATGCAATGTGGAAATTCATGCGCAACCCGATTGAAGGGTTTGGCCCGCGCGCCTATTCGCAAGATATCACCACCGCAAACTCGCTTGGCGTGCGCTTACATGTCATTACCGCTCCAGAGCTTATGCATGATGTTCTGTCTCGCCAAGCGGAGAAATTTCCGAAAGCGCCCATAGATGGCCGTATATTTAGCACGGCAATGAAGGAGGGCTTGCTCTCTGTTGAAGGAGGGCAATGGAAACGTCAGCGCCGCGTGCTGGCCCCTATTTTTCGTCCCGCCTTATTATCCGCAATGGCGCCGATGATAACGCAAAGCATAGAGGCTTTTACATCGCGCATTGGCCAAGGCGCGCAGGTGGAGCTACGCGAGGCTATGTCCGATTTGACATTTGATGTGCTGGCCAAAGCTTTGCTAGGAAATGCAGAAGGGGTGGAGCGGGCCAGCCTTCATAAAGCTATGCAGCGCGGTCTTGACTCAGTTGGCACTATTCGCCCCGATGATCTTTTGCCTCTACCCAAAGGCACGCCGCGCCCGATCAGCCCTGCTGGATATTTGGCAATTCGTAGGGTGAAAAAAGCCGCCGACACTCTTATCGCGCAGCGCAAGAGACATCCCCAAGATGATCTTGTTGGGCTTTTGACAGGTGCAACAGATCCGCATAGCGGCAAGCCGCTTAGCGCGCGAGAACAACGCGATAATTTGACGGGCTTTTTTATTGCAGGGCATGAAACAACGGCTTTGACGCTGTGCTGGGCGCTATATCTTTTAGGGCGCGTGCCGACCATTCAAGAGCGTGTTTTAAGCGAAGTTAAAGCTGCCTATCCTGGGGGAGCCATTCCGCATGATTGCCTCTCAAACTTGCCTTTAACCCGCGCGGTGATTGATGAGACGCAACGCCTATTCCCGCCTGCCGCATTAATGGGGCGTCAATGCGCGCAAGATACGCAAATTGGCGGACGCGATATTGTGAAGGGAGATATATTGACCCTCGCCATATATGTCATGCACCGCAGAGAGGCCTTTTGGAGCAAACCTAAACTGTTTGACCCTGATAGATTTTTGGAAAACCCAAGCTTAAATGCCAAAGGCTCTGCCTTTATGCCCTTTGGCGGCGGGCCGCGTATTTGCGTGGCCGCTGGATTTGCAAGAATGGAAGCGATGATGGCGCTGGCCACCATTATACGCGATTTTAAAGTAGAGGTCGCAGATAATGTCTATCCAAGGCCAAAGCTAACTGTGACCTTGCGGCCCGAAGGCGGAATTCCAGCGCGCTTAACGCGCCGAAACTAATTATATGCCTCGCATATGTGGCCTGTAATTAGGGCT
>JALZUP010000214.1 GCA_023301505.1 Robiginitomaculum sp.
AGTGAATAAGTGATCGCCAAACGACAAAAGATTGTATGGCTGATACAACTGCTCTTGTTACGCCTGGCACTTGAATTCGATCCTCCCGGAATCTCAAGAACAGCTCATCTGTTTTTCATTCTACTGTCGAAACAAACCAGCCATAATTAACGATCAAAGATCACTAAATCCGCTGGGTGGATAAGCCTAAGGCGCATCCACGATTTTACGTATTCTTGCAATGCAAGAAATGCTCAATGCACTTGTAGTGGATGCGCCAAGACTTATCCACCCCACGAAAAGCATTGCAGTTGTAGGGCCGATAAACCTAAGCCTATCCACCAAATAAAAACGAACCCCCAAAACTTTTCACCATCTGAAGAATTCTACAATATTGTTACAAGCATCTATGACCAGCGGATCCCTCCTGTCATAGAGCAAACAAATCACTGGATCCGTTCAATTTTGTTATTTTTTGATTTGTCAAATGAGTACGCTGACAACACCGCTTCAAGTCGTTGCTTCACTTGTAAATTCTGATCCACCACTACGGCTTTAGAAACAGGCTTCCTTACAGGCTTTTTTGTTGGCGCTGTTAGATCTTCATTTTCCAAATATTCTTCCGGATTTATACCGCTTAGTGCAATTTTGACCAGCCGATATAAATCCACTGCCGGCAATCCACTTTGCTCCATATCGGCTATCCAGGTTAATGCCGCCTGATGCCCCGCCACCTTTTTAAATTCTTTTAACCTATTTTCGTTAAAAGACACTCTTTCAACCTCCAGCAACGTCAAAAGTGGTTGCCAGGCATTTTTCATATTGTATTCATAGTTTTCGACATGATGATCCAAAGCCTGATTGACAGAGCCATACAGCGCATTAAGGTGCTCTGAAGACAAACCAGAAAGCGCTCCCGTGTTAACAACCACAGGGCAGTTCACCGTCCCCGGATCAAGGTTAGTTGTCCACCATCTTGCGCTGGTCAAAGTTCGAAAAGACATGTGCGCGTGAGGCGCAAATGCTACTGCCTCTACATCACCAGCCTCAAGTGACGATCCAACCTCATTCGCTGCCAAAGAATTCGGCACAGCTTTTAACGCAGCCATCGCATCCGCTATGCTGCCAGTCGCTCTAACCGAAAGGCCAGAAAGGTCTTGCAGAGTTCTGGGCACAGGCCCCGTGCCCACCAAGTTATACTGAGGCACTGGAGAAGGCATTAATAAGGCTGCATTCCACCGCGAAAAATCACTCACAACCGCCGGGTGCCGGTAAAGATACTGACTTATCCTACGTTCCTCAGATAGCGTTCTGACTCCTAAATACGGCAACTCAAGCACAGTAATTGCCGGTGTCTTATTAGGGTGGAAACCAGCGCAAAACTGCGCCATCTCGAATTGACCTGTCGAAATCCCATCAAGGTTATTCTCCGGCTTGGACAACCCGCCGTATGAGATGTTTAATAGAAAATCGCCATTGGTTTTTTGCGCTACCAACTCAGCAAGCTTTTCAACATTTTCAGTAAACGCTCTACGCTTACCCCACAACGATACATCCCACTGAACTGACTGCGCAAACCCGCTGACGGGTACTAAAAGCACAATTAAAAAGGTTAGAAATTTCATGATCATTTGGCTCTTTTGGTTTAGAACAATACATCGACTCAGTAATTCACAGGCATACTGAAGCCTACATGCCGAACGTGACTGTATGACGCAATTCGGTTTTGCGACAACAGGCCCTTTTATCCACCCACGATCAATAAATACATTTAGACCCATCGCTTAATGTCAGCAATTGAAACCCGGCCTTCTTCTGCCCTAGTTGTCTGTTGCTTATAACCTCTTTACTGCAAGCTAATATTTCATCCTTCCCAAGCACGGTAACCTGATTTGCACTATCGCCCGAGACTGGCGCATCTATCTGCCAATTATCCTCTGAAGACCTCAGCGCAAGCTGCCGCAAATCCGGTGACAATCGACCACGTCTAACAATAGACATTGGCAATCCACAGAACGGGCAATGCTCTTCCTCGTCCCGGCTGGCACCAGCACTGCTATCCCCAACCGAAGAGCCAAGCACCTGAAGTAACGGTTCTGTTGTCACCGTTTCTTCCCATGACACAGAACCAATTTGCTCATAGTCTTCAGTAACTACGCTACTGACATTACTATCGCTGCTAACCGCCACCGCAAGTTTGGTGAATTTTCGTTCACTAAATTTCTTCCACTGCCAACCTTGCTTTTCCACACTTGCGACCCTGTTAGCACTTCTTGGCTCAGGACTTCTAAACTTGGGCAAACCAGTTAATTCGTCCAGTTCATCCATGTACAACGTATCTTCGAATATCTCACGCGCCCTGTTGATATAATCAACGGATGGCATTTGCAACTTGCGACCCGCGATGATTCTATTTACATCGTTGTTACGAAATGCGCCCTGGTTATTCAGGTACAAAGCCACAGCAAAATGCACAGGATCCATATTGCGAGCCGTATGCTCGCGAGATATTGATACAATTGACTTGCCATCTTTAACGGTGATTTGGCGACGATCAAACGGTACAACATTCGGGTCTCTACCAATAACCAGCTCAAGGTTTGAATAATAAGATTCAATCTCATGCTGATTGCCTAGCTCTTCTGCAAAGTCAAAAACCGGGTAACCATTCAAATCGGCGACCGCACTGGTCGACAACAACCCGACTATCATCGCCCCTAAAATTCGAGCCATTATAATTTTCACTGATACCTTCCTCTGTACACGATGTACTAACATCGTTTTTAACCAACACCTACTCATGGAGTATTAGTACATTAATTAGTATTTCCTGACAGCGAGATGGTTCACAGCCCTCAAAGCTCGGAGTGCAGCCCTTCAATCGGGGAAACCGTTTCATTCAACGGTATGTCATTTAAACGCTGCAGACTCGACAGCGCGCGCCTGTAGTTACCGGCCGCTTCATCGTCCAGTGAATCAAGTATTCTCACTGTATTTTCAAGATGCAGCTCGGCACTGAGTAAAAAAGCCAGTGACCTATTTTTTAAAGCCCGCACATTAGTCGGGTCTCTTTCTATTGATTTATTGTAAGCGTTAATAGCGCCCTCTACCTCAGAACGTTGCATCAGTACGTTTCCTAATCTGAAGTATCCGTAAGCGTCACCGGGCACTTTAGCTACTAATCTTCTATAGAATTTTTCTGCAACAACCCACTCTTCAATTTCGTAGGCTCTATCACCCATACTTGCCAAAGCAAATGCATCACCTATAGTTGACTCACCGCTAACCGATTGCGATTTATGACTATCAGCAAACGCAGCAATCTCAACCGGCCTTTCTAAAACTTCCTCTACCCGCGGCCCGTTAGCAGCACAGCCAGACGCCGTCATTACTAAGGTGAAGAAGAAACCAATTACACGTTTTAAGTTTATATTTCTTTCTTCCATAAGGTATCACCTGCTTTTATATCGTGGAAGTCTGCTGCTCCTTCACTCAATTCCAATACGGAATTAGCAGAAAAAAGACAATGAACTTTCCTGGGGGCTAAAGTTACTATTTTCAGAACACGGTCATCACTGTCTAAAAATAAAACATCAATGGTAAAACGCATTCCAAAAGTGTGCACGGCACTGCACTTTCTAATTAACAATCCGCTATTGCATGGCAACTCTTTATACGAGAGCAATCCAATTAATCGTTCAAAAAAACCAGTTGCCGTCTTAACGGCAATGCCACCTCTTACGCTGAGAATCCCATTACTTGCATCTAAATTTTGCGCATTTTTCATTAAATACCAATCACTTTGCAGCAGTACTATCATTTTCTGCAGAAACTTCAAACTGCACTGACGTGGCAGCACTACCTGCAAAGGCAAACAGTTGTCCGCGATAAGGGCAACTAAGGTTCACTCTTACCAATAATTGAATAACCCCGTTATCGCTGTCAGTTTTCGCACTAAACACAGGGCCCCCCGCAACAGAAACAATTTCGTCATCTGTGTAAATACCGTCTGAGTTATTGTCGAAGAACAACGTCAACACACTAGCACCATTACCAGTGGTCTCTGACAGATCTAGACTCAAGTCAACTGGCACATCAAGAAGACCATTACTTTCATCATCTAAAAGCGATACCGTAATCAATGAATCGTTAAACCTGCCTTCGTCTATATTGCAACTTGCACTTGGCGCAATTTGCCAACTCACTTGTTGCGGAAATGCCCTAAGACTAGCGCCAACAGGCAGTTGATCAGACTGGCCGCAACCTGAAAGAAAAATCCCCGTGACCGCCGCTAGAACAGTTTGATTTAGTATTTTCATTTACTTCTATCCTGGCCAGTTAAGGGCCCACACCAAAGGTTGAAAAGTGATCACCCCAGCCAAAACAGCCTTAACGATGATAATAAAACCAAGCACCAAAAATGTTGTTGGAAAAATAAACATCACCAACGGACCTAACAGTTTAACCGGCGCTTCCATAGCGAGTTTTTCTGCACGAGTAAAGCGCTCAGAGCGCCGTTGTTGCGCCTGCGCCCTTAATATTGGCCCCAGACTTGATCCTATCTTCTCAGCTTGAATCAAACTGCCAACCAGGTTATCAATTGCAGGCATTTGTACTCGTTCTGCAAACTCACGCAAGCAAGTGGATCGTGGCTTACCTGCTCGAACGTCTCTTAGAATTCGCTTAATTTCATCGTTTAGCGGTGACGGTGGCGATTTTTGCGCTGCATAAGCAAATGCACTAGTCAGGTTTGTTCCAGCCTCAACCGCCAGTGTAATGATGTCTAAGTAAAACGGCAGATCTCTGAATAGCCTTTTTTCACGTTTAGTAATTGTTTCTTTCAGCCATAAGTCCGGGTAAAAAAAACCCATAATGCCTAACAGCATAAAAAGCATTGGCATGTAATTGTCTAGCATTTTTCCAAACAATGCCGCAAACGCAAGCCCAAATACAGCGCCAGCTAGCTTACCGGCGAAAAACTGCTCTGGACCCAATGTGTAGTCTTTGCCCGCTCTACGTAATTTTTTAAGCGTACTGTGCCTATAATTTTTTGTAAGGAACGGCGCACTCCAATAAACACCTAATCTTACTAACGGCCAAACCAACGCAAAGCCTCGCGGCGGTCGATCAAGAAAGCTTCTGTCCTCAGTGGGTAACACAATAAACATCTGGTACATATTCCATAGTACCAGCGTTAACGCCACCCCAATTAAAGACGCCGCTATTAGCATGTCACCAAACACCGGTTATCGAATTTAAACATCAATATCAACTATTTTTTTGATCATAAAGCCGCCCATCGCCAATAACACACCAATGAGGACCATCCAAATCCAACCGGCCAGGCTCCCCACCATATAAGCCATAGTGTCAGGCTCCATATAAAACATAACCAAACAAATTATCACCGGCAAAAGCCCGACAACAACCCCCTGCAATTTTCCTTGAGAGGTTAATGCAATAATTCTTGCCTCTAAAGACAATTTTTGTCGCAGCATTTCACCCATCCTCTCGTAGGTTTCACCTAGGTTACCGCCCACGTCGCGAGATATATTGGTTGCCGCAAGCACCAAAGACAGGTTTTCAGACTTCACTCTTACATCTAAGTTGTTTAGCGCACTCTCAAAGCTGAATCCAACCCGACATTCTTTAAGCACCTGACCAAACTCTTTACTCAACGGGCCTTTGGTTTCGCTAACCATCGCCTCAATGGCCCCCTGCAAGCTTGAACCCACACGCATTGAACCCGCCATTTGTGCCAACGCATCAGGCAATGAGTTTTCTAGCTCTGTTATAAATTTTTTCCTCATCATTTTATAAAATACTTTTGGCGCTACTATAACCAGGCCAAGTATTATTAGTGCCAGTGGTAAAGACTGACTCAGAAACCAGATAACTAGTGGTACAATCACCACACCTACAACGAAGTAAAGAAAGGCCTTATTACCATCTACAAACAGGTAGACAGATTCCATCCGGCTTTCAGCTTCATTACCAAATGATTTCTTAAAAGAAGTAGTAGCCTTACCGCCGTAAAAAACAAACATCCATGCAAAAAGCGTAATAGCTATGAAAACAACACCCTGAACAACACCAATATTGCTACCCATAACCACCTTCTCTTTCAAAAAGGGAGGTGCTAATGGTTATTCCAACTTTATTAAGCTCCTCGCAAAACTCCGGAATGAAGCCCATAGCTTCAAAGTCACCCACTGTCTTTTTGTCAGCATCAACACCCTTTTGCTGATACTTGAAAATATCTTGCATTTGGATATTTCCACTTTCAATGCCAGTGACTTCAGTTATATGGGTAATTTTCCGTGCACCACAAGCAAAGCGCCGTTGCTGCACAATAATATTAACCGCCGATGATATTTGCTCACTAATAGCCGACAACGGCAAATCCATACCGGCCATCAACACCATGACCTGTAGCCTGGACAAACAATCACGCGGGGTATTTGCGTGTGCAGTGGTTAATGAACCATCGTGACCTGTATTCATAGCCTGCAACATATCAAGCGCTTCACCACCACGACACTCACCTACAATAATTCTATCTGGTCGCATACGTAGCGAGTTTTTCACTAGCTCTCGAATACCTACTGCACCCTTACCTTCCACATTAGCTGGCTTAGCTTCAAGCGCAACCAAGTCAGGTTGTGACAGCTTTAGTTCTGCAGCGTCTTCAATGGTTAAAATTCGGTCAGAATCAGGGATAAAATTAGACAGCACATTCAGTAAGGTGGTTTTTCCAGAACCGGTACCACCGGAAACCACAATATTGCGCTTATTCTCTACCGCGTACTTTAAGAACGTTGCCATCTGTTGATTCATGGAACCGTAATTGATCAAGTCATCTGCGATAAGCTTTTTCTTAGAGAACTTTCGTATAGTGATACAAGAACCCTTAAGCGCTAATGGCGGAATTATAGCGTTTACTCGAGAACCATCTGCCAGGCGCGCATCCACCATTGGACTGCTTTCATCTATCCGGCGCCCCAGAGGGCTAATAATTCTATCTATCACTGCCCGAACAGCATCATCATCGCTAAAGGTCATGGGGTGCAGCGTAAGTTGACCGCCACGCTCTACATATATTTCATCAAACCTATTCACCATAATTTCGGTGATGTTGTCATCTCTGATTAGTTGTTCTAGCGGGCCCAGCCCGACCGCGTCATCCAATACGGCCTTTTTTAACTCTGATATATCAACGGTATCGGCAATCTCTGCGGCTCGCACTCTGATAATTTCATCTATTACCTGGGTGGCATCAGCCTTGACTGAGTCATCACTCATTTCATGCAGGTCTTTGCGACGTAAATCCATTTGTTGCAATACCTGATGATGAAGATCCTTTCTCCACCGCATCATTACTTCAATATTTGGATCAACAGCGTATTGATCAACCTGTGCCCGTGTAGCTATCGCCACCTCGTCAGACTGCACTTGCTTGCTAGCCTCCACAAATTTCGCTGCATCAATCTGCACAGTAACGGTCAGATTAGCCACTACTATCTCATCACTGAAATCTAGCGGCCCATACTCTATTATCCGCTCTCTATTAACCCAGGTGCCACTACTAGAACCCTGGTCCACTATCCAAAGCTCCCCACCCCGCAATTCAATAGAGGCATGAAGTTTTGGGCTACGCCAGCCCTTTAACTGAATATTGCACTCTTTGCCACGCCCAATCTCACATACAGACGTGCAATTGATCATTAACCGATCAGCACCTTCAGCTTGATAAAAGACTCGAAACACGATCAATCAACCAAATTAATATTAAGCTTGCTTCTCCACTTCGAAAGCAGCATTTTGTCATTTACTAATTTTGCCCCTTTCGCTAATGGCTCAACTTCATTCTCACTGCCCACAACATAAGGCTGTAAAAACATCACCAGCTCTGTTGTCTGGTGTTGTCCCTGAGTATTTTTAAATGCATTACCAGCCACGGGAATATTACCCAACCCGGGTATTGAAGAATCGTCAACCGTGAATCGTTCACTAAGCAGCCCGGCAAGCACTATTGTTTCCCCGCTTTGAACCTGGACTCTTGTGGTGGTGTTGCGTGTTATCACACCCGGAATGTTATCGACCGATACGGCATTGTCAATTTCACTTACTTCAGTGGTAATAATGGTATCAATCACGCCAGCATCATTCACGAGCGGCTTCACGCTTAACCTTATTCCGTAAGGCTTAAATTCAACCGATGTCACTCCATTCTCATCCTGAACAGGCAACGGGAACTCCCCACCCGCGTGAAAGTCCGCCTCACCGCCGTTTAAACACATTAGTATCGGCTCAGCTATAGTTGATGCGTTCCCGTTTGATGCCAGAAAATTTATTCTTGAACTGATTGTAGACGCCCAACCTAAACTGCCCTGAACACCATTAGCTCTATTAGGCTGACCAATAAACTTACGAATACCCAAATCAATGCTTGGGCCGTCAATACTCTTTGACCAGTCAATACCAAGCTGCTCCAGAGCTGACTTTCTAAACTCAATTAACTTTACGTTAAACCGAATCATCTTTTCGGTACGTACTCTGGTTACAGGGTCACTTTCACTAATTCGAATATTATAAGCCTTTGGCGCAGAAGCATCATCCTTGTACCAAATATGAACGGTGGTACTGCCAGCCTTTTCTGCCACAATTAACAGCCGGTCGTTTTCCATCTCCTTAACCATGATTAAGCCGCCAGCCCCAATAGCCACCCGCTCCACATCACTCTCATTGAATACCTTGCTTTCGCCAATAAACATATCTACCGGCGTTGGCGTGAAACTTACAATATTGGCTGACAGGGAAAGCGGCATTAAAATTAACGCAAGTAAAATGCAAATGTTTCTCATTAGCCTTCTCCCCCGATAATAAACTCTATCCCTTTAGGTTTTGCCTTTGGTTTAGGCCGCACCTTTCTCTTTGGCTTTGGCTTGTCCCCAAATAAATTATCCATATTGGTCGCCTTAGTATCCAGAGACACAATGGTGTCTTCAGTGTTTTTTAATGTCGCAGTAAGCGACCCTGAAGATTGCGCGTATATCAAACGCTCGGCTTGTTTAGGAGTAACATCAACAGTCAGCGTTCCAAAGTTTCGCACTCCCACACCCTCTGGAAGTGGTCGGGTCATTGTTCCAGTAGCAATAATCCTAACTTGCGACATAAGCAACCGGGTACTTCTATCTGTCTTCTCGGTATAAGTTAAAAACAAATCTACGCTGTCGTCGGGCTGTAAAAATCCGGACAATGAATTTATCTCATCAACAGAAATAGTCAGCGCACGACGGCCTTCACCAATGGTTGACGAAAAGGTACCTAAAGAACCTAAGTCAAGTTGCGCCCAAAGTATCGGTTTACCCTGGTCCAAATTGTGTGCGGCACGCTGGCCTACAGCATTAGCATAATTAACATCACGAACCGTATCACTATGTACAAAGTCACTTGGGATACTGCGTAGAGAAAGAAGCTCTTCTGTGACAACTTCCCCCTTTTCTATCATCCTACGCGGAACAACAACGCTGAGTTCCTCTTGTTGATACTCTGATTCCAATCTGGTTTTTTCTTGGGCCAATTGGGCCGACATGTAGTCATTAGACATATAAACACCTGCGCCGCCCATTGATAACGCGACACCAAGTACAGCTGCGTTTTTTAATCTACTCATCTAGGGAAAACTCACTATTGATGCGGAATTATCTAATGCAGTTTGAACTGCCTCAAACATAACGGTGGCGGCTGATTTATCACCAGTTACAGGCAAAAATAAAACGATCGAAAAAAGAGCGCATATAACTAACCACTCGGTAGAAACACTGCCTATCTGCTTATTATTCATTTTACAATTACCAACCCCGTACCGTTTTCAAATTCACTCGCAGTAATCTGCAATCTACTTGTGCCAACAACACCTTGGTAGAAAGTACTACCGTTCACGCCTCTATACATCTCATCTAGATTATGTTGTTTAATTTGATTCCTTACCCAAACCAGGTCACGTTTGGAATGAAAAACCCAGGTTTCTTTTTTTGTTAGGCCAACATGATCAGCGGTATAGGAAAGCAGATTAAAAGAATGAGATATGTCTAAAGGAGGATCAGGTATTTTATGTTGCTTTTTATTTGTTGTAGTTTGAAACCCTTCCGTACCGCCAGACCGATCACTTTGCACCGTTACCGATGTGTATTTTTTTTCAGAAACAAGCCCAATAGACAGAACGTTCTTACTCAGATGACTAGTAACTACTTCGCCGGGCTCATTTTCCAGCATTACAAGTAAATCAGAGGCAAACTCCTCAGGAGAGTCCTTGTGCTTAAAATACAGCACCTCCATCTGAAGCCCGTTATGGATATACTTATCCGCAACGGTATCAACATAGGATCCTCTCGGTAAATCGAAACCGAAAAGCAAAGGCGTTATCAGTAAAATCAGATAACGCACTAGTCTAGTGCCTTTTTTATTCCTTGATCTTCATAGGAACCAAGTCGAGGCGTTGGCACCAGGTCGGGCAATACAAAACCAGGCGCATCTTCTATTTCTTTGACGTCTTCAAATGGATCATAAATTTCAAAGCCCGGCGTGATTATCTCAAACGGGAGTGTGATCGTCGCATCAATCACTTCGGCCGTAGTTTCCCATAGACCCAGCTGTGGATTCAGAGCTTCTACGCGTTTACTCACCGTGTCAGGGGATCCAGCAGACCAATCATCTACTAACAGCGCGTTATTTGAGCTTATGCAACCTAGGTAACTTTCTCGCGTGCCACTATCACAAGCCACTCCACCCTCATATCTAAGCCAACTAACATCATTAATAGCAAAGTCAATTTTAGCGTTATATAAATCGTTATTTTCAAACTCATCTATACCTAACTCGCCAACGGGATCAATAGTAACACCCAAAGTGTTTACGGCTGTACCAGCGTGACGACTTACCATCGTATTGCTGTAGCCCTCCTCATCGAAGCTAAACAATGCCTCTTTTTCAGGCCCGCTTTGTTGACCATGCATTCCCCACAGATGTCTATTTGGATGAATCTCGGTATCAGAGTCTTCATCTGTACTCTGAATAAACGAATTGGACTGAAATATTCTCTGATGTACCTCAGACTTCAATTCATCACGACTTTTGCTGGCATCAACTGTCATCTCCCAGGCCTGATACCGTGCTCCTTCCTGCGCGGCATGTTTTGCATCACTGAGTTTACCGACTAGCGTAAATAGCGTGAACATAGGCACTATTGTGAATAACGCGACTATAAATTCAGTTATTGCAGAGCCTCTTTCTTTTCTTGGATTCATAGCCCAACTCCTTTAGCGACGCGCACAATATTACGTTCAGATGCGGCGTCTACAATGCGAGCTCCCCAGTACGGATTCCAAACATTCGCAAATTCGTCATCGCTTCTTTCAGCACCAAACCTTCCAGCCACTCTGTCTACGGGTCGCCTGAAATATGATTCGGCACGGGCAATCGCTTCAATCTGATCACCCAACGGCCTGGTTTCCAACCGAAAAAGCTCCGGACCTAAGTAATCTCCTAAACCACTTTCCGCTGCCGGTAATCCGATATCAGGTAGCTTATCTGCTGTCTCTAAGTCAGCAGCTCGATACGCGACTGACACGGTAACTGCAAATCGTGGGTCGTATTCGTCTTGTTCTCTTAATTCGTGATAATCCCACACCTTTAAGCCGCCACCCACGCTTTCGTTGTTGTTTTCTCTTGAAAGCGTCCCGGTTGGCTGGTGTTTCCGATGGTAATCGTCTCTGTCGCAATCGCGGAACGTTGGACACTCGTATTTAGAGTCGTCGGAAGAAAAGCTTCTCCTTGACCAACCTAATGGCAACGCATTTACGGTTTCAAAAGAAAGTAAACCGGTTTTTTTCCTTGTCAGACTGAGGATATCCAAAGCATCCCATCTAAAACTGACATCCTCGCCGTCTTCTTCCCAAGACAGTTCTGTGTATCCTAGTTTCTCGAGTTCCATTTTGCTTGGCTCGAGCACTATTTTGATCTCATAATCTCTTTTATTGGTAAAGTCGTCTCTGGAATCATTTATCATCCGACCTTTTGCTATCAAATCTTCTTTAGAATACTTACGTTCCATGTAACTCCGCCACAATGCTATGTTAGCGTCCAGCCAGATATCACCCTGCTGAGTTACAACAATGTCCGGATCATTTTCTGATAGTACTCGCTCCACTGTGTCTTTAGTTTGAACTCCACCAAATTGAGCAACTAACTTCTGATGGTTACTCAACAGTCCGTTGACAGCATTAGTTGTACGAGCTGAGAAGCCCACAAAAAGATCGATCCCATCGCTCACAGAAGTTAACACTTCACTAATGGGAGTAACAAAAGGTTTAAGAGGAGGCACCTGCTCTAGGTTCTCTATATTTCGATCCCAATAGCTAAAATAGTTGGCTAAAGAAACCATCTGTCCAATAAACACCTGGTTAGCAATCATCGCCCGGTTGGTATACGCAACACTGTTAAGTGAACGCGCCTGGAAAACAGCAGCAGAATATGCTGCGGCATCAGCTGCATTGTTCAGTCTCTGTTTTTTTGTGCTTACCTGACCTGTACTGAACACAGCCAGCATTGTGAGTGCGATAAGTGCTGTGCCAAACAATGACACTGGCATTATCTGACCTGCTTGCGATCTCATACCTTACGCCTCCTTCTTAAAAAACCACTAGTGACGAGACTTCCCTGTCTTCGCTAAGAGTTTACCTTTAGTTTGCTTCGTACCCGTCAAGTCCCTTGGTCTCAGCTTTAGTACCTGCATCTTCTACACCTTGGGTACGCAGATCCGTTGCCTCAGTTGATGTCGTGCCACCTAAAGAAGAGGCCATAGTACCCACCTGAGCACGAACAACATCACCAAACGCTGTGAATACACCAATAGCAGCAATAGC
>JALZUP010000215.1 GCA_023301505.1 Robiginitomaculum sp.
GGCTAGCGTGATGAGGCTGCCTGCGCGGTTTTAGTCACTTAAAGTTTGAGGCAAATTAAAAGGCGGCCTCACCTAAAGTGAGACCGCCTTTGATCGCCGAGTGCTATGGCAGCAGCTGAAAAAATCAGCGCCTAGTTCAAAGCACGCCGTGTCGGGGTGGCGATAGACTTAACGGTTGCCCCGCGCTTGCGCGCTGGCTGATAGGCAACATTGGAATGTGCGCTGCAATAGGGACCAGAGCTTGCATCTGTATTGCGTCCGCAAAAGCGAAAATCATCCGTTGACGGATCACCAATCGGCCATTTGCAGGTCGAGTCAGTAATTGTCAAAATCGTCGCAAATTCTCCATTTGGCATAAGCTTGGCTTCAAGCGGGGGAGGCGGAGGAGGCATATAAACCGGCGCAGTAGGGCGCGGTTTGCGGATAGCTGGCGCTTTAGGCGTTGTGGTTTGTCTGGTTCGCGGCGCGGCCACTTTGCGCTTGGCTGGGCGAGACGGCGTTGCGCGGCCAGATAAGCCTAAGCGGTGAACTTTGCCGATAACAGCATTACGTGTCACGCCGCCAAGCTGCTTCGCAATTTGGCTCGCTGACAGGCCTTCAGCCCATAATTTGCTTAGAATTTCGACCCGATCTTCGGTCCAAGCCATAGTTTCCCCCTAAATGTTGTGCCTGCGCGGCATGTGGTCCCTTAAAATATCTACATATCGTATCTGATTGTTTTCCATACACAAGATAGGGCTGCTCTCTATCCACAGATTTCTACATATTGTGTTTTAAATCGTCGTTTTGAGCATAATTATGGGGATAGTCAGAAATTTAGCCTTGACGGCTCGCGAAGTGCTTGAGGCTGCGCGCGCCATATGCTAGTCGCCTCTTTTGGTCGGAGCCTAGCTGTGAACAGCCCTTCAAATATATCCGTAAAAGCGGCCAGCAACACTCTATCTGAAACGGATATGAGCGCGCGCTTAAACCCGCCTGCGAAAATACGTGAATTTGGCGCTGTGAACTGGATGGGCCTTTGGACACTTTATAAAAAAGAAGTGCGCCGCTTTGCTAAAATCATGCCGCAAACCTTGCTCGCGCCAATGACGTCTAACTTGCTTTATATGATTATTTTCGTCTTTGCTTTCTCTGCTAACCGTACAGGGGCAGCAGCAGGGGCGGCGGGCGCTGGCATGGATGATTTTGTCGCTTTTTTAGCGCCGGGTCTAATTATGCTAGGCATTTTAAATAATGCCTCGGCCAATAGTAGTAGCTCTATTTTACAGGGCAAAATGATGGGGGCTATTAATGATGTGCTTATGCCGCCGCTCTCATCCACGGAAATCGCGCTAGGCTATATTGGCGGAGCTATGACGCGGGGCATTGCGGTTGGACTCTTTACGGGTGTGGGCCTTGCGATCTTTGTGCCGATTTTAAATCTATCTGAGAGCGCGCCGCTGATTATCACTCATCCTTGGGCGATAATATTTTACGGTCTTGCGGCCTCACTGATTATGGGAATGTTTGGCGTTTTAGTCGGCTTATGGGCCCAAAAATTTGACCAGATGGCGGTGGTCAATAATTTCATCATTATGCCGCTTAGCTTCCTATCTGGCACATTTTATAAAATTTCTGTCTTGCCACAAACATTTCAAAATATCTCATTTGCGAATCCGATGTTTTATATGATTGATGGCTTTCGCTATGGCTTTACGGGGGAGCATGAAGGCAATCTTATGATTGGCGCAGTTTTCTTATTAAGCCTGATTATTATTTTATTCACCGCTGTTCTGATGGTTTTAAAATCAGGCTGGCGTCTTAAAGCCTAGAGGATTTATGCCCACAAAAACTCCAAAGCATTTTCTATCTCTTGCTGATATTCCTGCCAGCGAGCTGCGCGCCATATTAGATGAAGCGCATAAGCGTAAGGCGGCGCGCAAAGGCCTGACCAAAGGCGCGGCCGATAAAGACGCGCCTTGCGCGGGCCATACGCTGGCGCTGATATTTGAGAAAAGCTCAACGCGCACGCGCTTTTCTTTTGATATGGGGATGCGTCAGCTCGGCGGCAGCTCTATCACAGCGACCTCAAATGATATGCAATTGGGGCGCGGGGAAACGATTGAAGATACAGCCAAAGTCCTCTCGCGCTTTGTTGATGGAATTATGCTGCGCGCCAATAGTCATGATACGTTATTGGCCTTGGCCCGTAATAGTGATGTGCCTGTTATTAATGGCCTGACCGATTTAAATCATCCCTGCCAGATTATGGCCGATCTTCAAACGCTTGAAGAGCGCGGGCGCACCCTATCTGATTTAACGCTAGCTTGGGTTGGCGACGGCAATAATGTAGCGCTTAGCTTTGCTTATGCTGCGGCTAAATTTGGCTTTAAACTGCGCGTGGCCACTCCGCGCGGCTATAATATAAACGGCCAAGAATTGGCACGCGCGCAAGGGCAAATGGGCGCTAATATTGTCACCGCGGATGATGCATTTGCCGCCGCGCGCGGGGCCGATGTTGTTATCGCCGATACATTTGTCTCTATGGGCGATAAGGACGGGGCGAAACGTCTGGCTGATTTGGCGCCTTATGAAGTCACAGATAAATTGATGAGCGCGGCAAATGATGACGCTTTATTTTTGCATTGCCTGCCCGCGCACCGCGGCGAAGAAGTTGCTGCTAGCGTTATAGACGGCCCGCAATCGGCCGTTTTTGATGAGGCAGAAAACCGCCTTCACGCGCAAAAAGCGGTTATTAAATGGTGCTTTGATAGCTAGCCTTTAAGGGATAAATTATGTCAGATGATCGCAAATCTGCGCCTAAATCGCCAAAATCAATGACGGCTCCACCTATAAAACCTGGCAATGATGGCGAAGATGCCGTTGCTGCTTTTCAAATAGATGGGCAACCTATTCGCGGACGTGTTTTGCGTCTGGGGCAGGCGCTGGACGGCGCGCTGAGGGGGCATGATTATCCTGAATCTGTGGCGCGTATTTTGGGAGAGGCGGCCATGGTTGCCGCCCTTGTCGCGCGCAGCCTTAAATTTGACGGCCGCCTTTTAATACAATGTCACGGCACGAATGAGGGGGCGGTCTCTTTAATTGTCGCAGATTGTAGTACATCTGGGCATTTGCGCGCCTATGCCCGTTATAATGATGAGGCCTTAGCGCGCCTGCTAGAGGATGACCCTCGGCCTGATGCTGTTAGCTTAATCGGCAAGGGCACATTTTCCATGACGATTGATCAGGGCGCCGATATGGACCGCTATCAGGGCCTATCTGCCATTGAGGGCGGCAGCCTTGCCGCTTGCGCGGAGCATTATTTTGCGCAATCTGAGCAAATCCCCACCCGCATTAAGCTCTCGGTCGGGCAGATACAAAAATCAGGGCAAGAGGCGACATGGCGCGGCGGCGCTATGATGATCCAGCAAATTGCAGGCGATAGGGCGCGCG
Source organism: Robiginitomaculum sp. (assembly GCA_023301505.1). Classification (GTDB taxonomy): domain Bacteria; phylum Pseudomonadota; class Alphaproteobacteria; order Caulobacterales; family Maricaulaceae; genus Robiginitomaculum. Next base: position 3,433 of record JALZUP010000215.1, read on the forward strand.
GGGAAACGGCGCAGGCTTGGGAGACAACCAGCGCCTTATTTCACACGCTCACAGATGCGGAATTGCTCGATCCTGATCTGAGCAGCCATGATATTCTCTACCGCCTCTTTCATGAAGATGGCGTGCGCCTCATGGAGGCCCAGCCCATTATGGCCAAATGTGGCTGCTCACGCGAACGGCTTGTGGCGACATTAGGCGCATTTGAAAAAAGCGAGCGCGAGAGCATGTTTGAGCAGGGCGAAATTAAAGCCAAATGCGATTTTTGCGGCACGGATTATGCCTTCACGCCAGATGATTTTGGATAAGGTGGTTTAACAGGCTGATTACAAGACTGATTTAGCCTAAGCGCGCCAAAAGCTGGGCGTGAGCAGGACAAGGGCGGTGATAATTTCTAGCCGTCCTAAAATCATATTAAACATCAATATCCATTTTGAGCTATCGGGCAGGGTGCGGAAATTTCCCGCTGGGCCAATAATCTCGCCAAGGCCGGGGCCGACATTGGCCAAAGATGTGCCAGCGGCGCTCCATGCTGTGATCGGGTCAAGACCTGTCATGGACAGCAAAACAGCCGTGATTGCAAAACAGGCAAAGAATAAAAAGAAAAATCCCATGACAGAATAGACGATGGCTTCGGGCAAGGGGCGGCCACCATAGCGCATGGGCGAGACTGTATTGGGGCGCGGCATGCGGTGCAGATAAGAGCGCAGCGCTTCAAAGGCGACTTGGTAGCGAAATATTTTCACGCTGCACGCCGTTGATCCCGCGCAGCCGCCAATAAACATAAAGACAAAAAAGGCGGCCACAGCAAAGCTGCCCCAGCTATTATAATCCTCCGTGGCAAAACCTGTTCCTGTAATGATCGAGATTGTATTAAAAGCGGCTGGGCGGAGCCCTGTTAGGCCCGCATATTGCTCGCCAATATAGAGCGAGAGGGTCATGATAAAAATCATCAGGCTGACGACAAGCACAAAGCCGCGCATTTGCGGATCTTTTAAGGCCGTGCGCGGCGTGCCGCCAAAGCCAACCATCATCAAATATATCCCAAAGGGCATCGCGCCCGCCATCATAAAGGCAATACAGACTAAATCTGCCCCGTCATCGCTAAATCCGCCTAGCGATGCATCAGATGTAGAATAGCCGCCCGTAGCAATTGTTGTCATGGCGTGGGCAATGGCGTCAAACCCGCCCATGCCTGTCATCCTATAACCAAGCGCGCAAAGTCCAGTGAGCGCCAGATAGGTGAGGGTAATGCCCTTGGCGATTGTGGCTGCTTTGGGCAGGATTTTTTCGCTCACATCTGAGCTCTCCAGCCGAAAGAGCTGCATCCCGCCAATGCCCAGCATAGGCAAAATGGCCATGGCGGTCACAATGATACCGATGCCGCCAATCCATTGCAAAATGGCGCGCCAGATCAGCACGCCTTTGGGCATATTATCTAGGCCTGTAAAAACGGTCGACCCTGTTGTGGTAATGCCTGAGGTGGCCTCAAATATCGCATCGGTCATATCCACGCCAATTGGGGCGAGATAGAGCGGAATGGCGGAGACCAGACATAAGGCGATCCAGCTACATGTGGTCAGAACAAATGCGCCGCGCGCGCGCAGATCCGCGGCTGGCGCGCGGGCGGCAAAAGCCAAGGTCGCGCCTAGCAAGGTGGTCATCAGGCCTGAGATCAAAAAAGCTTGCCAGCTACGGTCTTTGTAAATCAGGTCAACCGCCATTGGGATGAACATTAAAACGCCAAGCGCGCCGACCATCAGGCCGATAACAAATAAGACAGGGCGTAAATCTGGCATAGATCGTCTCTAGGCTGTTTTGCGCAAGGGGTAAAGCGAGAAGAGGTTAAAGCAAAAAAGCCATCTCGCGATGGCTTTTGATATGAGCTTATAAATGAAGCGCGCTAGTTGAAAATGCGGCTTTGATGCGGGCTATCAAGACAGAAGACAGGAATATCAACGTCAAAGCGCTCGCCTTGCGGATTTTCAAGACGATATGTGCCATGCATCATGCCAGAGGGGGCTGATAAAGGCGCGCCTGATGTATAGCGAAACACTTCGCCGGGTTGTAAGACGGGCTGTTCTCCGACAACACCTGCGCCGCGAACTTCTTGAGTTTGGCCGCGGCTATCAGCAATATTCCAGCAGCGCTCAACAACTTGTAAGGGGGCCGCGCTTTGATTTTCAATCTCGACCGTATAGGCCCAGATATAGCGATCATCTGACGGGCTGGATTGCTCATGCAGAAAATCAGGCTCCACGCGTACAATAACATCGCGTGTTTTGCGTTCAAACACGGTCATATTGTCGGTAGTGGTTTGCGCGATTTGGTTCGAGTGTTCCATGTCCCAGCGTCCCTCTCGGCCCCGTAAAAGACCTCGTCTAATAAATTAGTTATGTGCCTTGTCCCAAAGACAGCCTTACAATGACGCTCTTTTGCAACGCTTGCAAGCCTTATACCCCGTTAGGCGAAGACTCTTTGCAGTTCACATCAAAGGATTGACGTGACATAAGGCTTTTAGAATTATTAAAGGGCTAAACCTAGGTGACTTCAGGCATTTATCCACAGCAATCTATCCGCGCCTTGATTAAGAGCGGGGCTATTACGGGACTCGCAGCGCCAATAGAGGCGTCTGGCAGCGCGCCTGATAGCGCGCCTAGCCATATAGGAGCCGGGCTGTTACGCGCCCAGCCTTCTCAAATTCAGCCCGCCAGTCTTGATTTATCTTTAGGCGAGACGGCTTACCGCCTCAGGGCGAGCTTTTTGCCCGGACGCGGGCGGCGGGTGAGCGAGTGCTTAAAAGATGATATTGCCATGCATGAGGTTAAGCTGACGGATGGGGCGGTGCTTGAAACAGGCTGTGTTTATCTCGCGCCGCTGCGAGAGGGCTTAAATTTGCCTAAAAATGTCAGCGCGGCGGCAAACCCGAAAAGCTCCACGGGGCGGCTTGATGTTTTCACGCGCGTTTTAACTGATTATGCTGAAGGCTTTGATCAGATTGAGGCGGGCTATAGCGGCCCGCTCTATGTCGAAATTGCCCCGCGAACTTTTTCCGTGCTGGCGCGCTCTGGCGATCGTCTGGTGCAGGCGCGCTTTCGGGAAGGGGCGTCAAATTTTCTGCGCAGCGAAACCGTCTCGATAGATTTAGAGGGCATAGCGGGCAGCGATATTGTGGGCTGGCGCGCGCGCCGTCATGCGGGATTGGTTGATTTGGCGGGCCGTGATCATAAGGCGCGTGATTTTTGGGAGCCGATTATGCGCAGTGATGCGCGCCGGCTAATCCTTGATCCAGAAGAGTTTTATATTTTGGCCTCCAAAGAATCCGTTCAAATTCCGCGCGGACAGGCCGCCGAAATGGCCCCTGTTGCTTTAGAGATTGGGGAATTTCGTGCCCATTATGCGGGCTTCTTTGATCCAGGATTTGGCATTGAAGCGGCAGGCGGGCAAGGCTCGCGCGCTGTCCTTGAAGTGCGCGGGCGCGATGTGCCATTTATTCTTGAACATGGTCAGCCTGTCGCCCGGCTTGACTTTGAGCCTATGCTCGCCCCGCCCGATAGCTTATATGGCGAAGGCGGCTCTCATTATCAGGCGCAAGGACTTCGCCTGTCCAAACATTTTGCGATGTAGTTTTTTAATAGGCTAGAGCCGCGAAGCGATAAAACGCAAGTGATAGAACTGCGTGCTTATGCGCTACAGCTTGCGCCGCCTAAAACGCAGAATTTGGCGCAATGGGGATGATTGAGCTTGATGGGCTTGCGCGCTTTTTCAAGCGTTTGAGACAGCTCAAATTGCGGGTCATCCCATAATAATGTGCAGGCTAAGACAGCAGGGGCTTCTGCGCCTTTGCGTTTGACGACCATGCGTGAGTCAGCACACATCATGCTTTGAGGCGACACATCGAGTATCTTCCAGCATTTTGTGCTCACTTCAGGCACGTCGACATGCTCATCCATTTCTGGAAAGAGCAGCACAGCGGCGCGGTCGCTTGCATCAATCGCCCAGCCATGAGCGGAGATAAGACCCGCATAGCCTGCGCGCGCTTGGGCCTCATTTTCAGAGAACATAGCGCGGCCCGCAATATTAAGCGCAATACCGTGATCATTTAGCCAGCTTAGCCCCGTCAAAGCCTTGGCGAAACTGCCTTCGCCGCGCTCTGCATCATGACCTTCGGCGGTGAAATGATCCAGACTGACGCGCAATGTCAGCTTATCTTTAAAACGGGCATGTAGCTCTAGCAGGGCCTTTTGCACGCGCGGGCGCATCATAGGTTTCATCGCATTCGTTAAAACCAAAACTTTATGCCCTCGGCTTAGCGCCATATCGCACATCGTGTTAAAGTCAGGATTTAGATAAGGCTCCCCGCCTGTAAAAGCGATTTCTATCGGGCCATAGCC
>JALZUP010000216.1 GCA_023301505.1 Robiginitomaculum sp.
TGGACTATTGTGCTACGAAGGTATCACAGACCGTCGTGTCGTCTTTGGTGCTAGCTATACATTCTAAAGCTAGTTCAAAATCAAATGAACTTAGGGCCGTTGATTTCAACGGCCCTTTTTTTATGGGGTTAAAAAATGGGCTTTGTCACGTTAACCGCTGCATGTGCAGTTTAGCTTAGGGTCTTGATTTAAGAGCACATGGCTGCCGTCACAATATTCCATTCAGTTTTAGCATTTTGTCTGAACTTTCGACGTGTTGATACTAACTCCCCGTTAGTAGGGCGGTTTTTATGAGTGTATCGGATAGGGTGGTTTGTGCCAGAAGGTAGTGGCGGAGACGAAGGGATTCGAACCCTCGATGAGCTTTTGGCCCATACTCCCTTAGCAGGGGAGCGCCTTCGACCACTCGGCCACGTCTCCGTTGGCGGGTTTATGTCAAAGTGCTGCGCGCTGCAAGATAAGAATGCGCAAATATGTGGATTTTTTTAGCGCTTTAAAACAGCTTTAATTCTGCGTGCCAATATGAAGGCGGGCTAGGCGGATTTGTGTTACGTATATAGCTTATATGGACGCGTGTTTTTCTTTTATATTTGGAGCGGCTTATGGCTGGGCGTGATTTTTTTAGAACCTTGAGTTTCTGTAGGGGCTGCACTCGTCTTGTCATGTTGTGCAAGCCTAACGCAAGTCCCGCAGACACAGGCCGCGATTGCCATTAGCGATGGCAATTATCAGCTTGATCCCTCCCATGCTGCGCTCACCTTTCATATTAGCTATTTTGGCGTGTCCTCAGCTACGCTTTAACGGCGAATTTATCCGTCAGTAAATAAGTTGCAATCCAATGTCATAGCCCTCATGAACGCATCCAAACAGGTTAGGCTCGCGTAGCTAGCTTATGATTTATATGATACGACAGCTCGTAATTACGGCTATGGCGCTGGCGGGCATTATGCTTTTGGGAGGCTCGCGCGCTATGGCGGCTGATATTCCTGATTATATTGTGCAGCGAGAGCTGGGTAAGAATATTGAGCTCCGAGAATATCCCAGTAGCCTTATCGCTAAGGTGAGCGTTACTGGCGCGCGCGCCGATGCGGCCAATGATGCTTTTAGAGTGTTGGCAGGGTTTATTTTTGGTGATAATGCGCGCAGCGAAAAAATCGCCATGACCGCGCCAGTGACGCAAATTCCGCAAGAAGGCCGCTATCAAGAGAGCCGCCATCAAGAGAACACGGATGAAGGGCAGCAAAGCTGGACGGTTGATTTTCGTATGCCGTCTCAATATGGGCGCGAAAATTTACCCGCGCCAGAAAACGATTTGATTAGCATTGAAGAGCTTAGCTCCTACCGCGCCATAGCCATAAGGTTTAACGGTGGGTGGGATGTAAAAAACCTACAATCCCACCGCCAAGAGTTAGACGCCGCGCTGAAGCAATATCCCGAAATCAAGATCGAGGGCGCGCCAATATATGCCTTTTACAATGCGCCTTTCGTGCCAAAATTCATGCGCCGTAATGAAGTCATGTACCGCATAGGTGAATATTAGGGCGCTAAGCTGATGGGGTGGATTGGATTATGCCAAGCTATCATATTTGCTTCATTCATGTCTTTTAGAAAACTTATAAATACATCTTCAAAAACAGCTTCGAAAGCAGCCTGGGGTGTAACAGATTCAACGTTCTCGATAGGAACTTTTGACGCGCCTATTGTGCTATGAATGGCATGTGTATAGGTCTTGGTTGTAGTACTCGTCGCATTTTCAAGCTCATAGAAAGCGCATTTAAAGGACAAGTCTCGGACGAAAATTTGTCTCAGGCATTGGAAGAAGCTTTGCGCCAGAATGGTATGTTTGCTGAAATGGAAGGAAAGTACACTGTCTTGCCGAGCCTTGTTCATCTTAAGCAGCCTGCTTTGGGGTTGGATATGACGGTCACAGCTCAAGTAAACTACATCGTTAGAGATAGTGGCGGAAAAATCGTAATGGAAGAAACAGTTTCAACGCCTTACACAGCCACAGTAGGAGATGCCTTTGTGGGAGTGACACGTGTACGTTTGGCGAATGAAGGGGCCGTGCGTGAAAATATTGGCGAATTTATCGCCAAATTATCTGAGTTTGAAACGATAGTTAACTAGCTTTCAGATAGTTGAATTTTTGCTAATTTGGCATAAAGCCCGCCTTTTTTCATAAGCGTGTCATGTGTGCCTTGTTCGGCAATGCGGCCTTGATCAAAGGCAATGATGCGGTCTGCATTTTGCACGGTTGAGAGACGGTGCGCGATGATGAGGCTGGTACGGGTTTTGGCCATGGCGTCAAAGGCGCGTTGCACGGCGCGCTCGCTTTCGCTGTCAAGCGCGCTCGTGGCTTCGTCCAGCAGCAAAATGGGCGCATCGCGCAAAATGGCGCGGGCAATGGCCAGACGTTGGCGTTGTCCGCCCGATAGGGTGGCGGCTGTCTCGCCCAGCTCTTTGTCATAGCCGTCGGGCAGGGCCATGATGAAATCATGCGCAAAGGCGGCTTTGGCGGCAGAGATAATTTCGGCCTCTGTGACCTCGCCCGCGGCGCCTTCACGGCCATAGGCGATATTATCGCGCGGCGTACCAGAAAAGAGCGGCGTGTTTTGCGCCACGAGCGCAAATTGGCGGCGTAAATCTTGAGGTGAGGCGGTGTTAATCGGCGTCTGGCTTAGCGTGATTGTGCCAGATTGGGGGTCATAAAAGCGTAAAAGAAGCTGAAAGATTGTCGACTTCCCCGCGCCAGACGGGCCAACGAGCGCAACGGTTTCGCCCGGCGCAATGTCAAAGCTAACCTCTTTTAAGGCAGGTAAGTCAGGGCGCGAAGGATAGGCAAAACTTACAGCGTCAAATGTGATGGCTGGATTGCGCATGTCTAGCTGCGCGGGGCGGCTTGGGGCAGCGATGATGGGCGTTTGTCCAAGCAGTTCCATAACGCGCTGGGTTGCGCCAGAGGCGCGCAATAGCTCTGTCCATGTATTGGTCAAAAAGCCAATATTGGAGACCAAAGACATGGCAAGAAAGACAAAGGCGACCAAATCACCGCTCTCCATTTGGCCTGATTGAACTTCATTGGCACCCAGCCAGAGCACGGCAATCATGCCGCTCATGCCTAAGCCAAAAATAATCAAGGTCATGAGACTGCGCACTAAAAGACGTTTTTTATGGGCGTTAAATGTTCGTTCTACGGCGCTGGCAAATCCTGCACGCTCATCGGCTTCACGGGTAAAGGCTTGCACGGTTTGGATTGCACTAAGGCTCTCTGCTGCGCGGGCTGAGGCTGCGGCCAAATTGTCTTGGGAACTGCGCGAGAGCTTACTGATTTGTCTGCCGATCAAGACAGCGGGGATTAAGATTATCGGGCCGATACAAAACACCATGAGGGAGAGCTTCCAGCTAAACCAAAACATAATGATCAAAGCGCCTATGGCTGTTACGATGGAGCGCAGGGCAAATGAGACAGAGCTGCCGATCACAGTTTCAATTAGGGTTGTATCCGTTGTTAGGCGCGAGAGAACTTCGCCCGTATGGACGCGCTCAAAAAATTCAGGAGAGAGCCATGTCAGCTTGTCATAAACGGCTTTGCGCAAATCGGTGATAACGCGCTGTCCTAATAGGCTGATATAGTAAAAGCGCAGCGCTCCAAATAGGGCGGTCAGCAAGCCTATAAGGATAGCAAATTTGAAATATGAACCCATCTCAGATGGCGCGCCAATGGAAAAGCGCGCGCAATAGATAGCGGGGCCTGCATCGCCGCTAAAGCCGCAATCGACGATGACTTTAAGGGCTAGGGAAATGGACAGAGTCAGCGCTGCGCCGAGCAGCATGAAGACGATAAAGGCTGTAATGGTTAGCGGATAACGGGCAATAAAGGGCCAAAGCTCGCGCAAGGGTTTTACAGTGCGCGCCTGACTGCGTTTGCTTTGGTCTTGCTTTAATTGCGCAGCAAAAGCGGCCCCTGCCGAACGCGGAGCGCTATCTAGGCTTTGTGCCGTGCTGGTGGGCGCCGTGCCAGAATATGAGTCTTTATATGAGTCGTTAGCTGTCATAAGTGAGTCTTTATAAAGCGCTTGCTTTAACATGGCAGGGCCATATGCACGATGCGTTTTTTAGCCTTTATTGGCACGGCCAACAATTAACTTCGCCTGCCGATAATATGTAAAATAAGGCAAACAAAGCGTGACAAGGCAGGCGAGGTTTGGCAAAGCCATGCTTCGTAATTTCCCCATGGATGTAGGCCTGATCTCAATGACATTTACTTTTACACAATCGATGCGTTCTTGCTGCGTGGCTATTTTAGCTTTTGCGGCCAGTCAGGCTAATGCCCAAATCGTCAGCCCGCAGCTGGGCAATGACGTGATTGTAACAGCCACCAAGACGGAGCAATTCGCGGCGGATTTGCCTTTTAGCCTTAGCGTTTTGGACGGAGAGGGCCTGTCGCGTCTTGATAGCGCCGAAGAGATTACGCAAAGCCTAGCGGGCGTGCAGGCGGCTGTTGCCAATGGCAATCAAATTGTCTTTCAAATTCGTGGTATTGGCGCGGTAGATCATCAAGCTTTAACGCCGACGGCGGCGGCGGTTTATGTGGACGGGGTATTCCAAGCGACCAATGTGCAAACTGGGCCGCTCCTATTTGATCTGGAGCGCGCAGAAGTGCTTAAGGGGCCGCAAGGCTCGCTTTATGGCCGCAATGCGACGGCGGGCGCAATTAACTTTATATCAAAGCGCCCAGATGATGAGAGCGAGGGCTATGTTAGTGCCGAGCTAGGAAATTTTGAACACGTTAATTTAAATGCGGCTGCAAATCTGCCTGTGCATGAAGATTTCGCGCTGCGCCTGTCTGGGCGATATTTGTCGCAAAGTGCTTTGATTGATAATGTCGTTACGCAAGAGGGCGTGGCGGCCCCGTCTGAGGCGGGCGGAGAGCGCGATGAGTTTGGCCTGCGCGCGCTTGGGCTTTGGACGCCCAGCGATGATACGCAGCTGCTTCTTAATCTGCATTATGCTGAGGATAATGGGATTAATCCATCCGCGCGTAATGAGGGCTTGGATTTGAATGATCATGAAATCTCTGTTGGGCCGAGCGGCGTTCAAGATACAGATAATGAATTTTACGGAGCTAGCATTGAGATCAACCATGATTTTGGCAGTTTTGAGCTAACGTCTCTCACGGCTTTTGAAGAGTATAATCAGCAATATGGATTTGACTTTGGCGGATTGCAGGACTTTTCTGTAAGCGTCCCATCTTTGTCGGGGAATGCAAATCTGTCATATGATCGTGATTTTACGCAATTTAGCCAAGAATTGCGCGCGAGCCGTTCAGGTGAAAAATATGAAAGCCTTGTTGGTCTTTATTTGGAAGATGAGGATTTCGACCAAGATTATCGCGTCTGGTGCGGGGTGCTTGATCTGGAAACTCTGCAAGGCAGTTGTAATTATATTGCTGCGGATCGCCGTGTTGGCGCAGCAGATCGTCCAGCGGGCGCAACGGGGAATGCGCTTCAATCTCTTATCAGCCAAGAGCGCCAAACGGCGGCTTTGTTTACCCATAACAATTATCACCTCACGCCCAAACTTGATTTGATTTGGGGCGCGCGCCTTACATATGAAGAGATTGAAGGCAGTGGTGAGGGACGCCACATATTTGACGATGCGGCGGCGACAGTTGGGTTAAACAACCAATTTGAAACTGATGGCACGGGCGCAGACGTCACGGTCGGCCCAGCGATTGGCCGCAATGAAATTACGGATACGCGGTTTAGCGGCAATGTCGGTCTGACCTATGCGCTCACGCAAAAAGCTAAGGCCTATGCAAATTATGCCAATGGTTTTAAGAGCGGCGGGTTTAATGGCGAAGTCATCAATAATGCGTCCCATTTTGATGATGCGGGTTTGTTTGAAGCGGAAACCGTCGATAATTTTGAAATAGGCGTGAAACTGTCCGATGATATTTATAGCCTGAATATTGCGGCCTTTTATGCCGATTATGACAATCCTCAAGCTCGGTTTTTTGAGACCGTGACATTAGAAAATGGCGAGCAAGTTGGACTAAATTCACTGTCTAATTTTGAAGCCGCAAAATCTGCTGGGATTGAGCTAGAAGGCCAGCTAAGCCCAAGGCCTCATTTCAATTTATTTGCAGCTTTGACATTACTCGATACTGAGATTGAGGATGCAGAGCGGCCAGCGCTTGACGGGGATGAGCTTCCTTTTGCTTCGGACACATCTTTAGTGCTGGGGGCAGATTATAATCTTTTGATGCAGGACGGCGTTACTATGGGTTTGGCAGCCTCGAGCAAATATGTCAGTGATTTCACAACAGGGGCAGATGAACAAAGCGCGAGCGCCTTTATTCAGGACAGCTATTGGACAGTTGATGCGAGCCTGACATTGGGCTTGCCAACAGGCCCAGAAATTGGGTTTTGGGGACGTAATTTGACAGATTCAGATTATGCGACTTCGGCGTTTCGGTTTTTCGGAGCCACCACATTTCGGGGCGCGCCGCGCACATATGGCGTGCGGCTTAAATATAGCTATTAACAGTCGAAAAGCTTGACGTTTTCGGTTGATATCAGCCGCGAAGCTGCCCAATGATTGGAATATGTCACCCGCTCAATCCGTTTTAAAGTCTGTCTTTGGTTTTGATAGCTTTCGCCTTGGTCAAGAGGATATTATTGACGACATCGTCTCTGGAGAAAACCTTTTGGCGGTTATGCCAACGGGGGCGGGTAAGTCATTATGTTATCAAATTCCAGCGCTGCTTTTTGATAAACCAACGATCATTATCTCTCCGCTTGTTGCTTTAATCGATAATCAAGTGGCAGGTCTGCGGGCCAATGGGATCAATGTTGCGGCCATTCATTCTGGCCAATCTCGCGCCGAAAATGTTGCGCAATGGCGCAGCGTGACCCACGGTCTTGATAACGCCAATGGGGCCAGCTCTCTTGCAAGTGAGTATAATGATAATGGCAAAGCTAAATTGCTATATTTGTCGCCAGAGCGCCTGATGAGCCCGCGCATGATTGCGGCGATTACAGCCCTTGATCCCGCCATGTTCGTCATTGATGAGGCTCATTGCGTGTCTAAATGGGGGCCTGCTTTTCGTCCTGAATATGCGCAGCTTCAAGAGCTAAAAACCCTCTTTCCAAATGCGCGCATTGCCGCCTTTACCGCGACGGCAGATGCGCTCACCCGTGAGGATATTGCCGCCAATCTTTTTGGCCGTGAGGCGGGCGCTGGAAAGGGAACCATAAGGGGTAAAACTATCGTGCATGGTTTTGACCGTCCAAATATTAGCTTGGCTGTTTCGCCCGCTAAGGGGCGCAATCAACAGCTCTTAGCTTTAATGCAGAGCGTTAAGGGGCAGTCGGGCATTGTCTATTGCCTATCGCGTAAAACGACAGAAAATGTGACGACATTATTACAGCAAAATGGCTATAAAGCTTTGCCCTACCATGCCGGTATGGAGGCGGGAGACCGCTTTACCAATCTTGAGCGATTTATGGCCGAAGAGGCTGTGACTATGGTTGCCACGATTGCGTTTGGAATGGGGATAGATAAGCCAGATATACGCTTTGTCTTTCACATGAATTTACCGTCCAGCATGGAGGCCTATTACCAAGAAATTGGACGGGCGGGGCGTGATGGGGGGCAGGCTTTATCCCATCTGATTTTTGGTATGGATGATGTGCGTTTGCGCGGACAATTTATCCGCGATGATGGCAGTGATGAAAACCATCAGGCGCGCGAGCTTAAGCGGTTGGACGCGCTCATTTCCTTTTGCGAAGCCAGTACGTGCAGGCGTCAAATATTGATGCAATATTTTGGGCAGACATCGGATCTATGCGGCAATTGCGATAATTGTGAAAACCCACCTAAAATGGTCGATTCCACAGAGCATATTCGCCATGTGCTCGGCGCGATAGAGGCGACGGGCGGACGGTACGGGCCAGCCTATATTTCCGATATAGTGCGCGGCGCATCCGTTAAGCGCGCTCTGGATTTAGGGCATGACCGCTTAGATGTTTTTGGCCAAGGCAAATATATGGGCAAACCCTTTTTACAAGCTTTGATGCGGCAAGCTATAAATGCGGGGCTTATCCACAGTGATCTGGAACGCTACGGGGTGCTGAGTGTAACGCCAGAGGGGCGCGCTATATTATCTGGCGAGGCAATCTTTAAATGCCGGGATATAGCGGCGGATCAGAAACGGGCCAAGGCAAGCCAAAGCAAAGCGAATGGCGCGCGCGGACGCAGGGACGGCCCAAGTGAGAGCGAATTAGGGCAGGCGGACCGCGCTTTGCTTTTGCGCCTTAAGGCTCGCCGTACGGAACTGGCCCGCGCATCAGGGGTTCCCGCCTATGTGATTTTCTCAGATGCCGCCTTGATAGATATGGCGCGTAAACGGCCCGCCAGCCGCGCTGATATGCTTGGCGTATCAGGGGTGGGGGACGTCAAGTTTGAGCGATATGGCATTGATTTTCTCAGCGTAATATCTGGATAAATAAAAGCCGCCGCAAGATTGCGGCGGCTTTGAATGTTTAATGCGGCGTTGTTTAGCGGCGCAAAATAGCCTCAACGTCAAATTCTGCACCAGCGCTGGCGCTTGGGCCAGATACTGCAACTTCGATCGTGGTTGTGGATGAACCCGATTGATTTCCACTTCCGCCTGATGTGCCACCACCTGCGGTGCCACTATCAGAAAAGTCACCTGTTCCGACTGTGCTGGGGGCATTTTCTACCCGGCTTTGGTTTATGGAGGAATTGCTGTTGATGATCAATTGTTTGGCCACCAAAGCAAAATAGTCATCATGTACCGTTGAGTCGCTGTTAAGCGTCACATTACGATTTGGCATATTGACCAATCCTGTTAGCCTGAAATTACTCGCGGAATTTAAGATGAAACTCTGCGGCCAATTTCCGACATTTGGACCATCTGTCATGACAATACCCGCATAGTCACCCGTTGCAGGGGCGGAAATGTCCACGCTTGTATCTGAATTAAATTGTACTCTATTGCTGCTATCAAAGTAGAAAGTCACACCTTGACCTGTCCATGTTCCACCATTGACGTTCCAGCCACCATTTTTTAGCACATAAACACCAGGCTCCATATGAACCTTCTTGCTTAAGCTGTTGAGGTTGAAGTTAAGCCAGCCGCAATAAACGCCAGGGTGAAGTGTGATTTCATTTTGATTGTCAAAGTTCAAATTTTGATAATCACAGCCCGATGTATCATATGCAGGGACACCATTCGGATAAGGGACGGCCTCTGGCTCACAGCCATATTCGATAGGGTCACCATTTTGCAAATCTTGAGAGTTGCGATTATCTGTTCCGCCGCTGCCTGCGACGCAGACTTTTGGGACGTCGAGGACAATATTAGAATTGACGGTAACTGCACTGGACCCAGGGTTGTGAACATGAATTTCACATTCATCAGAGGCAATTTTTGAACCGCTATTCATTAGCAAACCAGATTGCCATTGCTGCGTCCCTGTTAAAATGATGCAGGCATCTCCCATAACATTTGGAAAGGAAGGTGATCCATCATCGCCTGGAGCGTCTGCTGGAACCTCTATTTCGGCTACTGAGAACTCCGTTGTAGAGCCTGCATTTATGACAACATCGTTTACACCAATGATTCCAGCAAAGGGTAGCTCTGTTAAAACATTTACATTGGCATCATACATGTTTTCGCCCGTAGATTCGAGCGAGTAGATTAGGCGCTCCTCATTATCAATAGGCATATTTTGTAGAAAGAGCGTGCGCCCATATTCGGCTTTTTCTGCATCCGAAAGATCTGTACGGATGATAGCGGCCAACAAGGATGCATCTAGTGCACTTTGTGCTTGCGCTTCTGTTTTTAGTACAATCGACGAATCAATAGCAAGTATTGCTGCCAATATAATCGCGCTTCCTCCGCCTGCGAACATAGCGGATGTACTACCTTTTTCATTATTACTTCAACCCATTTTAGAGACCTAGGCATTCGCAAATGCAGATCATCAACTTAATACTGTTTACGCCTTATCTTGCTTGTAGGGTAAATGGGATGGATATGTTGGGGTTTTCGTTTGATGCAGTTAATCCTTCGTAAAATTTACGCAGGCAAGCTGTGAATTACTAATTATGCTGTGTTTTTTCAAATTGCTTTTGCGCGGTAGCGCCACAAAATGGCACAGACGATGCCCATGGATAAAAGCGTAATAATTGCATCACTGGAGGGGTTGAGCGTTGTGTGCAACACGGTTGGTGTTGGCAGGGCGGAGTTTTCATAACCCAAGAAGATTGACGCATATAAATTATTGGCCGCATGAATGCCGATTGCGCTTTCAAGGCCGCCATCAATATATGTCAATATGCAAGCAAAAAACCCGAAGAAGAAATAAGAACTCATCGTGATGAGATATTTGCCTTGCTCTGCTCCAGCCGCAGCTTCGGGATTGCCAAGATGTAGGGCGGCAAACATAGCAGAGGTTAGAACAAAAACGATCCAAGGATTTTTGATATATTTCCCTAGGCCTTGATTAAGATAGCCGCGCAAAACAAGCTCCTCTGTGGCTGATTGCACAGGGATAAGCAGTAATGAAATGAGGGCATAGGTAAAAAAGCGCGATGGATCAAAGACGACGCTAATATCATTTAGCCCTGTGATATGGCCAAGAATTGTAAAACAGCCGACAACGCCCCAGAAAACGATCATTGAAAAGAAGAGGCGTCCCCAACGAAATCGGCTAGTTGCCGTTAAAAGTGACAAAAAGGGCCGCTTGTGAACAAGCTTAACCGCCATCCACAATCCCGCAATCATTGGCGGAAAGCCAAGTAGCATAGCAATGTAAATTGTCGGGCTATTGCCTATATTGCGCGTAATGATGTTGACGTCTTCGGGGTTGTTGCTGCCAATCATTGCGCCCAGTCCAATGCCCGTAAGGCCAACACATAGACCTGATATAATAAGCAAAGGCTTGCGCGCTTTATGGCCATGCTCATAGCCTGAACCAACAAAATAGCTGACAATGCCAAGAATGGCGGCAATTAATCCGCCGCCTGCCATAGCGAGCATTTTTATGGCGCCGGCAGGGTCCTGAGACGTTCTATTGATAACCTCTTTATATCCTTCAGGGTCGACATCTGAGAGGGCGTTAAACATAGTTATGGCAAACATATTTTGCCCAACTATCCAGACTAATAGGGCCAGCCAAAATCCGAAGATCCAGCTAAACCACCCATGCTCTCCATCTAAAGCTTTGTCAAAATAGGCGCGAATGGGTGAGGGGGTGTTTGATGGCGCTAAAGTTTGTGTCATGGCAGTGTCCCAATAGAATATGGCTTTGTATAAAAGACGTATAAATGTCTTATGGCGCTTATATATTAAGCCTGCCTTACCAAATTTGCCTTAGCTCGCGGGCAAAAGCAAAAAGCCGCTCTTTTGAAGAGCGGCTTTTCTATTATTGGTTTTTACGACCCGATTGAGGGAGAGGGAATAGTTCGGCCCTAACGGTAATAGCTATATTGCGTTGTATAACCATATTCTAGGCGTTCTGTGCCTTGAACAATATAGTGGCCATCCCATGGGGTGTAGCATTCAACAACACTAATGGGGGTCAGGGCGCCGCGGATAAATTCCGTGAGGAGGTGCTTTATGCGCCTGACCGCGAGATGTTTGGAGACGATCAACAGGACTTTATTATCGACGCATTAAGCCAGTCCAAACAGGACGGCGTGACATGGCGGCTCCTTGCGAACCAAGTCATTATGGGCCGTTTACTGACCCCAGATTTTACGCCTTATATTGATGAGGACGCCTTAGCGCTCATCGAGGCCGATTGGCCAGAAGTTCGCGATTTCATGGCCTTGAGTAAATATAACATGCCCGTCTACCCCGACAGCTGGGATGGCTACCCTGTTGCGCGCGAGAAATTCTATGCGGCCCTGAATGCTGCGGAGTTAAATGACATGCTTGTCTTGACTGGGGATGCGCATGAGTTTTGGGTCAATGACTTGACCTCTGAAGCTGGCAAAAAAGTTGGATTAGAACTCGTAACAAGTTCCGTCTCATCTAAAACGCTAACGGCGTATTTAGGTGACGGAACGCCAGAACATAATTTGCTGCTAACGCAAAAAAATGAGGACGCGCGATATTATAATGCGACCCGAAGCGGCTTTATTGATCTGACGATTACACCCAAAAAAGTGGCCGTGACTATGTTCAATGTCGATACAGTGATGTCTCGTGAATATACGCTGAGCGAAACGGCACGTTTCACGCTTCGTAAATCAGATGACACGATCAAAGTCACGTCACCCAAAGGCCTGTCAGTGCCTCAACGGGCTCTATTTCACGGCGT
>JALZUP010000217.1 GCA_023301505.1 Robiginitomaculum sp.
CCTAACCAAGACCTAACCAAGAAATGTATCGCGTATTTGTTCTCGTAGCAGATCAATCGGAGCCATGCCTTTATCCGTTTTAAAATGCCAATAAGTCCAGCCATTACAGGCGGCCGCTTGCTGAACATGAGCACCAACTTGGTGGATAGAGCCGCGCGTATCTGCAGTGGCAATAGAGGCATCGGCGCGCACATTGGCAACATGGCGGCCATTGGGCGAGAATAATTGCTCGCCAGGTTGTAAGAGGCCGCGCTCAATAATCGCGCCAAAGGGTATGCGTTTGGCCGCGCGTTTGGAGGGGGTGACCTCTAGGCTTTGTGCATTGCCAGCGGTAATGCGCTCAATACGTTTTTTGGCATGGGCGATATAATCATGCTCGCGTTCTATGCCGATCCATTTACGGCCCAGCTTTTTGGCCACGGCGCCCGTTGTTCCCGTGCCAAAGAAAGGATCAAGAACAATATCACCCGGATTAGAGGTAGACAGGATCACGCGGTGCAGAAGACTTTCGGGTTTTTGCGTCGGATGAGCCTTATTGCCATCTTCGCCTTTTAAGCGCTCATGGCCCGTGCAAATAGCGAGGCTCCAATCGGAGCGCATTTGCGTGCCGCCATTCATCATTTTCATGGCGTCATAATTAAAGGTTGGGCGCGCTTTTTCATCCTTGGTCGCCCAGATTAATGTTTCTGTGGCATTGGTAAAACGTGTGCCGCGAAAATTAGGCATAGGATTTGTTTTGCGCCAGATAATATCATTTTGAATCCAAAAGCCTTGGTCTTGCAAAATGCCGCCGACGCGGAAAATATTATGATAGCTCCCCATCACCCAAAAAGAGCCATTGGGTTTTAAAAGGCGGCGCGCCGCTTTCATCCATTCATGGGTGAACAGATCATAGGCGTCCATTGTATCAAAGCGGTCCCAGTCATTTGTCACGCCGTCCACTTCGCTATTATCTGGGCGCGTTAGATCACCGCCAAGCTGAAGATTATAAGGAGGATCTGCAAAAACAAGATCAACAGAATTTGCGGGCAGGGCGTTCATTTGCTCAATGCAATCACCTTGCAAAATTTTATTCAGAGGGAGGGAGCTCATCTAGGGGAAGCCTTTTATTATTAGTTTCAGCCTTGAGCCTTGGGGCGCTTTGGTTACTAAATCATAAAGCTAACCTTTTGAAATTGTTAATGTTTTCGTTAATCCTTGAGTAAGAATGGTTAATATTAAGAGCTATATAAGAGCGTGTGAGTGCGTTAGAGCCATTAAAGGTTGAGGCAGGCCTGATAGGCCAGAAATTTATAGGCAGACTATATGTTGTGGTTACTCATGGCCATTTGCACAGGTTTATAGCTATATCTATGAATTGGACAGGGGCCATAGGCTTTGAGCGCGTCTCGGTGCGCTGCTGTGGCGTAACCTTTATGGCGCGCAAAGCCATAGGCTGGATAAAGTTTATCAGCTTGGCGCATTAAATTATCTCGCGTGACTTTGGCAATAATTGAGGCGCCCGCTATGGATAGGCTTTTGCTATCGCCCTTTATAATTGATTCGGTCTGGCAGGGCAGATTGGGACAATGAGTGCCGTCAATAAGCGCGGCATTCGCCTGTACAGGCAAGGCGGCATAGGCGCGCTGCATGGCGATGATAGAGGCGGCTAATATGTTGACGCGGTCAATTTCTTGGGGCTCAGAAATGCCGATTCCAATAAATGCACATTTCATTAATATATTCAGTATGCGTTCACGTTGTTTGGGCGATAAGGCCTTACTATCATCTAGTCCGTCTGGAATATCGTTGGGGCGAAGGATGAGCGCAGCGGCAACAACTGGCCCAGCCAGTGGCCCGCGGCCTGCTTCATCTAGTCCTGCGACATATCCCGAATGGGCTGCTTCATAAGCAAAGTCTGGCATAATTTTGTCACTTTTGCATGAAAGGGTGATGTGTAAATATTTGGCCCGAATCCTGCATTTTTGCAGTTAAGGGCCTTTTTAGGACAACAAGCCTCTGATAGATAGGGGCTCGAGAAAAACGGTGAAGGAGTTTTACCATGGGTATGTCACGTTTCGTAGCTATCGCAGCGGGTGCTGTAATGGCGATTTCATTTTCTACAACTGCGAGTGCGGTTGCCTCTGAAGGTCAATGTATCAATCAAGATGGTACAGTTATGGATATTCAGGGCGTTAAGCACTGCTTTGTTCCAATTATTCCAGAAGAATTTCAAGGCGAAGAATATGCTAATGAGATTAAAGGTGTGATTGATTGTACGGGTAAGGTTACCAAGACAAGTATTGGTGACTTCTGTCTTGTAGCCCTAGAGGCCAAGCCAGCCGCAGCAACAACGCCTGCTGCCTCTTCTCAGATTAATGACGCTATTGTTCTATCAGCGGATGACGCTAACTAGATGAATGAGCGCTGCTAGCTTGCTGGCCTATATTTAGATATAAAAGCTCGCCCTTTTGGCGGGCTTTTTGCTTTTAAAATGGCCCGATTTCGGGCAAGTCAGGGCCATGTTATCAATTATCATTCCCACGCGGCATAAGGCTGCCGGCTTAAAGCTGCTTTTGGCTGATATATCCCCCTATTATAAGGGGACAGATAGCGTGCAAGATAACCCGAAAAATAATGGACATATTATTCTCAGCGATAGCGGTTTTGATAAGGCTACGCTTGAGGACGCGCTTGGCGCGGGCTGTAATTTGGCTTTGGGCTGTTGCGGCCGCGGCTGGCAACTTGCGCGCGGTGCAAAGCTTGCGATGATGATGGCCAAGTCTAACGATTATAAGGCGCAGGAACATTGGATGCTTTTTTTGCATGCCGATAGTCAATTGCCACAGAACTGGGATGCCTCTGTGCGCGCCCATATGCAAGATCACCCCGATAAGGCGGCCTATTTTCAGTTTAAACTGAATGATGAGGGCTTTTGGCCGCGCCTATTTGAGCGCGGCGTGGCGCAGCGCTGCAAGCTCTTTGGCCTGCCTTATGGTGATCAAGGCTTGCTCATTCGCCAAGATCTATATGAGCGCGCGGGGGGCTATCCGCAATGGGAGCTATTTGAAGATGTCGCTTTGGTAAGAGCGATTAGCCGTAAAAATTTACAGCCCCTCTCAGGCCAGCTTGTGACAGATGCTTATAAATATAAAAAAGATGGTTATGTGCGGCGCAGTTTTAAAAACATGGCTTTGCTTTTAAAATTTTTATGCGGCGTCTCGCCAGAGCGTCTATCTGCCAGCTATCTAAAAAGGGATACATAATGGGGGCTGCTCAGAAAAAACCTCGCCTGATTATTTTTGCCAAAGCGCCAATTATTGGCGGGGCAAAGACGCGGCTCGCGGCAGATATTGGGAAGGTTCACGCCAACCGAATTTACCGCGCTATGGTGCGGACGCTTTTGCGCAATTTGCAAGACCCTTGCTGGGACATTGTTTTAGCTGTCACGCCTGATCACTATGAATGCGCGCTTTTCGGCGGGGTGTGGCCCGCTCATATGAGCCGTATAGTGCAAGGCGGCGGTGATTTATCTGACCGCTTGGACCGCGTCTTTGGCCAATCAGGCACGACCATCGTCATTGGAACAGACTCGCCGCAAATTCGCCGCGCTGATATTGCCAGCGCCATTGCAAAGGCGCGCCGTCATGGCGCCGTTATGGGCCCTGCTGATGATGGCGGATTTTGGCTCATCGGCTTTAGCGGGCCAGCGCCAAAAACAGCGTTTGAAAATATAGCTTGGTCAAGCGAGACGGCCTTGGATGATGTTGTTAAAAACTTACCGCGCCCGCCCGCCTATCTTCGCACATTAATTGATGTCGATAATAAGGCTGCCTTGCTAGAGATGCGCCGCCAAAAGGCTCGCCTCTAAAGAAGCGCATATATAAAGCCGATTATAAAGCCGATTATAAAAGGCAGGCTAAGAGCTTAATTTGTCTTTTATAACAAGTAGGTCGTGCCACGCATCGCGTTTAAATTCGGGCTTTTTAATCAAAAATGAGGGGTGATAAAGCGGCATGACGCTAACGGTCTTGCCGCTAAATTCTGCGTCTTGCCATTGTCCGCGCAATTTCGTGATCCCGCTCTGCCCCGTTAAGGCGCTTAACGCTTTACCGCCTAGCGCGATAATTATATCTGGCTGTAATAATGTGATCAGGCGCTGACTAAAGGCCAGACCAAGCGCCATTTCATCTGGGCTTGCCCCGCGCGCTGATAGGGGCCGCCACGGACATATATGGCCCATATAACAGGCGCTCTCATCTATCTTTATCGCGGCGAGCATTTTGTCTAAAAGCGCGCCATTTGCGCCGCTAAAGGCGGTTTGGCTAAGCTCATCTTGCGGGCTGGGCGCATCGCCAAAGAGCATGAGCTTGGCGTCTTTAGCCCCGCGCGGGCGCACGGATGCTTGCGCGCTAGCAAATAGCTCGCCCGTGTCAAAACTATCTATGGCTTTAAACAGGGCGTCTAATGTCGGGGCGGCGCTGGCAATGTGCTGGGCGGATGTAATCATCTGCGCGCTGGCCTGAGCGAGGGCGGGTTTGCTTTGAGCCTTTGGCGCGGCCAATTGCGAGGATACGCGCGGCCCAGTTTTAAGGGGCGTTTTGCTTAAAGAAGCTGTGTTTAAAGCAGGTTTGCGCGCGGCGGCGCGTTTAATATCTGGCACATCCACGCCGCTCTCATCCCACCATTGCAGGACGCTATGCATGATATTGGCGTCAATCGGCATTATTTATTTACAGCCTTCTCGAACTGGGTTTTAGTCCGCCTCATCAGTGAGGGCGTATTGCGCTCTATAGCTTGAATAATCTTATCAGCAATATTTTTTCCTGTGACGCTTTCAATACCTTCCAGTCCAGGTGATGAGTTCACTTCGAGAATTTTGGGCCCTGTATGTGTGCGCAGTAAGTCGACACCCGCAACGGTGAGGCCTAAAATCTTAGCCGCTCTGAGTGCCGTTTTATGCTCTTTATCTGTTAGCTTAATCCAGCGCGCTGTTCCGCCTCTATGTAGATTGGAGCGAAACTCGCCCGGCAAGGCTGTGCGCTGCATTGAGCCGACAATTTTGCCATCGACCACAAAACAGCGAATATCTGTGCCGCTAGCTTCTTTGACAAATTCTTGGACAAGAAAATCCGCTCTCAGCCCGCGAAAACTATCAATCAGGCTTTCCGCTGCTTGTTGGGTTTGCGCCAGTATGACGCCATTGCCTTGGGTAGAACTTAGAAGCTTAATCAACACAGGCACGCCGCCCGCCAAATCGATAAGAGCCTTTGTGTCGTGATAAGACATGGCAAAAGCGGTGTTGGGCATGTCTAAATCATGTTTGGCGAGCATTTGATGGGCCATAAGTTTGTCGCGCGATGTGCCAATAGCGTTAGAGCTATTGACGCAATAAACCCCCATGGTTTCAAATTGGCGTACCACGGCCATCCCGTAAAAGGTCATGGGCGCTCCGATGCGCGGAATGATAGCGTCATATTTTGGTAGGGGGCGTCCCTCAAAATGCACATCTGGGCGAATATTATTAATCGAGATGCAGCAGCGAGATGTTTCAACGCAGTCAATAATATGGCCGCGTTTCTCAGCAGCATTTATCATAGAATTGTTGGAATAATTATCGGGGTCTTGGGTTAAAATAGCGATGCGCAATGGGCGGCGCGTTGGGGATTTTTGCTTGTGCTTTTTATAGGCCTCAAAACCAATGACGGGCTGTATGAAGGATTCAGATGGAACCACATTCATATTGGCCGTAATAGAGGATCGCCCAATGAGCATGCGGTAGCTCATGGTCTCGCGATTGGTCAGGGTGACATTTACAGTTTCGATATGTGTGCCAATTTTAAGCGGCGTATTAATAACAAAGCGCATCTCTGTCTCGCCATTGGAACTGGTGACAGAGCGCTTTCCGACCACTTTGGCAGAGCATGTGACCTGTACCGATAAATCATTGGGGTTGGGCTGCATGATAAAGCGCACTTGCGGATTGGCTTCTGAGCCAAAAGGCTCAATTGCGATAGCGTGTAAAGAGGAGGTGCGCGCCCCCGTATCAATTTTGGCTTTAATGGCGGGCAAGCCAAGCTCAGGCAGGGAAACCCATTCTTCCCAGCCCAATGAAATAGGCGGGGGCGTGCTGTCAGATGCGCCGTCATGTGATGCTGAATTAACTGACATTATTGCTTCCCCTTTCACGTTTTAGCGCCTTTAAATTTGCGGCCTAGCGCCTTTAATTTTGCAGCGCTGACTTTGTCTGTTGGTGTCTTTTAGCGCTTTAATGCGCAAAATTAAATGCGCAAATAGCAGTCAAATCATGCTGCCTTTTAAGGCTGGCGAACTAATTCCTCTGCCGCGCGTATATAATTGACACGTCTTCATCCTATGATTACGCCTTAGATACACATATTGCGAGTCTGAAAACGCTAATGCGGCTGGCGCGCCCGAACTGGAGATAATTATGAGCGACCCTGAGACACTCGGCACATCTGCTTCAAGTGATAGCCAAAATAAGCCTGATAATGAATCGCCAGCCCGCGAATCTATGGATTATGATGTCGTGATTGTTGGCGCTGGCCCAGCGGGTCTATCGGCCGCTATTCGCCTTAAACAGCTCGGCGGAGATGATGTCTCCGTTGTTGTGCTTGAAAAGGGCAGTGAAGTTGGCGCGCATATCCTCTCTGGCGCGGTATTAGACCCTGATGGATTAACGGATTTAATTCCTGATTGGAAAGATAAAGGCGCGCCTATTAAATCGGCTGTGACAAAGGATAAATTTTTAGCGCTTAGCGCGTCTGGCGCCCTGCGCGTGCCAAATTTCTTTATGCCGCCGCTTATGAATAATCATGGCAATTATATTGTCTCTATGGCCAATGTCTGCCGCTGGATGGCTGAACAGGCCGAAGAGTTGGGCGTTGAAATTTTCCCTGGCATGTCTTGTAGCGATTTTGTTTACGGCGAAGGCGGAGAAGTTGCCGGCATTGTCGCGGGCGAATTTGGCTATAATAAAGATGGCGGCAAAGGTGAGAACTATGAGCCGGGTATGGAGCTACGCGGTAAATATGTGCTGTTAGCAGAAGGCGCGCGCGGCTCTCTTTCGCAAATTGCGCGTAAGAAATATGATCTTGAAAAAGACTGCGACGAAGCCAAATTTGGCCTCGGCATGAAAGAAATCTGGGAAATAGACCCTGCCAATCATAATGAAGGCGAAGTTGTCCATACGGCGGGTTGGCCTTTGGGGATGAAAACGGGCGGCGGCTCATTCTTATATCATGCCGAAAATAATCAGCTTTTCCTCGGCTATATTGTCGACCTTAATTATAAAAACCCAAATCTTTATCCTTATGCTGAATTTCAGCGCTGGAAACATCATCCGTCCATTGCGGCTATCTTAAAAGGCGGCAAACGCGTCTCATATGGCGCGCGTGTTGTGACCAAGGGCGGTTATCAATCTATTCCCAAGACCGTCTTTCCGGGCGGTGCGTTACTGGGCTGTTCGGCAGGGCTTGTGAATCTGCCGCGTATTAAGGGCAACCATAATGCTATGTTGTCGGGCAAGGCGGCTGCCGAGGCGGCCTTTGCGGCGATTAAAGCTGGCCGAAGCGCAGATGAGCTAAGCGCATATGATAGCGAAATTCGGACGGGCAAAATTGGCAAAGATCTCAAACCCGTGCGCAATATTGCGCCGCTAAATGCGCGTTTCGGGCCGTTTTTGGGCGGTATGCTCTGCGGCGGTATAGATATGTGGACGGCGACTTTGCTCAAATTCAACATCTTTGGAACATTAAAGCATGGCAAAAGCGATGCCGAGTCAACGGAAGATGCCAGCAAGCATAAGGCGATTGATTATCCTAAGCCCGATGGCACGCTCTCTTTTGACCGCTTGACCAATGTCAGCTTTACCGCGACCAATCATAGCGAGGATCAACCTAGCCATCTTAAACTGCTCGATCAGGCTGTGCCTATTGCGGTGAACCTGCCTAAATATGATGAACCCGCCCAGCGCTATTGTCCTGCGGGTGTTTATGAAGTGCTTGGCGAGACGGACTCGCAATTTAACATTAACGCGCAAAACTGTATTCACTGTAAGACCTGCGATATTAAAGACCCGTCACGTAATATTGTCTGGACAGTGCCTGAGGGCGGAGGCGGCCCAAATTATCCAAATATGTAGGCTATTTGGGCCTAATATAGGCGCCTATTCCAATTGCGGGCTAAATTGACCAATTGAATTTATATGGGTGCGGATAGCTGTAGGCCACTGGATTAAATAGATAAGCTTGTTATAAGCAAAGGGCAGGCCGCTTTCGGTCTGCCCTTTTGTATCTGGATTGTGCCTTTATGATTAAGCTCTCTTATTTTGGTCTTGCCGCTATCTTTGCGCTATTAAGCTCTTGCGGAACGACGGGTTCAATCTTTGGGGCCGATGATGGCCCGACCGAAGAGGGGCGTTTTTTAGGTGAATATCTTGCGGGCAGTTACGCCTATAATCTGGAAGATACGCAAGCTAGCGCGAATTATTATTCTCGCGCCTTTGCCCGCGCGCCAGAAAATGCACAGCTGGGCGCTAAAGCTATTTTGGCGGCGCTTGCGAGCGGTGATTATGTGCTGGCCCGTAGCTTATCCGTAGAGGTTGAAGATAAAACAATTGCAGAAAATGCCCTTATTCGCGATCAAAAAGATGAGTTAAACCAAAGCATACAAACGGCCCTAAGGTCTGGTGATCAAACCGAGGCCCGCACATTAGCCCGCCAATCGCGGCAAATAGAAGAAATTGAACCAGTGGCGCGCCTTATATTAGCGGCCAGTGACATGCAGCGCGCAGAATATAGTAAAGCCGCAGAGCGCCTTGCCATACAGCCCAGCGATCCCAAATATGGCGTGATGATCGCTTATTTAGAGGCATGGGCAGAATATGGCGCGGGCAAGAGCACAGAAGCGCTTAATATTTTTTCAAGTGTTGAAACGGATGGCTATTTCAACATTATTTCTACCCTGCAGAAAGCAAAAATTTATGGCGAGCAAGGTGATGAAGCACAGGCGCGCAGTGAATTTCAGCGCGCTGAAAGTTCTGGTCTATCGCGCATACAGACATTGATGTCTAAAGCGCAATTTTTAGACAACCAAGGCAAGTCAGGCGAAGCGCTGGAGGCGTTGCGCGCTTTTGATGCGGAAATAGGCGGCGTTGAAACGGGGCCTGTAAGAGCGGCGATAAACCGGCTTGAAGCTGGACAGCCTTTAGGCTTGTCGCGCACGCCCGCCCAGCACGCCGCCGATACGCTTATTGATCCTGCAGGCTCTATTTTTGCGCAGCAAGGCGGCTATGATACGGCGGAGCTTTATTTGCGGATCGCGCTCATGCTTGATCCTGATAATGAAAATGCCAAACTTTGGCTTGGGAATATATTGGAGCGTATGGATCGCAGTAGTGATGCCGAACGTATATATGAGGCCATTCCCAAAGATTCAGATTATAGCGTTTCTGCCCAGCTCTCTTATTCCAATTTGCTATTTCGCGAAGATGAAGATGAGCAGGCCGTAAATGTGCTCACGCGGCTTTATGCCGAACATCCCGCAATTATCACGCGCGAAGCTTTGGCGACGGCTTATTTGATTAAAGAAGATTATGCCAATGCTCTGCCTGTTTATAACGCCTTGGTGCAATCGCTTAGCCCAGAGCAATTAGCCTCTGATACCAGCCCGCTTTATCACCGCGGTATTTGTTATGAACGCCTTGATCGCTGGGCGGAGGCTGAGGCTGATTTTCAACGGGTCTTAGAGATTGATCCTGATTCTGCTGATGCGCTTAACTATCTGGGTTATACATGGGTGGATCGGGGTGAAAATCTGGACGAAGCCTTTGATATGATTCGCCGTGCCGTCGAATTAGAACCAGATTCAGGCGCAATTATTGATAGTCTCGGTTGGGCTCATTTTCAGCTTGGACAATATTCCGAAGCCCGTATCTATCTTGAGGATGCGTCAGAAAAATCACCTGGTAGCGCGACAATCATTGATCATTTGGGAGATGTATATTGGAAGCTTGGCCGCTTTTTAGAGGCGAGCTATCAATGGAAGCATGCTCTTGATCTTGACCCAACTGAAGAAGAAACCGCGCGCATTAAAGTCAAGCTAGAGAGCGGATATGAGGCGGCGAAAGATATGCCAAATGGGCATTAAGGCAATTATCTGTGCCTGTCCCTTCACCTGATCCTGTCTGCTTTCCTGATACAGGACGCTTTTCTGGAGGGCGCCCTCTTTTAAGCGAGATAGCGCGCGCCAAAGTCAATCTAACGCTTCATGTCGCCGCGCCGCGCTCTGACGGATATCACCCGCTTGAAAGCCTTGTTGCCTTCGCCCATTATGGGGACGAGCTAAGCGCCTCTCCCGCGCGTGAGTTTAGCCTCACTATATCTGGCCCCTTTGCAAAAGAGCTAGCTAGCTTTGATGTTGACGATAATCTTATTTTAAAAGCCGCGCGCGCTAGCGGCCATCCAGCGATGCAATTTAGCCTCATAAAAAACCTGCCTGTTGCCTCTGGGATTGGCGGGGGGAGCGCGGATGCAGCGGCGGCTTTGCGCTTGATGCAGCGCCATTACGGGCCGGTAGATAATGTGAACGCGCTGGCTTTATCCTTGGGGGCGGATGTGCCTGTTTGCGTGGCGCAAGAGGCTGTCCTCATGTCTGGGATTGGCGAAAGCCTTAGACCTTTATCAGATTATTTTAAGCCTGACGCATTGCCCGCTATTTTGGTCAATCCGGGCGTAGCTGTGTCTACAGGCGCTATATTTAAAGCCTATGATCTTCAAATTTTAAAAAGCGGAGCCCCAGACATATCGCACGCTTTTATGGAAAGCTTAGAGGGTGAGGCGGATGATAATATTGTCGAGGCCGCGCGAGCGGGCCGAAATGATTTGCAAGAGACAGCCTGCCAAATTGCGCCTGTCATTGGCACGGTTTTAAGCGAAATGAGCCGTCAATCTGGAGCTCGCTTTACGCGCATGTCTGGCAGCGGGGCGAGCTGCTTTGCTATTTTTGACACATATGAGAGCGCCATGAGCGCAGCTGAAAATATCCGCTTGGAGCATCCTGATTGGTGGTGCGTGTCAACATGGCTTGATGGGCAACTTAAATGAGCTATCTCATTATTTTGCATATATGCGCCTTTGCGTTCACCGTCTCACTTTTTGTAAGCGGCTATTTACGCTGTGATCATCCTGATGATTTGCACCAGCACGGCGCGATTGGCACTTATGGCGGGGCAGGGCCATTTGCAGGGCTGCTCTGTGCTTTATTTGGGCTTTTGCTTTTTTATCCAGGGCTATTATCTGCGCGGCTATTGGGCGGGCTCTCAGCCTTTGTTGGTATGGCGGCTTTGGTTGGCTGGGTCGATGAAATGGGTAAGCTGAGCGCGCAGGGACGGCCTATTATTTTAGCTGTACTGGCGGCTATTACGCCCATTGCTTCTGGCGTGCCCGTCTTTGCTCCGATTGCGGGGTCTGGGCTGAATTTGCCGATATGGGCGGGCTATAGTTTGGCCTTTATTTGGATATATGTGCTTTTACAGATCGCGCGCATATTAGATCAGCAAAATGGCTTGCTTGGCGCCGTTATGATGGTGGCCAGCCTTGGACTATGTGCCAGCGCGCTTTATTTAGGCGCAGGCGATGTTGCTGTGCTCTCTGCTGCTTTGGCTGCGGCGACATTTGGCTTGCTCATTTATAATTTTCGTCGTCATGCTGAGATAAATTTTGGCCCGATTGGAGCCTATGTTTTGGCGATATGGTTTGCAATTTGCACCTTGCGCCTCACCGCGCAACCTGCAGGCTGGCTTACGCTTTATCTTGGCCCGCTTTTGCTTTTACCCGTCTTGACAGATGTAGGGTTAACGCTGCTCGCGCGCCATAGGCGCGAAAGCCAAGCAGATAACAGGCCGCAAATTAGATTTATGTTTAATGGCGGTTTTGATGAAAATGCCCCAACCCGCTCTGGCCGAACCCGCTCAGTGATAAGGCTTAATCTGCTTTATCTAGTCAGCTTTGCGGTAAGTTTTGGCGCTATTTATTATGGCTTGCCGCGCGGCTATATAGGCTCGCCTTTTTACGTGATGGTTTGGATATGTTTGGCCAATTGGATATATTTATCCCTGTTTCTACGAAATCGCCGCCGCGCTTAAGCTCATCTTTTGACAGCTAAAAAGCGACTAGGAGATACGCTCGACAACAAATTCGGCTATATCAGACAGCGCCGTTTTCCAAGGGCTATCAGGAAAGATTGTTAGCGCTTTGCGCGCATTATCAGAGCGGCGCTTGGCTTCTTCCATTGTCGATTGTAGCGCGCCAGCGCGGCGCAATATAGAGACGGCTTTTTCGAGATCTGTTTCATCTTGATTATGCTCTTTGATAACCCGTGTCCAAAAAGCCTTATCCTCACTATTGGCACTTGCAAAGGCGCGGATGACAGGCAGGGTCACTTTGCCTTCACGAAAATCATCGCCGACTGATTTGCCCAGAGCGCTTTCAAAGCCGCCATAATCGAGCGCGTCATCTACCAGCTGAAAGGCAAGGCCTAGCTCTTGTCCATATTTGCGCAGAGCGTGGCGCTCGGCTACGGGGCGCTCTGAAATGATAGGGGAGACTTCGGCGGCGGCGGCAAAAAGCGCGGCCGTTTTGGCTCCGATGACATCCATATAAACGGCTTCGGTCATATCAATATCACGCAAGGCGGCGAGTTGTTGCACTTCGCCTTCGGCAATTATGCTCGCTGCGTTGGATAAAATGCCTAGTGCTTCGAGTGATTGCGTCTCCACCATTAAGTTAAAGGCACGGGCAAAGAGAAAGTCTCCGACCAAAATACTTGGCGAATTTCCCCATACCAAATTGGCTGTTTTACGTCCGCGCCGCAAAGCGCTTTCATCGACAACATCATCATGGAGCAATGTGGCGCTATGAATAAATTCAACAGCGGCGGCTAATTTATGATGCACTTCATGGGCTGCGCCGCATAAATGCGCGCTTGCGACAGTTAAAAGAGGGCGCAATCTTTTGCCGCCCGCGCCGACCAAATGATTAGCCAGATCGGGGATCATGCCGACTGGGCTTTGCATACGCTCAATGATGATAACGTCAATCGCGGCCATATCCGCCGCGGATAGCGCGAGCAAACGGTCAATGGGGGATTTCGCATTTTGCAGGGGCGTTGGCGTGGAGCTATAGGTCAAAACTAATCCTCTTCATCTGATATAAGATAAGCCGCCTATGCGCGCGCGGCAAGAGGGAGCGTAAGGACGTAAGCGCGCAGGGGCTTCACGTCTTAACTGCACGCCTTAACTGCGCGGGTTTAATGAATTTGGCAATTTGCTTGACGCGGGGCCAGCAAGGGCTGACTATATGGCGATAAACCAGAAAATATAGGGATCACATGTTCAAACAGCTTCTCATCGGGGCCTCATTTGGGGCTATCTTGACTTTATCCGCTTGCTCGAATGCACCTAGCACTGATCAGGCGAGCACGGCTAACTCGTCTCAGGGCTCATCTCAGAATGTCGCCGCTCAAAGGGGCAATACAGAACAGCCACCCAATTTCATTGTCTTAATTGGGGATGATATGTCGGTGGAAACTTTGTCATGTTTTAATGTCGGGCCGCGCTCTGCTGTCACGCCAAATTTGGATAAATTATGCGCGCAGGGAAAACGGTTCCCAAATTTTTGGACGCAGCCTGTTTGCTCGCCAACACGCGCGGCAATTTTGTCGGGTCAATATGGCTTTAGAAATGGCGTTGGAACACCTGCTACTAGCGGCATTCCCGCTATGCCGCGCCCGCCTGCGCCCAGCTATGCTACCGCTGAGACTTCCGTCGGAAGTCCGCGCCCAGAGCCGGGTATGATGGCGCCTGCGCCGGGCCTAAAAGCCAATAGTTTTACCTTGCCAAAAGCGCTAAAGGCGGCCCCAGTTAGTTATGATACTTATGCCTTTGGAAAATGGCATTTAGCGGATCCAACCAATGGCGGCAAAGACCATCCTAATCTTGCTGGCTTTGATCATTATCACGGGCCTGTGCGCGGGGGCGGTGTGCCGAGTTATTTTCATTGGTCTGAGGTTATTAATGGACAGATTACAGATGGCCGAACAGGCTGGGCAGACACAGCTAAGGTTGATGATGCGTTAGAATTTATGAGGGGCCGTGATAGCGAAAATCCATTCTTATTGTGGATGGCCTTTAATTCTCCGCATACGCCCTTTCACTTGCCGCCTGTAAATCTGCTCAATAGTGACGCAAAAAATCTAGACCCTAATGCGATCAATGAAGAGAATCAGCATGAATATTATCTGGCGATGATTGAAGCGCTGGATACGGAGATTGGGCGTCTTTTAGAGAATATGCCTGAGGAAGATATGGAAAATACCTATGTGGTTTTCATAGGTGATAATGGCACGCCCGAACAGGTCGGCACGGACCCATTTGATTTTTATCATGCCAAAGGGTCTTTGACTCAAGGTGGTGTGAATGTGCCATTTTTTGTTAGCGGCCCTGATATTGCGCCTGGCATAAGTCAGTCATTGTCCAATTCCGTTGATATATATGCGACATTTGCTGATCTTTCAGGCGCGGAAATTCCGCAAAATGCGGCCCAAGATAGCGTCAGCCTTGTGCCCGCGCTCACAGCCAATCAAGATGTGCGCGATTTTGCCTATGCAGATGTATTTGGTCTTGTGCCCAGAGGCATTGTGTTAGAGCGCGCTATTCGTAATGAGAGCCATAAGTTGATCGTCGAAACGGATGGGCTTGAAAAGCTTTTTGCGCTCGGTGTTGATCCTTATGAGAAAAATGACCTTATGGAGAAAGGCGGACTAAGCGCTGCTGATGAGGCAGCTCTGACAACCTTGCGGGCAAAGCTTGAAGAGCTTAAGCCTTAAATCCAATCGGATATCTAAAAGACTATAGCTCATAAAAAAACCCCGCTATCTCTAGCGGGGTTTTTCTTATTTTATTTAGACGCTCTGACTATTTGCGAACAGGTAGATAGTCATTCGCTGAATAGCCGCCAGAACTGCTATATCCGCCATATGTGCTCGACGTCGCATCATTGAAGATTTCGATGTTGCTGTTGCTATAGCTTGTGCTGCCATAGCTGCCGCCTTGTAGACATGTTCCATCAGCAGCTTGCGTTGTGCCTGCCGGACATGCGGCTGTTTCGCCGCTATAGCTGTTTGATGAATATGTCGTGGCTGAAGAATAGCTTGGCGTTGTATAGCTTGA
>JALZUP010000218.1 GCA_023301505.1 Robiginitomaculum sp.
GATTCGTTGGAAGGGATGGTCTTAGAACAGAAATCTGTACTATGTGTGGATCTAATTCACGTAAAAAACTTACAAGGACTGTTACAAATGTCGAGAAAAAGTAGATTAAAAAAAATACATGCTATAATAATTTAATATATATATAAAGCAATCATACAGATGAGTATTACTACTTCATACGTGTACACTGATAATGGTGTTGATTCTACCGGTACAAATGCTGCAAGTGGGGGTAATTTCACTTTCTATGGTAATACTGGTGGTACACTTAGGGGGTGGTTTATTACATTCCCAACCGCTATTCCAAATGTTACAGAGGTTGATTTTTCTACCTTAGGTACTTCAGCTAGTGATTCTATTGGAAATTCTACTTCATTTGGTGGTACTATGAGGTTCCAGGCATATACTACTACTGATGGCGGAGTTACTACTGACACTACTACTGAAACACTGTTTATAGGAAGTTCCGGTGGTGTATTAATAACTACTATACCAGTCATAACATTGGACAATGCAACTCTTACCGGGGTGGCCATATTGGGGAAATCTGGTAGTGGTGGCGCTAATTTTAATTTCAATGGTGTTTTAACAGAAGGTGTAAACACATATGACATCACAACATCTCCTAGTCTTACCGCTACCATGTATACTCACTTAGCAGACTTAACATGGACCTCTGTGGTAGGGGCTACTAACTATACAATTACCCAGATAGAAGATGGTGGTGTAGAGGAAATAATAGTATCTGAGACGACAGAGCTTTCCCATACTGCTTTAGATTTGAATCCCGGATCATCCTATGAGTTTACATCGTATTCTGATTTGGATTTACTAACTCCTGTAGGATCTGTGACAGAATCAGCTCCTGTAGTAAACACAGCTAATGTTACTGCTATTACTACTAGACTTTCGAATGATTTTACAACTCTGAGTCTTTCTTCTTACGACGAACTAGAGGCAGAACTGCGTAATTTCTTAACGACAGGAGATGAGGTTGTACTTAGTTCGGGTGATGCTGTTTATGTTAATGATTCAGAAACACTTACACAGATTCAGGGTAAGGATATACTAACTCCATTTGAGTCTACTGCTGGTTCTGGTCAAACTGCTACAATTACAACACTTGGTGGTGATTCTTCTGTACTAACATATGACGAATCATTGAATGAGATCACTTCCGATGCTACTGCATATTCTGTTGGTAGTTATTTCATAGTTGGGTCGTATAAAGTAAGAATCGAGGAAATTTAGTTATTTTCATTATTTTCTACTTTGTCAATATAATCAGCCCAGTTAGGTTGGTTGTGTTTTTCAATTTCTTCTGTATCTGTACTGTAATTGGATTGTGCATCCGATTGTATAATTATATCTTCTTTTTTTAAACATCTTTGGCATTTTTCGTATACTATGCGCCAGCATTTTACACATGAAAGATCTCCATTGTAATTAATATAAGTTTCCATCATATAAATATTATTAAATATTAAAATTATCGACTTTTTCTGCGTATGAGCAGAATAACCTCATTTGTTCTCCGAGATTTGATATGTTATCATCTCCGAGGTTTACTTCTAATGAGATATTTACATTTCCTCTTGACATACATCTTCTGATATAATGTGACATACCCGAGTTGTGTATTGTTTTAATGTATTCACTAGTGATGGGTTTCAAAAATGGAGATGAAACTTGTACATGTAGAATCTTATTTGATGTAAGATTTAATGGTATATTTTCACCACTCATTGTCGCATTTCCTGTGTCTAGATTCATAAAGAATGTAGACCCATCAGATATGCGCAATACGGATGTAATATCTGTACCAACTCTACAACCATATCCTGTTGCATTTGGCTCAAGGCATATTTTAACATCTGGGTATATCGACTGAACATCGTCCAATATCTGTCTAAATATGTGTTCTTTTAGACCATTCACTCTTTTCTTAGGTGAACCAAGTACTAGTATACCACAGTTTATTTCACTTGCAACCCTCATAACATTCTTAAGATGTTCTTTCATGGTTTCTGGTGTGTCCAGAAAATTACCATCTACTCCATATAGTATTGATTGGAACGAATATACATCTATACCATTACTATTGTATTTTTCAATGAATGATGGTCCATTCTCGAATAATTCTTCCCATGTAGAGTATTTTGTAGGGAGTATTTCTACTTTTCTAATACCAAACCTTTTCATAAGGAATATAGCATGATCATCATGACATTTACTCCATGCCATGTTAGATATAACCATCCTATTGGGTGATTTTATGTAATTATACATGTTGATAAAAACACCCAATTCTTTCATAACATCCCTAGTTCTCAACCCAAACCTACTTTTTTGGTTATATTCGAATCTGTCACCATTCTTTACTATATTTCCAAATTCCGGGAAAAAGTTACTAATGATATCTTTAATTTTTCTTCTAG
>JALZUP010000219.1 GCA_023301505.1 Robiginitomaculum sp.
TAGGGGATGCATCCCCTAACACTTTCTAAAAACATAGGGCGGATTTTTTTCGTGAATGGGGGTCTTCTGCCCTTCGATGATTTCCGATGAACACAACAAAGACCTAGGCCGCGATTGGGTTCCAATCACAGCCATTACTCAAGGTAAGCGCAAGATCTGTTCGCGCTCTACCCTTTACCGACTGATTAATGCTAAGGCCATTAAGTCCGTTGCCATGCGGACGCCCGGTCATGTGAAGGGCCGTCGGTTGGTCTATGTTCCGAGTTTGGAAAATTATCTGAATCGCCTTGCCGATGGGGGAGAGATGGCGTCGGGGCCACCCAATGATGTCTTTTGTGAGACTGCTACTATTAGCCTAAATACGGGGTCAGCCCAATCCTCTTGTAATGAGGGGTTTAAAGGGGTTGTGGCTGAGGGTGCTTTCCTCGTGCACCCCAGACCACTGTTAACACTATGGGACAAAGAGGATAAAACTACACGAGAAGAGAAGGGGCAGGAGGGTAGCCAGTGATGGACCACGTGAAGTTCAACCTGAGTGGAGCTGAGGTCTATATCCATGACGGAGAATTGCCGATGCTTCCGGAGCGTCCTTTTACTCAGCACGACCAGCCTTCTGACAATCCGGAGAGTGAGGGAAAGATCAGGGTCAGACGTTGTAAAGAGCTGGGGGTGACGATCACGACTAGGGTCCTCGATAGCGGGGGGGCGATGACAGAGATCCCCATGTCACTTGCTTGGAACCCACCACGTATCCTCTACGGCGCTAATTCCACTGTAATCACAACCAATCGAGAGCTGGCTTTGGCTCATGCTAGGCTGCATGCCTTACTGAGCATTGAATTGGGAGAGTCCATCGTCGATCGGCTCGTTCCGGGTTATTCTCCAGACTGTAGGGTGTTCATTCAGACTGTGGAAATCCCCGTCCAATTGAAGGATAACGGTCGGAAGCTCTTGGACCGTATTTCGCAGGTCGCCCATCCATCAATACGGAAGAAGGCATTTCATGTTAAAGGGCAGTCGATTAAGCTCCCAGGGACGAAAGTCTCATTTCAGATCTACGACAAGAGTTTGGAGTCAGGGAGCGGTTGTCTCGACGACAATGATAAGATCGTGCGTTATGAGGTGAAGCTGCACCGGGATAAGTT
Source organism: Robiginitomaculum sp. (assembly GCA_023301505.1). Classification (GTDB taxonomy): domain Bacteria; phylum Pseudomonadota; class Alphaproteobacteria; order Caulobacterales; family Maricaulaceae; genus Robiginitomaculum. The sequence continues at coordinate 1,146 of JALZUP010000219.1, forward strand.
CGCGAAGTATTTCCCTAACAATGTAAAGGAGGGGGAGCGTGTCTTGGCTTTTGATGTGGACTCGCTCTACGAAGCTTTCCGAAATTTCACGAAAGAACTCACCGGATATTTCAAGGTGTCAGGACAAACTTCGGTGAGTAAGCCTGCTGCCTTTATCGTTGAGGTCCATCGGCAGTTCGGTCTGGCCATAGAGGCGTTGATCGATCTGTATCGCATCAGTTCGGGAAATACTGAAGAGACCATGAGGGGCGTGGTGCGGGGCGTGCGGTCACACATGGAGCAGCAAGTGATCCTGGAGACCTTTGATGATCTCTTTCCCCCTCAGCTTCCCTGTGCCGCTGGGGTCACTGGCAAGAAGCAAGTAGAGGCACGCGAGAAACTTGGCCAGTCCGTTTCCAAATGGAATCTGCCGATGACCCCTTCCGATGAGCTGATCGAATTCTTTAGCTCTGTCCAAACCTTTCCTGTACCTCCAACGCTTTCTAGAAAATCATGAATAAAAAAACGAAAAAACAAACCCGATATGAGTCGCTCCTCGAACTGCAAACTTACATGATGCAGCTAACTGGCGAGACTGTTGTCCGTATGGGAAATCATACCTGTAAGTGGGTTGAAGATCTAAAAAAAGGAGACGAGGTGATGGTGGGTCTCCCAACAGGGGAGACGAAACCTGGATTGATCCGGAGCGTTGATAAAGCGTGCCAATCTCCTGTCTCTCATTTCTCGTGTGAAATACAGAGCACGCAAGTGGGGGATATTAAAGTGCCTTCCATAGAGGGGGAACTTGGACATACCATTCTCGGAGTAACTAAGGGACAGGCCGACTCTTGTAAATTGAAGGACTACACTCCACTCGCAGGATTTTTTGCGATCTTTGTCTGTTTGGAAATTCCATTTATGGTCCAAGGGGAAGCTGTTACGGCCTACCTCAGTCAGGAGTCGAGGGCGAGACTGTGCGCGTATGCACTTGAAGTGAGTGACCCCAGTCTTAGCGATATGCTCAAAGCCGTTGCTCGTGGTATTACTGATACTCTGCAAGTTGAACAATGGCCCGAAGCATTGATCTTCCAGGACGAGGGTTTTCTTGATCAGAGGGGGTGTCATATTCCCTACCGTTACTTTCCACCTTTCATCCCCCGTGGTCATCTCTGTCCAGCTTTTTTTGCAAACTGGAATAAGAAATCCATGGCGAAGTTCGTCAGGTTTTGCTGTCACATCTTGAAGGTTGTTAATGGAATATCAGCGTTGTTTGTGATCACCTCTAAGCGCGCAGATGTGACCCTCCTGCTTGAAGATATTTTGGTGACTCATTTTGGGATTTTGTCAGAATATCCGTGGAATGCGTATGAGGAAGACCCTTTTGGAGAAAGGTATGAATTGCACCACTTAGTCTACAGAACCCATCGCGCTCATCGGCAGTTTGCCAAGCTCTTTGAAATGGCTCGAGCCGGTGATCACGCTGCCCCGGCGAAGGGCGGAGTGTGGGCGAAAACCTTAGGTCCTCTGAAGCCGGAACCAGAGCTTTTATACGAGCGGCTCTATGATGAGGAAGATGAGGTTAAGCAGAGCTGCTTTACTATTGTCCTCGAGGAATCTCAGCAAAGTCTCTGTCTCGGTAATGGGTTCCTTGTCGGTGCTCGCATTCTCATGAAAGATTACCGGACCTTGGATCAGTTTGCCGAAAAGAAGAGTCGGTCCATGGCCAGTGTTTTGGAACGTGGAGGTTACTAGGCTATGAACCAAAATAAAACGACTAGTGTGGCAGACCTAAACGCTTTGGGACTGAACTATTCTAAGTTCAAGGGGGAGATGACCTTACTCGGGACACGTTATCAACCCGAGTCCCAAAAGATTCCTTGGGCAGAATTCTTGATGAGCCAGTTCTCCTATTGGGGCGACACTACGCCTTTTCCTTGTCCCCATTTTATCAAGATGATGAGCCCGGATTGCGACTTCAATGTTTCCGGGATCTTTGAAACGGCTCAAGACGTTATGGACGGGGCGATGACTCCTTACGACTTCATGAGAGATCTAGCCCATGTTGGAGCAATCGGAGATAAGATCAGGGAGCGTCGGACAATTTCCCCAACCAATATCGATGCTCGTGAAATGAACGGGTGCGATATTAAGGAGCTATTGCTTGGTTTTCGTCAGGTAAGGCGGCGACCTTTCGCCGCTGCCCATACCAAGGCTACAGGGGTCATTCACGACGGTATGGGATTTGTCCAGTTGGTCACCCGGGGGTCAAGCGACATCCTGAAACTATGTGAGCAGTTAAGTAGTCCGAGTTGGTTGTCATCTCCCGAAGGAAGATTCATTATGCAAGAAGATCTTGCTCCGGTTAAGGTTGCTATCAATGGCTTCCTTCCTGTTCCTCTAGTAGGCCCGGCTGAGTGGGGAACGCTCTTTGGAGGCCCCATTCCCGGATTGGTTACCGCTGGTCCTGACAACAAGGCATTTTGGAGCGATGAAGAACGTCGGCATTTCCTGGAGTCATCCGAAGTTCTGGCAGCATCCGTTCAGGCGACACGAATTCAGAAGGGATCACCAAATGATCTTAGGGCTACGAACAGTCCCCAGATCGACTGGTTCGGAATCGGAGGGGGGCATAGCCCTGAACTTCAGGTCGAGTTTTGGCGGATCTTCGGCAAGCTTAGTCAGCTATCAGAAGGTCAGCGGAAGTTTCTTGTGGATAGCTGGTGCAGCTGTCGAAGGTTTGCAGAGCGTTTTTGCATGTTCTTTCTCCCATATGACATGAAAGAGAGGGGAATAGAATTGGGCGCGTTGCAGGCTAATGTGTTTGAAGGCTTGGATCAGTTGTTTAAGAGACACATCAAAATCTCCAACTATCTGAATGTGACCGCACCTCGGATCTCCGAAGTTGAGTGGAGGATTCTGAAATATCTGCGCAACGCTTGGACATGGAAGAGCGGAAGGGAGATCCAGCGTGGGCTCACTAAGTATTCTAGCTCGATCAGAGATGCTTCTTTGAAGCAACTGCATGGGCACTCCCTGGTCAGGCAGAGTGGTAAGCACTGGTGTGCAGTTCCGCTTGGGGAATACTGCAGTTTTGTTCCTAGTGAGGAAATATTGTCAGACCCCGGATCATCCAAACGGCCCTCTGACATCTCCCAAGGTGGGGTAACTCGTTCTGAATTAACACCCGAGCAGGAAAAAGCCTTTTTGTCAGAGCTCCGAAACCTCTGACGGTTTTTAGGGGGGCGGTTGGCGCAGCCTTTTTCTCTGGTCGGGTTTAGTTTTTTTCTACTCACGCAAGGATCCATTAAAACGTGTTATAATAAGATGAACGCCCCGGGATCTACCTTGGGTTGACCTCAGCTATTATGACCCGCCAACGCGTCTACCAGCCGGGGGTGAAACCGCATCTCATCAAGGCAATCTACCACGAGGCTCGGCTTCGTGGCGTGCCGATGACCGTTGTGATCAATGACCTTCTCACGAAGGTCTTGCTCGCGACTCAAGGGATGCGCCTTGCCCGTGAAGAAACCCTGGAAGCTGGAGGAGTCTTTCCTCTGCTTTCTGAACCTAAAACCCAAACCAAATAGAAAAACACCATGGCTATTAAACTCGTCGCCAACTACTCGAAACGTCTCGGACTCCCGGGATATTCGAGCCACCAATTCTCGTGCTCCGTGGAAACGGAGCTCCGAGACCTCACTGAAGCAGATTCTGAGATGGCAAATCTCTACCATCAGCTTCAGAGCAATGTGGATGCACAAATTCAGGAAACTGGATTCGTGCCGTCCGAAGCATACGGAAGTCAGTCGCCCCAGAGACAGACCCCGCAACAAAACAACCAACCCCAGAGTGAGCCTGATCACGATGGCTGGAGCTGCTCAGATAAACAGGAGAAGTTCATCCGCCGGATCATGAAGGAGAACAATCTCCTTCCCAAGGTGATTGATGACCTTGCGCATCAGCGATTTGGTCGCCCGGCTCCGCGTCTTAACAAGATGCAGGCTAGTGGTCTCATTGATGCTTTGCTGGACCAATATGGATCCAAAGAAAAGAGAGACTAAAAAAAATCCGGAACCGAAGAAGGGCCCTGCGAGTGATTCGCCGGGCCCTTCTTTGTGCCCACAAACCAACAACTAAAAACTACTATGAAAAAACTGATTAGGAAAATGACCCCGCTCCTCTGCCTTGGCGTTATCGCCCTCGCATCGTGCGTAGAAAAAGAAGAATCGATTGAGCCCACCTCGCAGTCGCATCAACAGAAACTCCAAGAATGGCAGCTCCGCGCCGAAGATGAGATCGCCAAGAGACAAGCCGCCGAGTCCGACAAGCTCGCTAGCGTGTCACGTGCTCGTACCTTGGAAAAAGCCGTCCTCGTGACGGGTGTCGCAGCAGTGGCCTTCCTCCTTCTGGGAGGGGCTATCGGATCCAAAGCTAAGAAGGATGTCCTCAACAACTCCTAAGCTTCCAATGCCATGGCAATCACTTCTTGTGCAGCCTCGCCCGGTGGCTCGCCCGATCGTGGGCGAGGGTTTCTTCCGGCTCCCGGGTTGGAAGCGTTCGCTCGTATCCATCCTATACTGCATCCGCAGTCTGGAACATTGGATCGCTCCTCAGGGATGGGTTCGCGAATGGCTCCGGCTCAACGTCCTCGTGGTCGTTTTGCTCGGAACTTCGGTCCTGCTTGTAGGTCCGGTCGTGACCGTCCTTCTGGTTAGCTTGTTCGACTGGACCAACATCTCCGTGGACATCCTCATCAAGGTCATGTCCATGGTCGCGGTCCTGCCACCATTGCTCCTTGCCATCGTCACGGGTGTCTTCCTCTGGAAGATTCTACGTCGCCGTCGAGGGCAACCTCGTCGCAACTCGAACCCGCAGTTCTATGAATAAGGCAAGTATTCCCGCCAAGGTATTCCGCGATATGATCACGGGCTTTCGTAAGGTCGTCCCGCGTCACTCGGAGACCCTGCGCGATGTCAAAGTCGACTTCGGACAAGGAACGATCACTGCCACCGATGGCAGTGCCTTCCTCAGCTATCAACTGGGGAAGGGGATGCCAAATGGCAGGACTTACCTCCTTTCATTCGATGGCTTGATCCACTTGGCAAAGGGACTTCCTGCCCGTCAGGAAATCCTGATCGAAGCTCAAGACGGTATTACTACCCTGACAACGGAGGGCCGGAAATGTGTCGCCAAGCCCTTAAGGCCTGACGATCCATTTGGCACGCCTCCCAAGTTCATCGGAAAAACTCAGACAGTCACCCCGGAGGACCGTAGCGCGATCCTCCGGGCACTGACCTGTGCAAGCACCGATGACACCCGCTACATCCTGCGGGGCGTCTTCCTCGAACACGATGGAACCACCCCACAGGTTGTCGGCACCGATGGCCGCTGTCTCTACCATGAGCCTCTCCAATCCATGGAGATTGCAAAGCCCTTCATCCTCCCAGCCTGGCCACTTCTATCGTGGAAAGGCTTCGAGCATGACTGGGCGCTCAAGGTGAGTCGCAGCAAGAAGGACCCCACCATGATCCAGCTCAGCGCCGGCCCATGGACCTTCACCACCCCAGCCATCGACGGGAACTACCCGAATTGGCGGCAAGTCGTGCCAGCTCTGCAAAGTCGCCCCACCAGGCTCACCCTTGGTAAAAGCGACCTCGCAGTTCTGCGTGATTTTAAAGGTGAATCCATCGGCTTCCGATCCAAGGCCGGCGAAGTCTCCTTCGTCAGCTACGACAAGGAAGCCAACAAGTGGAACATCCACCAAGCGAAGGACTCCACATGCAAAGGGAACTGCCAGGTCTTCATGGACCCCAAGTTCCTTAAGCGTGCCCTTGATATCGAAGTCCACGAAGCATGCATCGCCGATGAACTCGACCCCATCCTCTTCCGAGGAAAAGGCCAACTCGTCATCATGCCGCTTCGTGTCAGTGGTCCGAAACTCCCAGACCAAAAACCGCAACAGCAGAAACCCAAACCCATGCCCAGAACAGAAACCAACCCCACCACAACTCCCGCCCAAGCCGCCCTCGAAAGTCTCCGGACTCTCAAAGGCCAAATGCGCGAGAGTATCGGGCTCGTCGATACTGCCATCCGTCAACTCCGTGACGTCCAGGCAGATCACCGGGCAACCCAGAAGGACATCAAGACGATCCGAGGCACTCTCCAGAGCCTCAAGAACGTCGCCTTCCCTAACTAAAAACCAATAACCCAAAACTAAGCGAAGCCGGAAGGACTCACCTCAGCGTGAGACCCTTCCGGCTTCTTCATTTCAACCCAACTCAAAAAAC
>JALZUP010000220.1 GCA_023301505.1 Robiginitomaculum sp.
TTTTTTCTGCGGCGAATATGCCTGCTCCCTCAATCCCCCACCCTATTAAGATGCCTGTCCTTGTATTACTTTCCTGAATTATTACTAGTCGAATCTCGGCAATTCTGTAGTATTTTCCCTCCCTACAACGACTGTCCCTATAGTTTGGTCACTGTCCCTATGGTTTGGTCCCCAAATACTTAGCTGCTTAAATTTAACAATAATTCTTTAACTGACACCATTCGCGCCACCGAAATCGGCAGCGCTTTTATACTTTTTCAATACACGTTTAGTTACGTGTAACAGTCACTTCCAGGAAGCGGGTTCCGGCTTCGAAATCATAAATAGAAACTTCTGAACCAGACTGACCAGGATGAGCAGAGATGGAACCATTCTCATCGTCAGTGATGTTTGCATCTGTGCCGCATGGGGGTACCCAGTAGTCCAGCATTAGCACGTTGGTTTCTGATCCAGCGTCATAGATCGGGGCGAAGAATGTTTCTGTACCAGCGGCTAAGGTGTGAGAATCCACGCCAGAAAAACCATCGTTCGTACAAACAACCATACTTACAATTGACAGCACCTGATCATCGGACGCCAGATTCAACTCAACGGTAGCGCTCATACCTGGTAATAGCGGACCCGGGTTAGCAGGGTCCGCGAAACCAAGTCCGAATTCGCTTGCTCGGCCCTGATCTGTCAGGTAGCCCAATTGATTAACCAGCGGTGCGTTGTTTCCATCTTCGGCAATTGATATCAGCGCTGGACTTGCGGGCTGCCCTTGATAGAAGAGACGCATCCCATTGTCAGCCTGAGGAGCATTGTGTAACACAACGATAGGGGGTGTCATCGGCTGGTACAACGACGTATTCGTTAAAGTAACACTGATACTTTGACCACCGGCGGCATCCGTACTGTCATTGACTAACTGTCCGCGGATTTCACCCGGGGCATTAGCTTCAGTATGTACATTGATGTAAAGCGAACCTGCCTCAAAAAGCGTAATGCTGTCTGAATCTAGTGCGGCCCCCTGAGGAACTGACCAAACACTCCCATCAGCATTACTTTCTAATCCTACAACGATAGGACCTGCTTCACCCGCAGCGCCTGCGTGAATATGTGCTGCGGTGGGAGCACCACTTAATCCGCTAACAGCAACACTGCCAGACAAAGCACCTGTTTCTGTATTTACGTTGATAGTTGCCTCACCTGAAGCGCCAGCAACATTAGCCGGTGGTACAGTGGCTTCGCTATTTAGAGTAAAGGTAACAGTCTCGTCGTATATCGCCGTAGTTTCGTCTATCAGTTGCCCGCGAATTTCGCCTGGTGCATTGGCTTCTGTGTGCACATTGATGTAAAGAGATCCGGACTCAAAAAGAGCGATACCCGCGGCATCCAGTGCCGCACCCTCGGGGACTGACCAGACTGTTCCATCATCGTTGCTTTCAAGGCCCACCAAAACTGGACCCGCTTCACCGGCAGCTCCAGCATGTATGTGGGCAGCAGTTGCTGTGCCGGTTAGCCCGCTAACAGAAACACTACCCGATACAGCACCGGTTTGAGTATTAACAGTTATTGTAGCTTCACCTGATGCATCGGAAACATTAGCCGGTGGTACTGTAGCTTCGCTATTTAGTGAAAACGAAACTGTTTCATTATATATCGATGTATCAATTGCTGTGTCTCCGTCATCATCAGATAGACTTACGACTAGATCACCAGCTTCGTTCGTGGAGAGATTAACGTTTACAGCTTCCCCGTTTGCGAGGGAATTTTCGATGCTGTTAAGACCGTCTGCACCGCAAGCTGTGAGTGAAATAATCACAGCGGTACTGGCAAGGCCATTCGGGATAAATTTGAGTAGTGTTTTCATGCTGACTGGTTCTCTTAAGTAAACGGCAGTTTTATATGTAACTTCGTGTGAGGAGCATTGCTTCTCCTATGGGTTAACCCGCTGGCTGCCGTGTTTATTCCCTTCGTTATAAAATTGTTAGAAATATACATAAAGGATCACCCATTAGACAATTCCCGTCGGGCATTCGTAAGAATAATCTTCGAATCAAAAGAGCGGTACAGAGGTTTGAAAAATACAGATGATCGTTATGGTGCATTTTTCTTGTACATCTGATGAGGCTTAATGCCCTGTCGACAGCTACATCTGCTCAATCGAACAACGAAGCCTGATAGATTGTGCTTATCCATTACAACGAGTTAATTGTAATCAATCAAATTGCAGATGAGTCGAAACGCTTAAGTAAGCGTGACTGAAAATTTATTGGTGAGACAATCTTTTATGTTTGCATGCAGAGCGTCGGTATGGTCAACGACCATACCGAGGATTGTTACCGCTATAAGGAAGGTAAGAAGATTAAACCAAAGCGACCTTGAACAAAGAAGCAATGCTGATCTACAACAGGGTTGGGATCAAAATAATTATAAAAGCACAATCACTAACAGAGGCAATAGTGATTTACGATTTTGGTTCCGGGAATCGCATGGAGCAATGAAAATGGTTTTAAAATACCCCCGACTATGCCAGGGGTATTTATATCGTCAGTCTATTCAACCGTGATTTCGATAACTTCAGAAGCAACAACCGGATCGTGAGGCACGTGCAGATGATTTCCCAGTAGTAATTGCAAAGTATGTTTTCCCGGTGCAAGCTCAATGGTGGTTTCAGTCTGGCCTTTACCAAAATGTTTGTGTTGATCGTCCGAAGGAACAGGTAAGTCCATTGGCGGTACACCAGTGTCTATCAACAGGTGGTGATGACCAGTGTTTTCTTTTTCGACACCCGCCGGAGCGACACCCATACCCTTAAGGCCGAAAAGAACGGTTACCGGGCCAGAGATTGTGTCGCCACTTTTTGGCGAAATAATGTAGAGCTCTGCACCTTCGGCAGACGGAGAACGCTCAAGCTGCGCTAGTGATGACGTGGCCATAAACAGGCTAGCTAAAACGCCCAGAAAAAGTGATTTCATCAAAATGTTATGTGTCCGATTAAGTTTGTGTTCAACCCATCGATTTCAACTGCAGACTCACGAACCTGAGGTCAGTGTTTCTGAGGATTTCGAACGGCCATGTAGCGAGCAATAAGTTGCATATTCAACTATAATATACCCCGCCATATCCTGTTAACACTCGAATCCCGAATTTATTCCACTTTATATTTAAAAACAGGGGGCGTAACCTAAGCTGGTTGCGTTAAAAACTGTACACTTGTATTTCAAACGAGGCGTAGCCGTCAAAGGCATAAATGAATTCAGAGCAAAGCCAATTTAAAAGTGTCAGGGAAGAACTTTTGGCGGTATTACCGCGCCTGTATCGGTATGCCCGAAGACTATCCGGAAGTGCCTCGGATGCTGATGATCTGTTGCAGGCAACCTGTGAGCGGGTGCTGGCCCGTTGGCAGCAGTTTCGCCCTGGCACTGAATTTGATCGCTGGGCGTTTACTATAATGCTTTCTATTTACAAAAATCTGCGGCGATCCGAGGCAGTCAGACTTGGAAATGGGCATGAAGATGCCACAGAAACGCTGACGACTCCGGAAATTCAGTCACCCGAACGGAATAAAATTCACCAACAGGTGTTAGATAAGGTACAGGCACTTCCAGATAAACAGCGGCAGGTAATGATGCTGGTGTATGTAGAAGGCTTTAGCTATAACGCAGCGGCTGAAATTATGGATATTCCGGTCGGTACGGTGATGAGCCGAATCGGCAGGGCGAGGATAACGCTTGCAGCAGAGCTAAACTCGACGAACGAAAAATTAACAGCGGAAATCTCGACAGTTCAAAATGAACAGTCCTCTCCAGACAGGATGAACATCAAGCAGACAGACATCAGGCAAACTAATCCGGATCTGGCCAGTTCTTCACGTCAAAAACCTGAAGGTTCGTTCCTACGGTTGCACAAACGATGAAAGACTTACATCCTCAGTTTGAATTGTTGATCCAATACGCCGATGGCAATGCTGATGCAGAGATGCAAAAGCAGGCGGCCAACCTCATCGCCACAGACGACGGTGCTGCTGAGTTATATCACACCTTGCTGGCAACTGAACTACCGTTCAACGAGATTGCTGCTGCGCAGGCTGACTTTGCTTTCGATCCAGCGCCGCAACAAAAACTCGTTGATTATATAAAAAGCGCACAGCCGGAAGGCTTCGGTCATTTAGTTGATGATCACAATAGTGCTGTTGTAATTCAGTCGTCAACCGGTGAGGACATCGCCTCAAATGACAGCACGTTTACAGGTCGCGCTGCCTTGCTGGCGATGACAGCATCACTTTTTTGTGGATTGATAGGCGGTGCCTTGTTATACGGCCCGGTAAGAGGGCTGCTATCGGATCCCGCAAAGCTTGCAGCAAGTGAGCACGCACAAGCGCCAGAGTGGGTACGGCTGGTAGCTGACTATCATCGTTTATACGTGCGGGAAACCATCACGGCAACCAGCCGCCAAAAAGCAGATGTGGTATCGCAACAGGTTTCCGAAACTTTGGCGGTAAACCTCACTGTACCGTCGCTGGACAATCAAGGCATTGAGTTCAGACGAGCCCAATGGCTGGCTATTGATGATCAACCGCTGCTGCAACTTGCCTACCTGCCTGAGTCCGGTAAACCCCTTGCTATATGTGTATTGAAAAAAAGTGCCTCGCAGAATATCGCGGCTGAATACGGCGAGACTGGCGGCATGCAGTATGTACACTGGCAGACCGGTGAGCATGCAATAGTGATTGTTGGTACTGTTAATCATGCAGAGTTACAAGAGATCCACAGCGTAGTTGAACAGCAATTGTTGTAGTGCCTTAAGCAGCCTTGAGCTGGATGAAGCACCGGCATGGTATATATGCATCACGCTCCGTTCAATACTGATAGAGCAAGCTGTGATTGAAAATTTCACATTAATCCTTGATGACATAACCTCGAAATACTTATCCAACACCTGAAGTTACTACTCACCAATATAGACATACTGGATTCTAAAATTAAAGATATCTATCGTTCGCTTCCCGATCGTATAATCTTTGATAGTCTCCCTGGCGCTGGCCCTCAAATGGCTCCAAGGCTACTCGCTGCATTCGGCACCAATCGCGATCGATACCTCGATGCCGCCGTACGATCACTCGCCTCTAAATGGATTAGAATCGTGTTTAAGTGCTGGAAAGATCGCAAGCCTTATGACGAATCTAAGTACCTCGAGGCGCTTAAAAGGCGGGGCTCTCCTCTACTTGAATACGCTGTAAATGCTTAAATTAAACATTGCTGTCCCACTCAGGGCGTGTTGTTATACCTATTTTCGCTGTTAATAGCTCGACGCTTCTTGCATAAGAGAGTCCACGAACTCTTGAGTAAAAACCTCCATTTTTTTCTGCATATCTCCTTGTATTATTACTGCCCACTCACCCGACACCTCGGTATTTGCTTCCGTAAATTTACGGCCCAAGTCAGACTCGTAAAACTTTATCAACTCACTTAGCTCTGAATCCGTCAGTTGTTTAGTAATTAGCCCCATATATGTGTCGGCCATTATCTCAGAATCCATGGCTTCGTTGATTTTGTTCATGTAGTTTTCCATTTCTTTCTGCATGTAGTCCGAGAATTCATCTGGAACGCCAGCAGGAAAAGCATCTACAATTTGAGTGGCATATTGTCGCGCAGTATCGGCTCCCACTGCTTCAATTGCCTTTAACTGTTGATCTATCTGATCATACAACCCAATTGCCCTTAAAAATCTTTGATGCAACGTATTCTCTACATCCGCGTTTGCCACAACGCTAACACTAGAGATTGCGCATATTAATATCAGTACAAGTGCTTTCATTTCATATCCAATCGATTGTAAATAGGTAGAGTTTATTGTTGGTATAACGTCCGCTTCAGTCGCAATTTATAAGCTGGCCGTTTTGCGAGAAAATGGAGCGCAGCGACATCGCAAAACGGACAGCTTGTAAATTGTCGAGCTGCAAGCGCTTGTTAAGTGCACGTATATTACGCACATATAACATAGTGGGGCTGGGGGGAATCGAACCCCCATGACGCACTCTTAGGCAGACCAAA
>JALZUP010000221.1 GCA_023301505.1 Robiginitomaculum sp.
GTATATTTATTCTGTGCGTCTTCGCATCAGTTATTATATGTGCATCAGGGCACATCAACCCACTATGCGATACAGTCGAAAACCCTATGTTGAATTAAGCCTTCGCGCAATGAGTTTTTGCACAAGCCTCAACAGATAGGCTTGCGATTTAAATTCAAAATAAGAATTTATTAACAGATTGGAGCCTGAGGGCTATATGTGAGTTGACAGTTTTGCGAGCGGGCACTAATCACAACTCACAAGGCGAGACATTTGCACCGCAATATGGTTTCGCCAGAACAACAATAAGAGGAAAAATTATGCCAGGTTGGGAAGAAGGTGATTGGCGCGACGAGTCGCTTTGCCAGTTCAAAGAATCAAATCTGAAAAACAATATGGGTCTAGAGTTTTATGACCTTAGCCACCCATGGGGCCTTGGGCAACCATGTTGGCCTTATTTTAAAGACGTTGAAATTAAGCGTCTGCACGGAATGTCACGTTCTGGCGTATTAACGCAAGAAATCACAACTGTGATGCATTCTGGTACGCATATTGATGCGCCAGCTCACGTTGTACCTGGCACACCTTTCATGGACGAAGTCCCTCTTCCTTACTTCTTCGGCACAGGCGTTGTTGTCTCTATCCCGAAGAAAAAATGGGAAGTTATCACTGCTGAAGATCTTGAAGCGGCTCGCCCTAAAATCCGCGAAGGCGATATCGTTATCGTGAATACGGGTTGGCACAAATATTACGGTGATAATAAGCATTATTACGGTTATTCTCCGGGCTTTTATAAGTCTGCTGGCGAATGGTTTGTTGAGCGCGGCGTGAAAATGGCTGGCTCTGATACACAAGCGCTTGACCATCCACTTGGCACAGCTATTGGCCCGCACGGCCCTGGCGCACCAAATGGTCTACAGCCAGATATCAACGAAGAATATTTCCAAGAAACTGGTCGCCGCGTTATTGAGGATTTCCCAGAGTGGGAACCTTGTCATAACGCCCTTCTTTCAAATGGCATTTGCGGATTTGAAAATGTTGGCGGTGACATCAACGAAGTCACAGGCAAGCGCGTTACTTTCGCCGCTTTCCCATGGCGTTGGAAAAAAGGCGATGGCTGTATTGTTCGCCTTGTTGCCATTGTTGACCCGACTGGGAAATACAACATCGAAACAGGCAAAGATAACGACTAAAGCTCTTTGATTTCAAAGAGTTGCAAGTCAAATCTATATAATAATTATATGCCCCGCGTCACATTCTGGCGGCGGGGCATATATCCGCAGCGCGCCATGGCATGAGACATGACATGTGAGCGCTTTTATTTAAAAAGAATATATACTGTAAAAGTAACGGGAGTCCTTAATGTCCTTACCTGCAATTAATCCGACAGGCCTTTTTGATGTAGCGGGAAAATCCGCTATTGTTGTTGGCGCAACAGGCGCTTTTGGCCAAGTCGTCTGCGCGACACTTGGAAAAGCTGGCGCCAAACTGGTTATAACCGCTGGTAGCACGGATAAGCTCAATGCTTTGCAAAGCGAACTTGAAGCCGAAGGCGTAACCTCCACACCGGTCAACCTACGTACCAATACCGAAGCTGATTGCGACGCAATTATAGAGGCCACACTTAAGGCCTATGGCTCTGTCGATATTTTGGTCGTGGCCTCTGGCGTGAATGATGTTGACCAAGTCGTCGACATGTCGCTTGAGCGCTTCCAAAAAGTTATGCTCGCAAATGTTGAAGGCGCATGGCTCATGTCCAAAGCCGCTGGCGCGCAAATGATCAAACAAGGAAATGGCGGCAAGGTCGTCTTTACCTCTTCCGCGCGCGGCAAGCTGGGCCATCCAGCAGGTTATGTCGCCTATTGCACATCTAAATCTGGTATTGACGGTCTGACCCGTTCGCTAGGCTGTGAATGGGGCAAGCATGGCATTACGGTCAATGCGATTGCGCCGACCGTATTTCGTAGCCCGCTCACCGCTTGGATGTTTGGCGATGATGACAACGCAGTTAAAGTGCGCACAGGGTTTTTAGCCCGCGTCCCCGTTGGCCGCCTCGGCGAACCCGAAGATTTAGCAGGGCCAGTTTTGTTCCTCTGCTCGCGCGCATCAGATTTTCATACAGGACACATCATGTATCCTGATGGCGGCTATACGGCTGGCTAATAAAGGCAAGGATATTGGTGATGGGCGCTAAAAAAGAAAAAATTGGTATTATTGGCGGCGGCCTTATGGGCGCCGGCATTGCGCAAATATTTGCGGGCCATGGGCATAGCGTCAAAATATTTGAGCCTTTTGAAGCAGGCCGTGCGGGCATATTTGACCGCATCACTGACAATCTTGAAACAATGGGCCAAAATGAGGCGCAGATCAAAGACTGTCTGTCTCATATCAGCCTCACCGAAACTCAGCTTGACGCCGTCCATGATGCCGATTTTGTCACAGAAGCGGCTCCCGAAAAATTAGAGCTTAAACGCTCAATATTCACCGACCTTGTCGCTCAAGTGCCCGCCCATTGTATTTTGGCCAGCAACACTTCCGTTATGCCCATCACGGGCATTGCCGATGGCATTGACAGCAATCAACGTATTGTCGGTACGCATTGGTGGAACCCGCCCTTCCTCATTCCGCTTGTCGAAGTCGTGCAAGCGCGTGACACCTCTGATGCCACGGTTGACGCAACTATGGACATCCTCAGCCGTATTGGCAAAGTCCCCGCGCGGTGCAAAAAAGATACGCCTGGCTTTATTGCCAACCGTTTGCAACATGCACTCTGGCGCGAATCCATTGCCATGGTCGCTGAGGGCATATGCGACGCCGAAACTTTGGATACATGCGTGAAAAACAGCTTTGGTCTGCGCTTACCGCAACTTGGCCCGCTGGAAAATGCCGATCTCGTTGGTTTGCCGCTCACACTCGACATTCACAAGACCATGATTCCGCAACTTAACCTGCATGATCGCCCCCATGAATTTTTAGAAGCAAAAATACAGGACGGTGATCTGGGATTTGCGACAAAAAAAGGTTTTCGCAATTGGACGGATGATGAAATAGACTCCGTACGTAAAAACCTGCTAGAATATTTAATGCGGATGCAAAATCAGCGGTCGCAACAATAAGAACACAAAAAGAAACACTTAAAAGGGGAAGATATGAACACCGGATTGTTAATAGGCGTTTTAGCTTACGAGCTAATCGTCATTGTTGGTTTGGGGCTATGGCTCCAAATGCGGCACAAAAACCAAGTAGCCAGTGCAGATGAATTTGCTCTAGCTGGACGTGACTTACCTATCCCCGTTGTTGCGGTGACCCTCGCGCTGACAGTGCTAGGAACGGCGCATATTCTTGGCGTTTTCGAGATGACATGGCTGATGGGATCAGTCGCGATTTGGTTCTCAATCGCCCATGTTATATTGCTAACATTTGTATGTTTGGGCACAGGGGTCTGGTTTAGGCGTCTTGGTGTTCAAACCGTACCAGAGCTTTTACATCGCACCTCCGGTGTTGAGACCCGTTTACTCGTCACTTGTGTTATGGCGGGCGTTTTGTTTGGGATTTTAACTGTCGAAGCCCAAGGCATTGGCATTGTTATCAACGCTCTTACAGGCTGGGATATTTGGCAAGGCGCTCTTGTTGGCGGTATCTTAGGTATTCTTTATGTTATTTTCGCCGGCATGCGCGAGATTGGCTATGTTAACCTCGTCAATGCGATCGTTATGTATCTTGGCCTTATCGCTGCAACGGCTGTTATCGGCATGAAGCTAAATGGCGGCTTTGATGCTGTCGGAGACTTCTACCGTAATGAAGGCATGGAAGACATGCTCTCTATTATGGGCGGCCCAGGTTTGTTTATGAACTTTGCCTTGGTAATTGTCGTCGCTGTCTTGTTTTCGCAATCTATCAACCAAATGCTCATACAGCCGGCTATGTCAGCTAAGAACACGAGCACAATCAAAAAAGCTTTATGGATCGCCGCGCCTGTCAATGGCATGTTTGGCGTATTCGCGATTGCGATTGCCCTAGCTGCCCGCGCGCAGCCTGAATTTGCAGACATGGCTGATGGTGCCAAGCTCGGCTCAACAACCATGCTTGTGCAATATTTGCCGCCATGGCTTGCCGCGGTTTTGCTGGCCTCATTCTTGGCTGCGATTTTGTCAACATTTGCGATCATTGCGCTATCAATTGCAACGCTCTTTACAAATGACATTTACAAAGCGCTTTATCGGCCTGATGCCTCAGTCGAAACTTTGACGAAGATGATACGTATGATGATCGTTGTTGTCGGCGGCATTGCTATCGCAACGGCCGCATTCTTACCGCCTATTTTGGCAGCTATGGTTTGGCTCTTTGCATGGCTCGTACCCGTTTTCTTCATTACGATGTACGGAATTTTCTTCAAGCGCCATAATGGACTTAGCGTCGCGACGCTGCTTATCGCATGGATCATTAATGGCTTGTGGAGCTTCTCTTCACTTCCAATGATGTTTGGCATGCAGCGCATGGGCCCTATTCCGGTCAATGTGAATGCAGATAATTACAATGCGTATATCACAGCGATTGTTTCAATTGCCATTTTGGCAATCGGTCACTTCATCGTCAAAGGTGAGGACGGATTATTCAAAGCGCAAGCTAAAGCGAAGGGGGCTGCATAATGTTTTGGTCTTTATTTTTCACAACTCTTATAACCATCATCGCAATCATAGTCGTCGGGCAAATTATTGCCAAAACATTCGGCTCTAATGAGGAGGACACAGAATGAATACAACTATGATCTGGCAAGCTGGCGTCGTCAGCATGATGGCCGTTTTTGGCATTATTGCCCTCATTGGCTATCTGAAAGCGAAAAAGCGCTAAGCCAGTAAATATTGCGGCAGACATATAAGTCTTGGCCTGTACACATTTTGCAAGTCCCCCGATCGGGGGGCCTGCCTTTATCAATTTTCATATTATGGTAAAATGCCCCTCATTTAAGGACACTCTAAATGGCTAGTAAAAAATTCAAAAACAAAGCGATTATCACCTGCGCCGTGACTGGCGCTATGCATACGCCGACCATGTCAGATCATCTGCCATGTACGCCCGACGAGATCGCTAAAGAATCTCTTGCCGCCGCCGAAGCTGGCGCGGCGATCATTCATTTGCATGCGCGCAACCCTGAAACAGGTGAGCCGACAGGTGACCCAGCCGTTTTTGAGCAATTTCTACCTGCCATCAAAGAGCGTACAGATGCGGTCATTAATATCACCACAGGTGGTAGCCCGACAATGGCCGTTGAAGAACGTATTGCTGGCCCAGCCAAATTCTCACCAGAAATGTGCTCACTCAATATGGGGAGCTTAAACTTTGCTATCTTCCCTGCTGCAAAGCGCATCAAGGACTGGAAATTCCCGTGGGAGAAAGAATATGTCGAAGGATCAAAAGACTTTATCTTCCGCAACACCTTTGGCGATATTGAATATATCCTAAACACGCTTGGCGATGGCGGCACTAAATTTGAGCATGAATGCTATGATGTCGGCCATCTTTATAATCTGGCCCATTTCCTTGATCGCGGCCTCATCAAGCCGCCTTTCTTTGTGCAAAACATCTTTGGTATTTTGGGCGGCATTGGCCCCGAAGTAGACAATCTGATGTTTATGAAACAAACAGCTGACCGCCTATTTGGTAAAGACACATATCAGTGGTCTGTCTTGGCTGCTGGCCGCTTCCAAATGCCATTTGCAACGCAAGCCGCGCTTATGGGCGGCAATGTGCGTGTTGGCCTTGAAGATAGCCTGTCTATCGGCCCAGGCAAACTTGCCGAGTCAAATGTTGATCAGGTTGAGAAGATCAAACGCATCCTTGCTGAAATGCACCTAGAGCCAGCAACCCCTGCCGAGGCGCGCGAAATGCTCGACCTAAAGGGCGCGGATAATACAAATATATCCTAAAGGGCACGGATAATACATAATGTTAAAAGCTGGCCTTACTTAAGTTTGGCCAGCTCATTTAAACGCGATGAATGGAGCACGCGGATATGAGTAAAAAAGTCTATAAGGATGCCAAATCGGCGCTAGACGGTCTATGCTTTGATGGCATGACGGTCATGAGCGGCGGCTTTGGCATTTGCGGTATTGCCGAGAACTATATTGCGGCGCTACGCGATACAGCCACCAAAGATATGACCGTTATTTCCAATAATGCCGGCATTGATGGCTTTGGTCTGGGCCTTTTGCTGGAGAGCAAACAAATCAGTAAAATGATCAGCTCTTATGTTGGTGAAAACAAAGAGTTTGAGCGCCAATATTTGTCTGGCGAGCTGGATTTGGAATTTAATCCGCAAGGCACATTGGCCGAACGCATTCGCGCTGGCGGAGCGGGCATTCCGGGGTTTTACACAAAAACGGGTGTCGGCACACTGATTGCCGAAGGCAAAGAGCATAAAGAGTTTGATGGCCAAACATATATTATGGAAACAGGCCTGAAAGCAGACCTTGCTATTATCAAGGCTTGGAAAGGCGACACGGCTGGCAATTTGATCTTCAAAGCCACAGCCCGTAATTTCAGCCCCATGATGTGTATGGGCGCCAAAAATACGGTTGTCGAAGTCGATGAGTTAGTTGAGCCAGGAGAGCTTGACCCGAACTTTATCCATACACCCGGCATTTTCGTCCAACGAATCATACAGGCGAAATGCGAAAAACGCATTGAACAAAGAACAACACGCAAGCGGAGTGCATAATGAGCGAACGTAAAGGATGGAGCCGCGATGAAATGGCAGCCCGCGCGGCGCGCGAGCTGGAAGACGGCTTTTATGTAAATTTAGGTATTGGTATCCCAACATTGGTCGCCAATCATATTCCTGATGGCGTGAATGTTACGCTGCAATCAGAAAATGGCATGCTGGGCATGGGCCCCTTCCCTTTTGAAGGCGAAGAAGATGCTGACCTGATTAATGCGGGCAAGCAAACCATTACAACCCTGCCAGATTCAAGCTTTTTTG
Source organism: Robiginitomaculum sp. (assembly GCA_023301505.1). GTDB lineage: Bacteria > Pseudomonadota > Alphaproteobacteria > Caulobacterales > Maricaulaceae > Robiginitomaculum. The sequence continues at coordinate 6,959 of JALZUP010000221.1, forward strand.
ACAGCGCGACTAGCTTTGCCATGATCCGTGGCGGTCATGTTGATTTGTCTATTCTGGGCGCGATGGAAGTCGACCAAAATGGCGATATTGCCAATTGGATGATCCCGGGTAAAGTTGTTAAAGGCATGGGCGGCGCGATGGATCTTGTAGCTGGCGTAAAGAAATGTATCGCTTTGTTTGATCACACCAATAAACGCGGCGAGAGCAAGTTTTTGAAAGGCTGCACCCTTCCCGTCACGGGCCAGAACTGTATCGACATGGTCGTAACAAATATGGGCGTGTTTGGCCGTGATGCTAAAGGCGCGCCGTTCAAACTTGTTGAGCTGGCTCCGGGCGTCACGCTAGACGAAGTTAAAGCTGCAACGGAAGCGGATATTATCTGGGCATAAGCTCTGAATGTAAGGAATAAAATGGTTAAATTAGCTCCCTCACAAATCAAAACCAAAGAAGTTTTAGACTGGAAAGGCCTGCATCTTTTGCATGCGGGTATGTCGTCTTGTTCTCAAAAGACGCGTATTTTTCTAAACCTCAAAGGTCTGGATTGGGAGGGACACTATATTGACCTTGCAAGTGATGCTAATCATCAACCTTGGTTTTTAGGCATTAATCCGCGCGGCCTTGTTCCTGTGCTGGTTCATGATGGCGAGGTCCATATAGAGAGCAATGACATATTGCTCTATGCAGAAACCTTGGCTGATGAAACGCGGCTTATTCCTGATAAATCTAGCAAGCAAGTAAAACACTTTCTTGATCTAGAAGACAATCTGCATATGGATCTGCGCGCATTGACATTTCGTTATGTCATACCCAGCCACGGGCCAAAGCTCAAAGACCCTGAAGCGCTAGAACGCTATAAAGCGGCCAGCGAAAAGGTCGATGGTAAATTCGACCCTCATATTCAGGAGCAAATTGATTTTTGGGAAGCTGCCAATGAAAACGGCATTACCGATGAACAAGTCAAAACGGCGACCGCTAATTTCAAACGGGTTTTCACCGAGATTGACAAGGCGCTGGCCCAAAATGATTTTGTTTTAGGGGATCAGCTTACCGCCGTAGATATTGCATGGTTTATCTATTCAAACCGCTTACGGCTTGCTGGCTATCCGCTCTCTATCCATACTCATTTAGATGCGTGGTTTGCGCGCCTAAAATCTATGGATGCATTTGCGAAGGAAATAGCTCTGCCCCCGCCTTTTGAGGTGGCAATGAAAGCAAATCAGGCTAAGCTTGCCGCCAAAGGCGATACACTTGTAAAAGTGACGCAAATAGCGGCATAATAGACAAGGCTTGCCGCATAGGCAATCACGCCTTAGCTGCGTGATTTTGCGACGGAATACCGCCCCTAACCACGTTAGGGGGTTAGTAGATAAATAAGTGGCTATTAAAAGCCTTGTAGAGGGAAGATTATGGAATTTCTAGAATGGCTAGAGGATTCGGCGGTCGGCGACTGGGTTGCGACGAGCCTATGGGGTTACCCCATCTCATTGGGCGCACATGCTGCAGGCATGGCTGTGTTAGCAGGCGTTGCTTTAATGTTTAGCTTTCGCGTTATGGGCTATGCCTCTAGCGTACCGGTAAACACCCTTCCAAAATATATGAAAATTGCGCAGATAGGCTTTGTCGTCAATCTCGTCTCAGGCCTCGCCCTGTTTTGCGGCAGCGCCGTAACGCAGTGGAATAGTTGGCCATTTCGCATCAAGATTATTCTGATTTTTATTGGCCTTTGGCTGACCACATATATTTATAAAAACTGCTTACAAGGCGATGGAAGCATCAGCTCTCGTCATAAATTGTTTGCCACCATAGGCGTGTTCGCTTGGCTCGGCGCTTTGCTCGCTGGCCGCCTTATCGCTTATGTAGATTTGGGGTACTAGGATGTTGAGCACAATTATTTCAGCGATTAACGTCGATGCGCTAGAGCCTATTATGATCTGGCTAGAGGACTCCAGCATTCATGACTGGGTTATCGGTTCAACTTGGACATGGCCAATGCTAGAAAGTCTTCACTTTCTAGGCCTTAGCCTTTTACTCGGCGCTCTGATCTTTGTTGATCTACGCGTTTTGGGTTTTGCAGGCAAAGCCCCTATAAAAGAGATGCATGCCTTTGTTCCGATTGCCGTATTAGGTTTTACGCTCAATCTGATTACAGGGATTCTTTTCCTCTTTGGTGACCCGTTCCGATATTTCCCAAATCTGGCTTTCCAAGCCAAAATGTTTGCCATCTTGCTTGCCGGTCTTAACGTGCTTTATTTTGAACTTAAAGTGCATCCAAGGATCAGAGAAAGCGGCGATGCAGGGGTTGGAATTGATGGCAAGATAGTGGCGGCATTGTCACTGATATTTTGGATTTTTGTTGTCGTTGCAGGCCGCATGATACCTTATTTTGAGTGGTTCTAATAAAAGCTCTACTTTGAGAGACAAAGAATAATAGGAGAAACTAAATGACGCTTCAAACAATGAGAAAGTTTCATAGATGGTTTGGCGCCGCATCAGCAATCTTCATGCTGTTTATCGGCTTTACGGGTCTTTTCCTCCAAATCGACTTATGGCTTGCGGGTAAAGCTCCTCCAGGACGCACATTAGGCCCGCCGCCTGTCCATCCGCAACTTGCTGTAGATAATACAGCCGCCGTCTCTGCGCTTGCATGCGGCATGGATGCTATTCGCAATGAATTTCCAGCTGCACAAGTTGGAACGGCAACTGTGAACCTGAAAACAGGTGCTGTTCAATTTAGCGGCAGCAATATGGACGATGAACGCTTCACACGTGTTGGCGCAAATTGCCAATATATACAGCCTAAGCCAACCCCAACTGGTCTTGAATATATCTGGACGCTCGATTGGCATTACATCATGCAAGATTTGCATGCGGGTTATTATTTCGGTCTTTTTGGCCGTATCATTAGCTGTATTATGGGCATTAGCTTGATCGTTCTGTCGATCACAGGACTTAATGTCTATCTAGACATGTATGGCCGCCGTAAGAAACAAGGCCGCAAAGGATTGTTCTGGTAGGCAATCAAAAACCTCATAAAACAAAAAACCGCATCCATGAGATGCGGTTTTTTCATGTCTAAAAACATGGCCCAAGCTGACAAGCCTCATAATTAATCAGGCTTGCGCTATAGAATAGCTTTAGTTCAGAATTGGAGTAAAAGCTCGGTCAGCAATTTTCCAGCCTTTATCCGTCAAAACATAGCTATCATTATAAACACCATTAATAGCAAGACGACCTGGAACAGGGCCAGGCGCACCATCAGCAGCAAAATCACCCGTATAAACCATGCCATAATGCCGACCTGTCGCTGTCGTTGAACTGGTCAGCTCAACATGGCTCGTCGTGACAAGATGCAGGGTTGGCCCTGTCGCTTCAGATTTAGGCGGGACGCGCGCAGCAATTGCGGCATGGCCCTGAAAGACCTGACCTTGAAAATGAAATTTCCCATCAGGCGCAAATACATCCGCATAAGCCTGTCCGTCATAACCATCACGTGCAAAGCCATAAGCATGAACAAGCTGAATAATTTCAGCCTTGGCATTGACGGCTTGCATATGAGCGAGCTGCGCCTTCAGGCTCTCATTTGAAGCTACAAGCTCACTGATCGCCGCCTCATCAATAAGGGCAACTGTTTCCACCCCCAAAACGGGACTAGCTTCACAAGCGCTTAGCGCAAAGGCGGTAGCGCCCAACATAATTAGATTAAATTTTTTCATTATTTTCCCCGAGAGTTAAAGTTTCACCGCTTGCTCCAAGATAGTTTAATTTTATTCCAGTGGAGCCTTCCGCCTGAATTATAAGGTGCACACAGCCTCTTTGACAAGTAAACCCTACCCCTATTGTGAACTCTATATCATTTAGGCTAAAATATAAGCCCGCACCAAAATTTAGCCTCAAAATAGATAGGCCGAGTTATAATATCTTCATATCCTTGCGGTAAATTAGGGATATAATGCTACGGTATAATGATGCAAGAATCGGCTATATAGCCATAAATAAGAGCTCATTATGCAAAGACATTTGGCAACAATTTTGCGTTTCAAAAAGGCTGATACTATGGCGACGAATACCGTTAAAGGCTTACTCAGTAAATTAAGCTCAAGCAGCCGCGATTTGTGGGAACGCCAATTTGGCAATAAGGAACAAAGCACGCAAGAGCTGTGCGAGCATTTGCTCACCCTGCGCGGAGAAAGCTCGGCTATTTTAGTGGCTGACGAAATCATTGAGCGGCTGGAAGCCCATACACCAGAGCAATCTAAAAGTTTTTTCAATTATCTTCTTGATGATATGGCCCCCGATCATGAGACTCTATCCATGGCCGCAAAGGCCTATCTTGAAAACCCAAACCCTGAAACGGCAAGCATATTAGACCATGCTGGGGACGCCCCGCGCATGAGACTATTTCGTATGCTAGCGACCTCCCCGCGAGGCGCTCGGGCATTGGTTGACTTGCGAGCTGTCCTGCGCGGCATTCTTCGCGCCAATCCGCATTTGCGGCCCGTCGATCAAGGCCTTGTCCATTTATTTCGCTCTTGGTTTAATCGCGGCTTTCTGAAATTACGCGCGATTGACTGGAACACACCTGCTGTCATTTTGGAAAAACTCATTGCTTATGAAGCGGTGCATGAAATTCAGGGCTGGGATGATTTACGCCGCCGTCTGGCGTCGGACCGGCGCTGTTATGCCTTTTTTCATCCAGCTCTTGAGGATGAACCCCTCATCTTTGTCGAAGTTGCTTTACTAGATGAGATGGCCAGCAATATCCAAGATGTGATCCAGCAAGATCCTGCCGATAAAGCTCTTAATCCGAATACAGCGATTTTTTACTCCATCTCCAATTGCCAACCTGGTTTAGCGGGTGTGTCTTTTGGTAATTATTTGATCAAGCAAGTTGTTAAAAACCTCACCGCAGAACTTCCAGAGCTAAAAACCTTTGCCACGCTCTCGCCCGTACCGGGCTTTAGAAAATGGGTGGAGGCCAATTATGATTTGGACGATGCGCAAACCACAGATGATAGCAATATGAATCAGCTATGCGCTCATTATCTGATTAATGAAAAGCGCCGCTCCATGCCCCTTGATCCCGTGGCGCGCTTCCACCTTGGCAATGGGGCAGGCCTTGAGCGTATTAACTGGAAGGGTGACACCTCTGATAATGGCCACAAACAAAGCTACGGCCTGATGGTCAATTATGTTTATGACATTTCCAAGGTCGAGAAAAATCACGAAGCCTTAGTCAATGAGGGCGTCATCGCGACGACATCCGCCATTCAAAAATTAGCCAGCGCAGCGAAAAAACCCAACAAAGCTACGGCCATAGAAAATGCGGCTTAACTCGCTTGTTTTACGCTTTTCTTTAAACGCATAAGCAAGCCGCCAAAGCCGACCAATAGCAAGGCCCCTAGAGCGAAGAGCCAGCCTTTTCCGCCGCCCTTCGCATCTGCGCCTCTAGCGTCAATCACAGCCCCTTGCACTGCGCCTTGCACTGCGTTTGAAGCTTTGCTTTGACTCGTGCCAATCGGGTAAAGCGCTTTTGTATCAAGCGGGGCCGCTTTAATGTTTTCTGTCGCAAAGCAGTAAAACAAACCGTCTCCGCCCGAAGACTGAAGATTGGCTTGGCTACAGCCGCGAGAGCCATGAGCATTCGTCCAGCTTGTTGGATCGCCGCCGCCACCCGTACGGTCATAATGGCCAACCAATGCGCTGCCTTCTTCACTATTGCTTGTCCAATTGCTGCATGTTGTATCCTCGCCATTATTTAGCGCGGTTCCGTCATTTTGCGTACCCGTCAGGATGTCATGCTTATTCGGCGTATCTCCGCGCGCATTCACATAGCCTGCATTTTGCGCGACCACATTCTCCTTGGTGAGAGATTTTGCGGCAATAAGCTCGTCAATATTGGCGGCGATAAGCTCCCCGCGCGGATTATACCATGGGCCAGAGCCGATACGGTCGGTCGCATTCACTCCGCCCTCACCCGTTGTCGACAGAAAAGCTCTCCAGCCTTTACCGCCTTGGTTCACGCTGTCCGCCAAAGCCTCGCAATGGGCATCCGCGCCCGCAAGGCCGCCCAGATTAGCCCCATCGCCCAGACCTTCACTGGCGAGGAAAAAGCTCGTATATTGCGAGACCACTGTGCGATCACGCAAAGGCGGTTTGCAGTCATGTTCTGTGAATGCATAGTCTGCAAGAATAGATTTTCTACGCTGAACAACATAAGGCTCCGTCAGATAGACGGGGTCATATACGGTTATATCAATATCTATAACCGCGCCCACGCTCGCCTCATCATCGCGGCTATAGCGCTCTATGATACGTGCCTCATCGCTAATATAATCAGCGCCTGTGGTCATCATATTTTCAAGAAAGTTCACGGTTTCAATAATGAGTGTACCGCCTTCATAGCGCGCCACTGAATCGCCAAGACGCGTTTTCACACCGTTTTGAGGCAAGCTCCCCCCTAAAGGAATTTCGCGGCGGCCCGCATATTCTTCATAATCAATCACAATGCGATCATCATATTGCGTAATCTCTATTGGATAAGGGTTTTGTATGGTTTGACGCGTTAGCCCCGGTGCATCGCAAAAGACCTGATGGTCGTGCCGAATATCGGCGATGTCCTTACGCGCCTTGCCCGCAGCCGTATATGGGAGAGGCGGAGTGCGGGCTCCATCCGTTTGCGCGGGCATACGGTTGGCCCATAAAGCGCTCAAATTAGGAGTGCCATCAGGACGCGTTAGCGGTAATTCATGATATTCAGCTTCAGCTAATGAAACCCAACTGAAGGGCTGACCACTAGGCTGTATGATTTCTAATTTCTCTAAGCTCTGCGGATCAACATGCCAAATGTCTTCCAATGACACCATTGGAGAGCCATCATGAGTTGAATCCCCATATATGGACACAAAATCACCGGGCTCAACCGTATCATCGTCCCAGCTATTTCGGCGCATAGAGATAGCCGACGGCCCTTCCGCAACCCATTCCCGTATAGTGCCATCCTCAGATTTCACATCCATATAAATCAGAGTATGAGGGTTTTTGAACACCACTTTGGTGACTTCGCCCTTAACCGTAATGCGCGCATTCGCTTGAAATGTTGCCGAAAAAGAGTGGTGGGCCGCCGCAGGCATTGTGGCCAGCCCAGCGGCAACGGACAGCGCGCAAACCGCTCCGCCAAGAGAACCAAGCATATATGGGACATTCATTTTATACATAACAGTTATACCTTCTAGGTTTAAACAGGGCGTCTTCTTTAAAGAATGAAGACATTCGCCTCAAAAAAATCCCAAGAGACGTAAAGAGACGTCAAAGAGACGCCAAAGAAAAACTAGGTCAAATGAGACTATTGCGTAAAGCCAATAGACTCTAAAAACTCTATGATCGCCGCTTTAGCTTCGTCGCGATGGCCTTCATCTCGGAAAAAGTGATCAGCCCCCGCAATCATTGCAAAATCTGTTTGATTGCCAGCAGCCCTCACCTCTTCCATTAAGGCATAGGTCGGGAGGGGCGCAAGAAGTTGATCTTGGTCACCATGAATGAAGAGCGAAGGCGGCAAATCAGAATCTAAAAATGTACGCAATTGATAATCATGCAGCGTGCTCCCCGCGCCAATCATATGGCCCGTATTCTGCTCCGAGCGCTGCGGTGCCATCGACCATAAAATCATCGCATTTGACATGGAGCTAACAGACAAATCTTCACCCGCTTGGTCAAAACCATCAATGATACCATTGGCTGCGCCTAAATAAGCCCCTGCCGAATGGCCTGATGACACAATTTTATTTGGGTCGACACCCAGCTCATCGGCATGGGCGCGCACATAACGCACAGAAGATTTTGCGTCAGACAATATCTGGTCAAATGTTCGCCCCTCTGTATCCGTTACGCGATATTGCGCCGAAATAAGAACAACGCCTTTTGCATTAAGCCCGTGGCTAAGATCATAGCCAGACTCTGGCGTGCCCCCGCGAAACCCGCCGCCATGATAAAATATCAAAGCCGCGCGTTTATCATCAGCTTTATGACCCGCAGGGTTGAAGATATGAAGCTCAAGGTCTTTGCCTTCTACGGTTTTATAAGTGAGCTTTGCGCTTGGAATAAGGTCAGAGCTTTCATCTGGCGGCGGGCTCATACCCGCGCCAGCGCCCATAGCGTTCGCCCCCATAGCCATAGCCCCCATTTCTCCGCCGCCCATTTCGCCGCCGCCCATGGCACCGCCAGCCCCCATACCCATACCCGCTTGTTGCGCCGTATTTTGCGCCTGTTGCCCGCCTGCATTGCCCGCATTATCAGGCGCATTAGAACATGCTGCCAAAAGCGTGGCTGCCAACAGAGCGCACGGCAATAAAGCAGGTGAGAGGAAAGATGAGAGAGACTTAGACTGAACAGGCATATTAATCCTTTATGATATTCTGGATGATCTTCTAATTTCTAGTTTTTACTGCTTTCTAGTTTTTACTGCGGCGCGCGACAAATCCAAGGCCCGCTAAAACCAATGCGCCAAGTACAGCCCAAAGCCATGCTTTCCCGCCCTGATCTTGATCTTGAATTCGGTTTTGAACATTCGCTGCGCCCATGCCGCTATCTAGCCCGCGCGGGTCTGCGCTCACATTCGCCGCGCCCTGAAGGTTAGTCTGCGCGCTAGCGGGCTGAAGCTTCGCTAAGCGGTTCTCAGATGTTGTTGGAACACTCGCAAAGCAGTAAAATAGTCCTGCGTCGCCGATCTCCTCTAAAATGTCATGCTGATTTAACCGATTCTCGCGCGCGGGAATGAGTGTGGACATTTCAGTTAAAATGCCTGCCGTGGCAGCTCCCTCGGACGCTCTCAAGGCCTCAACATTAGCGGCAATAAGCTCCCCGCGTGAATTATGCCACGGGCCAGCGCCGATGCGCTCAACCGCATTTACCGCATTATCACCAGTTGTCGACAAATAGGCTCTCCAGCCGCGATCGCCAACACCAACAGAGCTAGCCAGCGCCTCACAATGCGCGTCCGCCCCAGCAAGCCCGCCAAGATTAGTCCCGTCGCCAAGCCCTCTAGACGCTAAAAAGAAACTGGTGGCAGATGAGGCTTCTGTGCGCTCACGCAAAGGCGCCTGACAATCATTTGGGACCATTTCATAGCCCTTAACCGCTGACTTAACTTTTGCAAGCCTGACAGGTTTTTCTAGATAGAGCGGGTCAGTGACGATCATCTCAAAGTCAACCACAGAGCCACTTGTCCCATCGTCAGCCCGTTTATAGCGCTCGATCACGCTCGCTTGATCACTGATCGGCAGACCAACAGGCGCCGAATAATTTTCAAGCAGGTTGATTGTCTCAATGACCAAAACATCCCCGTCATAATAAGCGATAGAGTCGCCTAAATGTGTTTTCACGCCACTATCAATCGGCGTGTCGCCAATTTCGCCCACAGGAATTATTCTGTGAACGCCATATTCTTCATATTTGATTTCAACAGATGTCTCATTTTGAATAATTTGATAAGAATGCGGGGTCAGCCCGCCTTGGCGAACAAGGCCCGGAGAATCGCAAAATACTTGCGGATCATTAGCTAAAACAAAAGAGGCTTGTTTTTTCTGCCCTGCCGCATTGAAAACAGGTTGCTCAGGGCGCTGGCGGCCAAGGCGAGGCGGCGTATTGGCCCAAAATAAAGACAGATTCGGACGTCCATCTTCAAAGATTTTGGGTGTATCATAAGGCGGATAACCATTTCCCCATTGGGCATCTTCTTCGGGCGGAGCAGGATTAATCTCAAGGGCGCTGGCCTTCCCATTTCGCGGGGTCAAAGCCATAACTATCTCTTGAGTCTCTATGTTTAAAACTTGGAGACTATCCAGCCCGACCATAGGCGTACCATCATGAGTACTATCCCCGCTCACGCGGATATAATCACCCGGCTTAATCCTATCAGCAGACCAACCAGAGCGGCGCAACAATGTCGCCGCCGCAGCCTCGACAACCCACTCAGTTGTACTGCCATCTTCATTGGTTTTATCAAATGTCACCAAGACATGCGGGTTACTAAAGCTAAATGCCTTAACCACGCCTTCAACTGTGATCTTGGCATCTTTTTGGAAAGTCGCACTAAAAGAATGATGCGCCGCCGCGCTCTGATTGAAAACGGCCAAACCGCCCGTCAGAATAATTGTCGTGGCCAAAAGGCTCTTGGTAAAAAACGTCATGACACTCTCATTTTTTAAGCGCTTAAATCTGTTCTTAGAGCAGATAGCTCACAGGGTGCGCGATTTAGTTTTAGCTCTTATGCCAAGCCCAGCTCTGCTCGAATTTCGGCGTTATGTTCCCCCAGTCTTGGAGGATAGCGCCGATAGGTCGGCCCGCTCGCGCTCATCGTAATCGGACAGCCTATGGATTTAATCACGCCTGCGGCCGGATGTTCTAGCTCAACCACCATGCCGCGGGAGATAAAATGCGGATCCTTTAGGCTATCACGCGGGAAATTAATCGGGCCAGCAGGCACGCCCGCCGCAACCAAATCTTCAACCCAATCATCGGCCTTGCGCTTGGACAAGATATCTTCAATGAGCGGGATAAGCGCGTCGCGATTATCATTGCGTACAGGATTAGTCAGAAAACGCTCATCTTTGGCCAGCGTGTCTTGTACGCCTAAGACCTCAACAAATTTGCCCCATAAGCGCTCTGTTCCCACGGCGCAAATGAGCATCTTATCTTCTGCCATAAGCGGCTGATATGGCGTAATAGAAGGATGTTGATTGCCCATTTTCTTGAGCGGTTTTTCTGTGGCAAAAAATGTGCCGCCAAAATTAGCCAGCCATGTCGTTTGCGCGTCCACAAGCGCGACATCAATGAATTG
>JALZUP010000222.1 GCA_023301505.1 Robiginitomaculum sp.
GGCGACGTTCTTGAGGCTCTGGAGAGTGCCTCGGATTGTCTTGATGTCCTTCTGGGTTGCCCGGTGATCTGCCTGGACGTCACGGAGTTGACGGATGGCGGTATCGACGAGCCCGATGCTCTCGCGCATTTGGCCTTTGAGAGTCCGGAGACTTTCGAGGGCGGCTTGAGCGGGAGTTGTGGTGGGGTTGGTTTCTGTTCTTGGCATGGGTTTGGGTGGCGGTGAGGCCGGTTCTGTTTTTGGTTGGGGTTTCTGCTGTTGCTGTTTTTGGTCCGGGAGTTTCGGGCCACTGACACGGAGCGGCATGATGACGAGCTGACCTTTTCCCCGGAAGAGGATGGGGTCGAGTTCGTCGGCGATGCATGCTTCGTGGACTTCGGTATCAAGGGCACGCTTTAGGAACTTGGGGTCCATGAAGACCTGGCAATTCCCTCTGCATGTGGAGTCCTTCGCGTGGTGGGTATTCCATTTGTTGGCTTCCTTGTCGTAGCTGACGAAGGAGACTTCGCCGGCCTTGGATCGGAAACCGATGGATTCACCGTTCATGTCGCGTAGGACTGCGAGGTCGTTTTTACCAAGGGTGAGCCTAGTGGGGCGACTTTGCAGAGCTGGCACGACTTGCCGCCAGTTGGGATAGTTCCCGTCGATGGCCGGGGTGGTGAAGGCCCATGGTCCTGCGGTAAGCTGGATCATGGTGGGCTCCTTCTTGCTGCGACTCACCTTGAGCTGCCATTCATGCTCGAAGCCTTTCCACGCTAGCAGTGGAGAGGCGGGGAGTATGAAGGGCTTTTGGATCTCCATGGATTGGAGTGGCTCATGGTAGAGACAGCGGCCATCGGTTCCGACAACTTGCGGGGTGGTTTCCTCGTGTTCGAGAAAGACGCCCCGCAGGATGTAGCGGTTTTCATCGGTGCTCGCGCAGGTCAGGGCCCGGAGGATCGCACTGCGGTCATCTGGGGTGACTGTCTGAGTTTTTCCGATGAACTTGGGAGGCGTTGCAAATGGATCGTTAGGCCGTAAGGGCTTGGCGACACACTTCCGGCCCTCCGTAGTCAGGGTAGCAATGCCATCTTGGGCTTCGATGAGGATCTCCTGACCGGCAGGAAGTCCCTTGCCGAAGTGGATCAGGCCATCGAATGAGAGGAGGTAAGTCCTTCCATCCGGCATCGCCTTTCCCAATTGGTAGCTGAGAAAGGCGCTGCCGTCGGTGGCGGTGATCGTTCCTTGTCCGAAGTCGACTTTGACATCGCGCAGGGTCTCCGAGTGACGCGGGACGATCTTACGAAAGCCCGTGATCATCTCTCGGAAGACCTTGGCGGGAATGCTGGTCTTATTCATAGAACTGCTGGTTCGAGTGAGGATTCCTAGCTTGTCCACGTTGGCGTCGCGCCAACTTCCAAAGGAAGACGGCAGAGACGGTAGCCAGCACGAGCGGAGGAAACACCGCGACAATCGTCATCACTTTCACAAGAATGAGAGTTGCGAGGTTACTCCAATCAAGAACGCTTATCAGGATTGCGGTAACGATCGGTCCAGCGAGGAGAATGGTGGTTCCGGCGAGAACGACTGCAAGGACGTTCAGGCGGAGCCATTCTCGGACCCATCCTTGTGGCGCGAGCCAGTGCTCGAGACATCGGCAGCAGTAGGCAATCGAGGCGAGGGAGCGCTTCCAAGCTGGGAGCTTGAAGAAAACCTCGTCGACGATGGGGCGAGCCACCGGGTGCGGGTGTGCAAGTAATTGCCATTTCGTGGGGAGGTTAGGATTTTCCATAGTCGTTCTTTGTTTTTGATCCCATGGCTCCCCCGATGATGAGGAAAGCGAAGGCGGCGACTCCAGTAACGATCACCACCTTTTCCAGAGTTTGAGCTCGGGAGGTGCTGGTGAGTGTTTCCGATTCGGCCAGTTCGCGCTTTTGAATTTCGTCCTCCGCGCGGATTTGCCAGTGCTCAAGTTCCTCTTCGTGATTGTTGGATGACGAATCATCCAACGAATCTTTCTTGTGACACGATGCAAGAGCGAGGAGGCCCAGGCACAGGGTGAGTTGAATCAATTTTTTCATAATGTTTTTTGGTTTTAGGATTTGGTTTGTGGGCACGAAGAAGGGCCCGGCGAATTACTCGCGGGGCCCTTTCTTCGGTTCCGATTTTGTTATTGGTTTTAGTTGTTGGTGACTTTGGCCATGCACTCGGTGCGGTAGTCGCACCAAGAGCAATGTTGTCCGGTGGACATGCTGAAGTCGCCGTTGGCCACGCCTTCTTGAAAGGCGTGGATGGTTGCATCGAGTTCCTCAAAATCCTTGTCCGTTGCCGGAGGGAAGGTGAAGACCTCGATCTTGGGTTCTTTGGTTTTGATGAGCTGGATCACTTGGACGCCCTTTTCCTGCTGCCACGTGCTCTCCCGGTAAAGGAGCGCATAGATCGTCAGTTGGAGGCGGTGTTGGTGAGCCAGTTCGTCGGCGTTGGTCGATCGGGCGGCGGTCTTGAACTCGACCAGCAATCCGCCGGCGCGAACTAGATCGAGGTAGCCGATGATCT
>JALZUP010000223.1 GCA_023301505.1 Robiginitomaculum sp.
GTGTGCTCTTCCGATCTGACCAGGATAACCCCACTATGCCTGTTTGAAAATCTACATTTGTGCCAACGGAAGTAGATGCATCTTTTGAATTGTCTTGCTCATAAGAAACACTACCACCATAGGAGAGACGACCGGCCGGGATTTTGTAAAACTGTCGGAGTACATTTGCAGAGGATGAAAATCTTGGTAAACCGCTTGTATCCTCCTGGTTGATCACACCAGTATTGCGGAAATCTTTTTGAAATAATCGTTGCGACAATCCGATTTCGTAGTCACCTAATGAGGTACGCGCAGTTACCGCACCAGCGAACCTGCTATTAGGATCTACAGTGACATCACTTGAAACTAACACCCCGGCCAGATCCGTCGATAGCTTGGCGTTCGCGTAAAGATTATTTTCGGCGGAAGTGTTGTTTTCCTCATCATCATCAGTTGCCAGGCTCGCTATAGTTAGGCCCAGTGATGTACGATTCGAGATCCCGTATGAAAGGTTCAATGCTGTGCTAAGACTTATATCGGGAAATTCACCGGTGTTACGTGCTACTTCTATATCATCGAACGTGTCAAAGACACGCTGCCCCGGCTCTACTATCGCAAATTCGTAATCGAAACTTCCTTTGCGCCCTTGGCCACCGCCAACGAATGAGCGCCGCGTTTCAGAAAAACGTTGTCCTTGCGGACCGTAGAACTCCAGCCTGATTTCATTTTGTCCCAACTGAAGTGGTACGCTTTGAAAATCGTATCTATTATCGCTACTGTCGCGATCTACACCGCGAAAGCGATCGTTAATGTATAGCTCTACTTCGTAATCAGTTTGTTGTTCACCTTGAAGATCAATGGTATCAAGGTCTCGCCGGTCAGCGAGTCGGGTATTCCCGAACCGTAAACCACGCCCGGACAAACTGCTACCGATTAAGCCTGGCAAAAACTGTGAGGTATCCCCGACTTCGAAATCGGCGATACTTAAAGGACTTGCCAATCCCCTGGGGTTGCTTCTTCCAAGTGTCACGAACGCATCATTAAACCTATCTTGGGTGCCGCTAAAGCTTACCTTGCCGTTTAACAGAGCAAAATCACCAACTGCTCTTACACGATAGTCATACTGCGATGACTCGGATTCCGGTACAAATCTTCCACCCAGACTTAAGTCCACCTTCGGCCAGTCCAGCAATCTGTAGTCTGGCACATCGAAATCGCGTGACGCAGCAAATACAATATCTTTTTGTACATTCTGTGTCGAACGTTCCAGTGAAAGTTCTTTAGGTAATTTTTCACTAGAGCGCACAGACAAAACCTGAGCTACCAACGACACATCAAAGAAAAGTGGCAACCATTTTTGTAAAACCATCGAATCGACATATAAATCAATGTCATCTTCAATTACATCAGAATCAGTAACTGAAAAACTCTGTTCGCTTACTTTTACAATACGGTTTTTAAGATCAAGTGTGAAAGTGTTTTCGGGCTTTAAAAACCAGCCACTGGCCTTGCCCGCGCCTGCATCAACAATTATGGGAAAATCCAGTAGTGATGAAAACTCAGATAATGGAAGATATATGCGACCATTTTTCATAAAGGCAAATACACCATCACTCAAAAGAATATCACGGAGAAATACTTTCAAAATAATGTCACCTTCTTCCCCGAAATCTATATCTGGCGAGTAATCAGGTTCATTAGTGACTTCTTGAGAATATACAGAAGAATTAAATCCGAAAGCCAGAGCAAGCGATACGGAACACACTAAACACGGTAATATATTTGCCATTGTTTTCATCGCATTTTATTGTCAGTTTTTTTACATAAATCTATTTACAAGAAATAATTGTAATGACGCCACTAATTGGCAATTATCTTAAATATTATTAAATGACATATTCATTTTAAAATAGATGCAAACCGTTTGTTTTTCGTTTTTAATTAACGGTGTGGTAAATGTGTAATTTGAATATGAAAAAACTAGTGCGAATCAATAATCTCAAGAAATGATATCGTATCGTTAAACCCGATTTTTCGCAGATCATTTTGATTGCTGGTGAATATTTCACATCTACCAGTACCACCGCCACGGCTATGTTCACATGCTCTTAACTTATGACCGGTTAATATTTTTATGGAAGAGATAATGTCATTACCAATATTCTTTTCTAAATCGCTAATAAGGTATTTTTTTCTGGTGTCAAGAATTAGGCTGCGACCTCGAAAATTTACATGTTGATATACAGTTGCAAAAACATTTGAGCCCGTGTATCCATTCACCTCTGGATTATTCGCCGACGCTTTAAGGTTTAATCGTGCATCCACTTTGCCCTTAATGCTGTTGGAAATTGTTAATCTACCTCCAAATGCAAGATCTACAGTTCCGTGAGATATATCATGCATGGCTTGAAACTCTACTCTGTTAATAGATGTAGAGGGCAATCTTAATAGACCTGTGCTGGTATCAGGCCCCACTTCTAAAGCAAGATTTGAAAACCTCACCCCTTCCCCCAGATTATTAGCAATATATTCAACTGTAATCTTGCCATTCTCTTCGAGTGCGGTGACGTTAAATGCTAACCTTCCGGGATGTATTTTATAAAGTGAATTTGTCGAAAATCTGGAAATATTTGTAGCACCAATATGAGAACGCTGGCTTTGACCGGTAATTTCGCTTGAAGTGAAAACATGGCCATCTGGCGTTAATTCGATGAATGTATTAACTTGACCACCTACCAAGCCCCCAAAACTCAAAGGTACTTGTTCCTTCAAACTAATATCTGGTTGCAATGAATATGCAGCAGCTGTGGAAGGCTCGGGAGAGAGTGCGCTTTCTGATTGAAGTGAAAACCGTGAACTTAGAAAGTTCGTACTTATCTTATCGATAGCAACAATTCCACCCGCTAAAACTACCATCGATATTCCAACAGGTATTAGTCTATTTAATTTTATCTTCATTTATTTAGCACTTCTGGCAACCTACAAATTAGGAGCATAAGCCAGTCTGCCAGGAGACAGACTGGCTATGAACCAACAGCTATCGGTAGCTTATTGTTAATACAGCAGTTGCATCTATCG
>JALZUP010000224.1 GCA_023301505.1 Robiginitomaculum sp.
ACACGCCTGGCACACCGGCCTAAAAACCACCTACTACCTCCGCGCCCGCCAAGGCTCCGACATCGAAAAGTCCACCATCGGCAAAGCCGCCGAGAAAAAAACCTTCACCCCAGCCGAAGCCCAAGCCTGCAGCATCGAAGCCATGCTAAACGGCGAAGAATGCGAGGCGTGTCAGTAGTTGGGGGTGATGATGGACGCTGTTGAGGCGACACCGTTAACTGTTTGAGGTTACAAATCGGATCAATTAGCACTTTCTTTTAAAATTTGCATTGTTTTAGGATTAAAAAGCACTACTTTCCTCGTGAGACAACTTCCACCCGAAGCTCCTCAAAAAGTTAGAGAAGCGATTCTCGTAGCTCTTAAAAGCGATGAATTTAGCCTATACAGAGATGCGCAGCGGTATCTAAAAAATGAAGGTTTCGATCCGATGAAATTTGTCGCGGAAGATTTGATCCCATACCTTGAAGAGGGGTATCGGCTTTATCTTCTTCAAGGAACGAGCATCAAGAACCTGAAATATCAGTGCTGTCTCGACTACGGTGACGATTTTGTCATTCACATCAAGCTAACTCCTCGTGAGGAAGAGCAGACTTTTTCCATCAATATCGGCTGTCACAGCCACAACACGGGTTACCCACCTTTACCAGCCTAAGTAAGATGAAATCTCCAAGTCTATGTATCGACTGCGAAAGCGGTAGAATGCGCCGTGTAGTCGAAGCCTATCAGTCCCGCAGTAATGACGGTAATGTTGTCACGATTCCAGAAGTCACTCTTTATCGATGCGATAAATGTGACGAAGTGCTTCTCCCTGCTCCTAGTCTCCGTAAAATAAGTGAGTACGAAGCGAACGAGTTGGAGCAGCTCTCAGCCGCGCAGATCCATGGAATTTTTGACCGCGCCGATGTCACTCAGAAGGATTTTACTAGTGCGCTAGGGCTCGGTGAGAAAACTTTCCATCGGTGGCTTAAAGGGACTCAAACGGTATCTCGCTCCATGGGCTATTATCTCAGGGCGGTAGATCACTTCCCTGAAGTATTTGCCTGGATAAATGATCGCAAATGGAGAACTCCGGAGAGGAAAGTTGCCCGAGTGTCCCAGAGGAGTGTTGTGGTGTTCCCTGCCTTGGCGAAACGTGAAGCAAGTGGATTGATTGAGGCCTCGCTCAGTCCAGGTGCAAACCCAGCACGCTCTTTTGTTTTGGATGTTGTTCCTCACTCATCTCGATAGCATTCTCATGCATACCTTTTGGACAACATTCTACTCCTATAAGGGAGGCGTCGGGCGCTCTATGTCACTCGCAAACGTCGCTGCGAGTCTAGCTAGTGAGGGGCGAAGAGTTTTGATGATCGACTTCGATCTCGAAGCGCCGGGTTTGGATAGCTTTGATGAATTTAAAGTACCCAAAGGAAGAGTTGGACTGGTCGAATACGTTTGTCACTATCTTCAAAACGGAGTAGCTGCTGCGGTGAATGACTACATTCACGAAGTAAAAAAATTGGACTTAGTTGATTCCGATTCGCCCTGCTCCGTGTCTTCTGAAGGAAAGCTCTGGTTGATGACCAGTGGTGCGAAAAATGACGCCTACAACGAGAGGCGACTCTCTATTGACTGGGCCGATCTTTATGAGAGTCGGGAAGGCGCCAATTTCTTCGAAAATCTAAAGGCTGAGATTGAGGATGTTTATCGACCGGATTATGTCTTAGTCGATTCTCGTACCGGTTTGACCGATGTTGGGGGTGTTTGCACACTTCACCTTCCAGATTTAGTGGTCTTGCTCTTTTCTCTTAATGAGCAGAATTTACAGGGTATAGCTTCGGTTGCGAGAGTCCTACGTGATTCAGAGAAGTACCCTCAAATAATTCCTGTCGCTACTCCGGTGCCAAATATTTCTGTAAGCACAGGCGATGGAGAAACGCTTCTTGATCAAAGATTTCAAAGAGCTAAGGAGCTTCTGGGTGCAGAGGTAAAACTAACTTTGCCATATTCTTCAGTGGTTGCTTTAAAGGAACGAATACTCGTCTGGGGGCAGCGTAAAACTCTTCTATGCCATCAATATGGAGAGTTAGCTGATGCAATTCAAAAAGCGAATCCAGATGGTCTGGATTTCCTTGTGAGAGAGGCCGAAGACGCACTCCAAAGCTTGGAAATGGACCGGGTTCTGGAAATTGGAGAAATTTTGAAGGCTGAGTATTCGGATCGTTCTGATTCCTGGCTCGTTTTAGCCAATCTAGCGCAGGCTCTTGGAGAATCCGAAGAGATGGAGAGTGCTTTATTTAAGGCATTGGAGATCGCGCCAGATAACCTGACGGCTTCCCATCGAGTTGAAGGTCTTTTAACTACGCAGGGAAGGAATGACGAACTATTGGATCTAATTAATCAAAGGATCAAAAGGGCAAATGGGAGATCCTCAAAATCCTTGCGAAGCATGCATGTAAGTCGAGGTGAACTGTACATGAAGCTGGGCAATGCGGTCTTAGCGGAGGCTGATTATAAGAAGGCCTTTGCTCTTCTTGATAGTGATGACCCCGAATCGACTCTTGGATTAAAATTTAACTTAGCAGAAGCTGATCGTAGATCAAATGGCGTGGTTAATCCTAAAAAATGGATTGGAGTTGTGCAAACATTTGAGGCGATATCTTCAGGAGTGAGTTCATTGGCAGCTCCATTGAGAGCCAACCAGACACAGGCGATGCACATTGCTTACGCCTGCATTGGGAATATTGAGAAGGCAAGTTCCTTGCTTAACGAGACGGAGAAAGTTCTAAAACATGCTTCGTCTCAGGAACGGGTTTTTAGTGTCGCTGAGTATGAGCACTTACCGCTCTCAAAATTTCAAAAAATCAATCAGGAGATGAGGGATGCTCTTGATCGGGGAGAGCTCTGGGACGGTATGAAGCTTGACTAAGAGGCTGCCTGAATAAGGCTTTA
Organism: Robiginitomaculum sp.; assembly: GCA_023301505.1. GTDB lineage: Bacteria > Pseudomonadota > Alphaproteobacteria > Caulobacterales > Maricaulaceae > Robiginitomaculum. Next base: position 2,929 of record JALZUP010000224.1, read on the forward strand.
AAGCATGGTTCTACGAAAAATATGCCAGCAACTCAGTAGTGTTCGGCACGGATCGTGACTATGAAGTGGTCCCGTTTTTGTAGCCAGTAAATTCTTGGTTTTGTTGATGACTGAGCTGATTCGGTAGGGGCGATTTTAGGCTGCTGTTTTAATCGTAATT
>JALZUP010000225.1 GCA_023301505.1 Robiginitomaculum sp.
ACCACTGTGTTTCCCGTTGTGTTAGACGCGCCTTTCTGTGAGGAAAAGACTCCGCCACCAATCGTTCCTACGAGAACCGGTGGCAACTGCTTGAAGAAAACCGCGTTGCGCCTGGCTTCTATTTTCTTCATTGACCTCGCCGCTATCGCCGTAATGTCAAATCACTACCATGTTGTCCTCCACGTAAACAGGCAACCGTGCCTAACGGCATCACCTAGAACTATCGTAGAGCGCTGACATCAATTATTCGGCGGTAACGATGTATCCCTGAAGATTCTTAACCACAAAGCCATGAAACCGTAACTTATTGTATGCTCAGTCTAATCAAAAGGGTATCCGCACAACAGGGCTTCAGTCTCCAAAAACCGGGGTGACGCCGCTAGCAGCGAACTCACAACGGCCAGCCTTTCTGGGCTAATGGCATAAGAGAGGACACAACTCGCCTCCTCATAGGTGTAAGTGATAGTTGTAGCTGGACGAACGACAAATAAACTTGGGTTGTTGAACTCTACTACTTCTATTGAAGGCAATCCGTTAAGACCATAAGAAATAGTACGTGTCTCATCTATTGTATTGTCCAGATCATCTCGCTCTACTATCTCGATTACTCTGCCTTGGTCGTCTCTGGTAATTGAGGTACTTTCACTGGAGATTAAGATAGTATCGTTAATAAAAGAATTACTTTGAATACCGGACGGCGTACCAGCGTCATCATAGGAGAAGGACAACTCTTCGATTTCATTTATCAGTAGATCGTCGTCGACACAGGACTCCGTGCGAATCAGCTGTACCGGCTGATCCTGTGCATTGTAGTTAGCCCGGATCAGCAATGTATTCCCGAGGTCATCCGTGGTGGTAATTGAAGATAACAAACCATCTTCGTAGTCAAACTCGGATGTAGAAAGGCCAATAGCAAGCAGCTCAAAGTCATCACAGAGTCGCTCATTCTCAACAGCCACAACCAGCCTTTGGTTATTGTCGTATGAGTAAGTCTGTTGCTCTCCATCAGAGTCCGATATGTCAGACACGAGTCCAGCCTCGTAACTGATAGTTGTTGAAAAATCAGCGCGTTCAATATTAACCCGAGTCACCCCATCTGCAGAATATTCGTACTCGGTCACTCGGGCAACCGATGACGGATCATTAGGTTCCGTATCTACTATTCTTGACACCCTACCACTGTCATCATAGAGATATGATATCTGGCGGTCGACTGAAGCATCGTCTGAAAATTCGAAACTGATCGTGCTGATACGCTGGCTGGATTGCACAGGCAAGCCAGCTAAAACAGATTCAGGGACTGATTCAGACGAACTACCGCCTCCGCCACAACCAGAAACTACCAAAGCCAAACATACTGGCAACACAGAACCCCACAAATTTTTGGTACGCATCCGCTTCTCCCTTTTTCTGACCTAACCTGGCGGCGAGCAAAACACCTTTCCCTTGGTACCCGCGACCTACTATCCCGGCAACCACTACCGAGGTCGCTCATAGTATTTACCTGTGTCTGAACCACTCGTAAAACAGTCCACATTCAAGCAAAAGCGGTATCATTCGCTCACTTCTGCTCTATTTACCCTGCTTCTTTTCATAAACCAATTTTTCAAATAAGTGCGTTCTTTGGAAAAAGTGCTGTTAATTATGAGTGTTCGCTTAAATTACCATGGGTGTCTATGTAAATGTTTAATTCTTTTCTTTACAGTTCTCTTCCCGGAGAAAACGGTTAAGGTATTACACATAGTTTTGAAAAGCGTCGGGAGATTCTTTGTAGTGCCTGGGCACTTACAGTCTAACACCCTTCACTTCGAACCAATTAACATTAAACAAGTACCCATCCCCACCGCTATATTCGAGCCGGTAATTGCCTGTACCAACATTCAATACGGCGGTCGTCTCCACTGTTATCCAATTCTGCCAGCCTCCCGTCACAGGTACAGTGACGTTTGCAACCACAACTCCATCTTGAGTAACCGTGATTACGCCTCCCCCTCGGCGACTCGCTACACGAAAAGATAATTGGTGGGCTCCACTTGACGTCATATCCAACACATAATCAGAACTATCACCATTTTGGATGTAGCCAATGTTCTCACCGCCATTAGCATCTGAAGTAGCCTCGATTCGGATGCCTGATTGTTCAGCAAATTCTTCAGCTTCTATTCGGTAAGCCACTGCACTAACAGAAGTATCAGGCGTTGGATCAATCGGTTCGGGTGACTGAACCATTGGTGCGACTACTCCGCCAGTGAGTTCAAACCAGTTGATGTTAAACAAGAACCCATCGCCACCACTGAATTCGAGACGGTATGTACCAATGCCCGCTGTTAAATCCACAGTTGTTTCAACAGTAACCCAGTTTTGCCATCCACCGGTAGTTGGTGCTCTGACACGTGCTAACATTACACCACCTTTTGTAAGTGTGATAGTACCCCCATTACGATCGCTGGCAACTTGAAATGCAAGATTAAAAATACCAGTTGAAGGTACATCTAACACGTAGTCAGAACTATCGCTATTGTTTATAAAACCAATATTTTCTCCATCATCCTCTTTATTTGAAACTATTCGAATACCCGTTTCTTCCGTGTAACTCTCCGCCTCTATTCGTTGAGTTTCAAAATTTTCAGTATCAGTTGATATATCTATAGTCTCGGAGATCGAGTTATCCGGGGTAGTTATTCCTGGACTATCCCCAACGAAATCGAACCAGTTTATGTTGAAAAGGTATCTACTAGACCCACTAAACGTAAAATAGAGATCAGTCGCTCCAAAGTCTCGATCGGTAGGGTCAATCGCCATTGAAAGGGTATCCCAAACCTGCCACCCACCAGTATTTTGAACGGTAACAGAACCGATGATGTGGCCCGACACACCCCCAATGCGCGCCTCTATCGTGCCACCGGAAGTATTCGACGCAATACGAATATCTACCTCATCGACATTAACCAGGTTCAAATCGCGGAACATCAACCAATCGCCACTATTGATGAATGCCGCGTTAAGAGCGCCATCAATGTCAGTAGTTGACTCAGTTTCAACTCCGCTTGCCTCCGACCAGTGTTCGGCTTCACGCAAGCGAGGCCGTAATTCAAGTGTACTGCTGCCAGCTATGCCTTCACTGTTGGTGTAGCTCGCAATCAATATCAAGAATACATCAGCTCCATCGTGCCCCCCTTCAGGCTCGGTCAGAAAGGAGCCCGAACATCCAGAACTGGAATCTATTCCATGCTCGTGCACAGTTGAACCGGTCACGTGGCCAAATGCCAGCTCGACGGTGACTTCGCTGCAATCGATTCCATTGGGGAAGTTGACGTCGTCTACCGCAACCTGCCAACTAATCGCATCACCATACTCAAAAAAGGAGCCATTTTGAGGGCCAGTTAGAACCACCTCTGGCACAATAATTCCTGCCAATATCGTAAAGTTTTTATAAACCACATTACCTTGGGAGTCACTTACGCTAAGTTGCGTGTTGTATTGACCTTCAGTAGTGAAAACATGGCTTGCTATTGGTGTTGTTGAATCTATCGTGCCATCACTCGTGAAGTCCCACGCGTAACTTAACACATCACCATCAGGATCAGTCGAAGCGATAGCAGAGAAAGAAACTGTAAGAGGCAATGGTCCATCAGCAGGTGTTATATCTGCAACAACTACAGGCTCACTGTTACCAGCGTGCTGATCACTATTAAACTCTACGCGGCTCAAGTGGCCGTTAAAGCGGCGATCGTAGCCCAATAAAAGCATCCGGTCTTCATTGTCAAGTGTCATATCGATTAAGCTCTGTCCATCAGTCAATCGATCAAAGAAAACACTTGCTTCGGGATTATTATCATTAGTATCTTTTTTAACAGTGTAAATATCACCGTTGTTAAAGTTCCAAAAAAGCAATCGATCGTCAAAGTAGCGTGGTAATCTTTGATCATTATTCAGACCACTGTTGTAGTGATAGAGAACACCCGCCATCATCGCCTGATGTGGGTAGCGCAACCACGCCTCCCTGCTTTCAGGTAACAAAGCAGCCCCGCTATTGTTAGGTGAATCGTTTCTTGGACGACCAATATTGAAGAACGATCCTGAGTTACGAGTGTTGAAGTTATAGTCTCTATAGGGTTCGTTAAAACCCGACACGTACGGCCATCCATAGTTACCAGCCTCTCTGGCCTGGTTTATCTCATCGTAGCCGGCAGGTCCGCGACTTGACTCAGATCTATTGGCATCCGGGCCAATCTCCCCCCAATACAGATAGCCTGTCTGTTCGTCAATCGTCATGCGGAATGGATTGCGATTCCCCATCACGTAAATTTCGGGACGATGCTGCGAGTCACTCTGAAACAGATTCCCATTTGGGATACTGTAAGTGCCGTTGTTATTGGGTCGAATTCGCAAGATTTTTCCGCGTAGGTCATTAGTGTTTGAAGAGGTTCCCTGTGCATCCCACGCAGCGCGACCTCTACGTTCATCAATGGGAGCAAATCCGCTAGCAGCGAACGGGTTAACATTGTCCCCAACAGATATAAATAGATTACCTGCAGGACCAAACTCCAGATCTCCTCCCTGATGACAGCACTCTTCAGTTTGAACGGGAAAATCAAGCATCACGATCTCTGAACTCATATCAAGCGAGTTGTTAGGATTCATCTCAAAACGGGAGACGCGCTGGTTGCTTTGACCACGTGGGTTATAGTGGAGATACACCCAACGATTGCTAACGTAATTCGGATCTAAGGTGATTCCAATTAATCCAAGCTCAAGATCACAACGCACATTGACAGTTGAGGTTTGCCGCACCGCTTGCGAATCGGGTGACCAAACGTAAAAACGACCACAACGTCCTATAACAAATATGTTGCCGTCCGGATCGACCTCCATTGCCATCGGTTGTTCGAGATTAGTAGACAGCGAGCGTTGTGAAAAATCTGCCTCGGTGATTTCTTGTGCGAATGCTGCCGTAGATGCAAAATATAGAATGGCAACGCAGGTCAAGGTACTTTTTATCATTCGAATGAGTCCTCTGATCCAGAAGATCGTTGTTACATACGATGGACTCAGGGCACACTACATCTCTTTCAAGCCTCGTAGCGCTGCTGCCATTGATCCGATCTGTCGTGCCTGTATAAAGGCACGGCAACATTCTAAATTTGACGATACGAAGTTGAATGTGAAAAGCATCAAAATCTCACTAGTGATTGCGGAACCAATCTACATGTCGCGTGAATCAAAAGCCGACAGGTCCACACAGTTTCAGATGCAACGACTGCTGAGAGATATGTGGGCTGAATAACAACGAAGCATAACGAAGACACCCATCGTTAAAAACGACTTGTGAAATTATTCACATTATTTCCAGCATCTTTGAGGCAGCATAATCACCAGTAGTTTGCTGTAG
>JALZUP010000226.1 GCA_023301505.1 Robiginitomaculum sp.
CATAATATTGCGCGCACAGCAATAAAATAGCTTGGCGCAAAGGAGCTGGCACATCGAGGCCATCCTCGCCATAACCACAGCTAAATTCAGCGTCAATATGAGTTGCGTCTGGCAGAAATTGTGCCCAGCTTAGCCCGCTCTTTAGGCTAATTTGAGCAGGGTCACAGCGTAAATTCACCGTGTAATTTTTAGACGCAATTGTCAGCGGCCCGCCAGATCCACCAGAGCTGCTAGAGCCACCAGAACCGCCAACTAAACGTAGCCTATGCAGCTCTTGCACAGGGCCAAGCGTTAAATGCAAACAAGGCGGGCTTTGAATATCAAAACGCCGGCTCACGCGCTGGCTCATTAAGCGCTTGCCAATCAAGCTTTCAACTTGCAGGCGCGCGGCCAAGAGCATTTGCGTAATCAACGCATCTTCATGATCATGATCAACGCGCAAAAAAGCTTTCGCAAAATCAAGATCGACCGGCTCGCTAGCAGGCGCAGTGATGAGGGTTATGGACATAAGACTGCCTTAAAATGGGGATATAAAATGGGCGGCCGCCATGCGCATATGAAACACAGGTGAAACATATGAGGCACAACAGCCGCCCGCTCTAAAGCTAGGAAAAAGGGGGAGAAAACCTAGCTAGCAGAGAATTTGAGAAGTTTGATGGCATTGAAATCCTGCACGCCGCCGCCCACACGTTTGGTCGTGTAAAACAGCACATAAGGTTTGGCAGAATAAGGGTCACGCAAGACGCGCACGCCTTGGCGGTCAACGATCAAATAGCCACGGCGAAAATCGCCAAAAGCAATAGACGCGCTACCCGAAGCAATATCGGGCATATCTTCAACTTCGGCCAATGGATAGCCTAGCAAGCTTGAAGGCTGTCCCGCTTGGCCAGATGGCTGCCAGATATAATTTCCATCAGCATCTTTAAACTTGCGGATACGCGCCACAGTGCGGCGGTTCATCATAAAGCTCGCGCCAGAACGGTAACGCGGCTTAGGCGCATAGATTAAGTCCATAATCGCGTCAATCGGAGCCTCATCGTCAAAATCGCCATCCGTGCCTGTTGCAATATAGCCAAGCTCGCCCCAGCTCGCGCTCTCATTGGCCGTTTGTGCATATGACATTAGGCCGCGCGGTTTGTTCACCCCGTTCCCTGCGGTAAAGGCCGCTGTTTCTTGGGCGGCAAAGACATCGCGCACTTCATCGGCAAGCCAGGCATCAACATCGGCAACGCCGTCATCAAGCAAAGTTTGCGTGGCGGCAGGCATGGCATAAAGCTCGCCTGCTGGAAATTCGACTAGCTCTAATTGCGGGCTATCTGTAACCGCGCGCACATCTGTCTCGCCTGCCCAGCCAGAATTTGCTCCGCCTGCACTAATTGGCTTTTTAAACGTGCCCGCGCCGACGCGGCGAATGGTTGAGATAGCGCGAAAGGGTGAGGCCTCAGACAAGGCGCGGTCAATCATAGTCTCCGTTTCAGCCGGGGCCACATAGCCGCCTTCTGAATCCACGGCAGAGGATAATGACTTGCCTTCAAGGCTGGCCAGCGCGCTACCATCGCCCGTGCGGATATAGCCAGACCACGCTGATTTAGCTTCGCTGACAATTGATGAATTGCCGCCAGACATAGCGGGACGCGCCGCATCAAGCGTGAGGCGTTCTAATTTTTTAGATTGCATATCCAGCGCATTATTGAGACGCTCGACTTTATCGGTCAAAAGCGTATCCGCGCTTGCCTTGGCTTCAATCTCTGCCAAACGCGTATCATTCGCGTTTTTAAAGGCGTCAAATGTGCTAGCAAAATCGGCTTGCGCCACTTGGATAGCTTTCGTTGACATGACAGGTTTTGCCATGACAGATTTTTGCGCCGATTTACTGTCTGGCGCCTGTTTCATTTGCTTCGTTTTTCTCACAAATATCTCCTTAGATAGATCGGCATTAGGCCGACATTTGGGTGTGGGATTGGGGGGTAAGGTTTTGAAGGGGGTGATCTAGTTCTTGGTCACCAATTTGGGTGATGCGAGCGGAGCGCAGCATGGGAAAGGCGACGATTGACACTTCCCATAAATCAACCTCTAATAATTCGCGCCGCATTTGGGTTTGACTTTGAGTTTGGCGGGTGCGCACTGGCTTATAGCCAATGGATAGACCCGAAAGAGCGCCGCGCTTGACCATGCGCGCAGCTCGTTCAGCGCGCGCCTCGCCCGCCATAATCACGCCAGAGACAAATAGGCCCTTGCGGTCTTCGCTGACGCGGTCCCACACACCAATTGGCTCTGATGTGTCATGGCCCAAAAGCATAGGCAGGCCTTTAAAAAGCTCAGGAAAGCTGCCGCGCCCTGACAATGATAAAAGGCTGGCAGAGAAGGCTCCGCGCCGCACAATATCGCCCGATAAATCAGCATGATCAAACAAGCTGGCATAGCCGGAAATGCGCAAATCGCGCCCGGCGGATAAATTTTTCATAAAGTCTCTTTAAATATGGCTGGAGGGTCAGCTGAACGTTCAGTAGGCAGGCAGGTTCAATTCGCCGTCAATTGGTGGACGCAATATCAGCCTTAGCGGCGTATATTATTCATGGGCATCAAGGCGTTTTTCGATACGCTGCAAACTGGCGCGCGCCATGACCATTTGTTCTTCAAGGCGGGCTAGGCGCTCGGTGACGCGCGGGGCATCTAAAACGCGCTGCTCAACTGCGGCCAATCTGGCCTCCGCCGAGCCCACCCAGATGAGCGCGCCTGCCGTTTGCATAAAGATTGCAAAAATAATGGTCAGAGTAATGGTGCGGTCGAGTTTAAAATTTGACTCACTCATCTAATGGCTCCCCATCATCGCTATTTGAAGAGGTACTGATGGGGGTATTGATGGGAGTATTGGCAGGAATATTGGAAGACATATCAGGAGGCCTATTCGGCATCAGGCCAGCAAGGTCGCGTTTCTCATCATCACTTAGAAACTCTGCTTGATTGATTTGCGCCCAGCGCATGGCCCGCGCCTCAGTTAAGGCAGTTATCTCATTTTCATTAATGGCTAGCTCTAAATCATCGCCAAACCATGGCCGTAGCCAGCCTTGAAGGCTTTGCGCAGTTTTGCGCGTGAGCGGGATAATCGTCTGCCGCCAAAAAGCCTGATTGGCTTCTTTGTAATTAGCATAGCTATTATCGCCCGGAATGCCGAGCAGCATAGGCGGCACGCCAAAGGCCAGCGCAATTTCGCGGGCCGCTTCACGGCGCGCTTCGGTAAAATCCATATCAGACGGGGTTAGTACCATAGGCCGCCAATCTAGCCCGCCTTCGAGCAAGAGCGGACGTCCCGCATGGCGCGGGCCTGTATGGCTGCCTTCAAGTTCGGATTTAAGGCGTTCAAATTGCTCATCAGAGAGCCGCCCTGCTCCGCTCTCGCCCTTATAAATAAGCGCGCCGCTGGGCCTTGCCGAATTATCGAGCAAAGCCTTTGTCCAAACGCCGCCTTCATTATGCACGTCAACAGCTTGGGCGGCGGCCTCTAAAGGGGAAAAACCATATGTGTCATGTGTGGGATGAAACAGGCGCATATGGTGAATGGCCGCGCGCCCGCTCGCGCTATCTTTGCGAAAGACGCGCTTATAACCGCCCGCCTCATATTCCCACGCGCTAGGCCAGCCATCGCGGCCCGTCACAACACGCATTCGGTCTGGGCGCAGCGTATAAAGCGCGGCGGGCACTTCATCGACTAAGCTGGCTTCAAGATAAGCATTGCCGCTCACTTGGAGGTAGCCGTAAAAGGCTTCAAAAAACTCGCTGGCCGATTGCTGGGGATGCGGGGCGCTAATGAGTTTAGCCGCTGGGTCGCCAGACTGGCATTGCCCGCTGCGCATAACACATAATGGCACAGACGCCGCCGCTTCGGAAATCATGCGGATGCAGCGATAAACAATGGCGTTTCTCTGATAACCCTCACGGGCAAGCGCGCTATAATCGCGCGGCGTCCATTGCGCCCGCCCGCCTAGATGAACAGCGACAAAGGATTGCTGTCCCGATAAGCTCGTCGATTTTTTATCCAGTTCAGGCGCAGATTTTGTCGTCAAAGCAGAGCGCAGCCAATTTTTCATAAATCATCCATTCAGGCATAAAAAAGCCCCGCAATCCAAAAGATCTACGGGGGAATATTTGGGCCAGCCAAGCGCCTAATCACATTAGGCAGTTTTTTGACCATGAATGAAATATAGGCCAGCGGCGCGCGCGGGGGATGTAATGGCTTTATTTTTTTCTAAAGTGCTGTTTTAGCGGGACTTTTAGGCCGCGCTATTCGCGGATATACGCTCGCCAGACAGTAAATTTTCAGCCAAAGCGCAATTCTTTTTAGCTGCATTGCGCAGCCGCGTTTCGCCAAGCAGTGATGCCAGCGTAATCGCGCCGCGATAGGCAATAATGGCATGCTCTAACGCGGCAATATCATTTTCTTTGCGCGCCAATTTAAACAATGTATCGCCCAAAGCCTTTTGCACTTCAATATGTGCGGGAGCCGTATTTTGAAGTGTATATAGATTGCTCGTGCGCGACATATTCTGCACAGCTTCGATAAGCGGCTCTGTCTCGCCCGTCTTGGCGGCAAGGTTAATCATTTTAGCCGCAAGTTCACGGTTAAGAATAGCAAGCGCCTCATTGGTCTCATTGAGGTCTTTGCGTAATTTGAAATTCGAAATTTTAAGCATCTAGTTCTCCCAGATGACGCTTTGGTCAAGACCTATGAATAGACATTTATAGTTAAGAGCAGCTTAAGCCATATGGTTAATCGGCCATTAACGTCAAATGTTTTTACCCCCAAATATGGCTATTTTAAGATATGTTTACATCTGAGCACGGCAGAGATAAGCGCGCACGAAAGTATGCAGAGAAAGCATACAGAAACCGTGAGATCTTACCCCGCTCTCAAAGCCTTAAAATAAGCAGCTTAAAATATGAGTATCAAGATGAGAGCACGCGCTTTGCAACGGCGTCAAGCTTTGCCATTCGCGCGGGATCGCGCGCATCTGGCGCTGTAATAATCGCAACATCCAAATTGGTCTCAATGGCTTGCGGGCTAGGCGTGCGCGCCATCTTAGACAGCGCGGTGATTAAATGGCGCACGCTATCGCGTCCCTTATCGGCATTGCCCATCAGCGTAGCGATGACAGAGGACACATCGACATTGCCATGTCCCTCATGCCAGCAATCATAATCGGTGACCATGCCCAAAGACGCATAGCAAAGCTCTGCTTCGCGGGCGAGTTTAGCTTCAGGCATATTTGTCATGCCGATAATATCACAGCCCCATTGCCGATATAGCTCGCTCTCAGCGCGGGTTGAAAATTGCGGGCCTTCCATCGTCAAATAAGTGCCGCGTTCATGCACTTTGGCTCCTGCCTTACGCGCCGCCTGCCCTGCTAAATCCGATAGGCGCGCACATACGGGATCCGCAACAGAGACATGGGCGACGCAGCCTTTACCAAAAAAGCTTTTCTCACGCGCAAATGTGCGGTCAATATATTGGTCGATTTGAACAAAATCACCGGGCGCATAATCTTCGCGAAGCGAGCCAACGGCAGATAATGAGAGCACATCCGTACAGCCCGCCCGCTTAAGCGCGTCAATATTCGCGCGGTAATTCACATCTGTTGGCGAGAGCGCATGGGCGCGGCCATGGCGGGGCAAGAAGCGTAATTTCACGCCCGCAAATTCGGCAAATAATATGTGATCTGAAGGCGCGCCCCAAGGCGTTTCAATTTCAATCCATTGCTGATTTTCAAGTCCGTCAATATTATACAGCCCTGATCCACCGATCACGCCCAAAATCCATTCACTCATTGAAATTCCTCATATTGTACTATTTGCGCCAATTTAAATTGGCCCCCATTCTGATTTTCATCACCCTAACAAAAAAGCCGCTGGAAGCAATTTCCAGCGGCTTTTATCACAAGAATGTGTCTAGTCTTAATGCTCAACATTTCTCCAAACGCGCTGATAAGACATATAGAGCAAGATTGAAAGCAAGCACAAATATAAAAGAGTCGCAAAGCCGGCCCGCTTACGCTGTTCCATTTTCGGATCACCCGCCCATGTCAAAAACTCTGTGACATCAGCCGCCATTTGTTCAACCGTGGCATCAGGAGCATTTTCGCCTTCATAAGTAACCTGTCCATCAATAAGAGGAGGAGCCATAGCAATGACGCCGCCTTCCATAACGGGATTATAAT
>JALZUP010000227.1 GCA_023301505.1 Robiginitomaculum sp.
TGATGGATGCGTTGAAATGAAGCGCCGGTCATTTATAAAATCAGCGATTATTGCAGTGGCGCTCACTTCAAGCGGCATTAGGCTGGCTGCCTCGAGTATTGCCACTCCCAAATATTCGTTCGATGAGTTTTGCAGCGACATACTTCAGGATATTGCAAAAGAACACGATATTACTTTTGCTAAATTGAAGAGGAAGTGGGCATGAATGGCGAGCTAATAGAAGAAAATCATAGGCGGACATTGATAAGAATTACGCTTGCTCATGATTACGAAAACGAAGCTATCTTCGACAACTCATGACACCACTATACATATTCCTAACCCCACTACTGCTAGTAGCTGGCTGTATATTCGTTGGGCTTGTGGTGGCTTTTTTAACGTCGATTATGGATTGGATGAAGTCATGAGGATTAATTTCTGGGTAGATTCTATACAAGAAGATGACAGCTTTGAGGTTGACTCTGATTGCGTGCCAAGGGTTGGTGAGTTTGTGCATTACCGAGATCACAGATATACGGTGAAATCTATCAGGTACAAAGTCAGAAACGAGGAACTTTGGGCAAGTGTCGCGGTGGATAAAATATATGAATGACGAGCAAATAGTAAATCTTGCACTGAAGCAAATAGAGCCAATCACAAGCTATGGCGGCACGCAGATTGAGCGTGAAAAAGCCTATACAGCCGATCTTGCATCGATCACAATGGCTATATCTGGTGCTTTTAGCTATCTTAATCATGGCCCAGAGAAGGTTGTCATAGACTCATGCGATGAAGAGTTGAAGAAAATCATTAACGACGCTAACGAGCCGGTAACGCTTGAGCTTAGTGAATTCAGATAAAAAATAAAGCTGACTCCCCACAACAGGTTAAGCGGCTCCATTGCCGTGGGTTTGAGTTGATTGTAAAAGGCCGCAGTCAGTCGGAGCTACATACCCAAGCTCAGGGCTGGCAATATGTAGGGCGGGGTTGTTGCAGCAGCCTCGCCAGTTTTTCGAATTGCTGACGTTTTATACAGTTTCAAGGATTGCTGTATAATTATTCATGTGATCCACGATAATTGAGCATTATTGATGAGCAAAACCAATTGGTCATTACTGATCAAGCTTACAGTTGAAGATATGATGTTTTGGAGCGATGTTTTTGCCGAGGACAGGCGAAAGGCTCACGCAGAGAAGAACGCAAGGAGAGTGTTCTACCCGACTGGATTGGAGCCAAAGCGACGGCCTCTAACAGAGAGACAAGCCTATTCCTACATTTCAAAGAAAACGAATGTGCCGACTAATGTTCTAGTCGAAATAGCAGGCAATGGGAATAAGCCACTGTTCAACCATGAGCTTGAGCAAAAGCTTCTCGCAATGGCTGCCGAATTATCACCCGTTGCAGCGTGCATAAAATGTGGAGTTGATATGGTCGAGGTTGATAGATTAGTTGAGCTGGACATACTGAACCCGCCACCTAAACGACAAAAGAGGGCCGCATAATGGCTGATATTGGACGCAGTAGTACGGGGCATGTTGAGACGTTCGACATAGAATCAAGCCAAGCATGGGTCGAGCTTGAGCATTGGGGCTTGTGGTCTAGCCTTATAAATAAGCCTGATCTTGGATTTCCCAGAGTCAGCGCAGGATTCTCAGAATACAGAACCCGATACCGAGAAACAAAAGGTAGAGAACCGCTAAGGATTGGTGAGGATTATAGTGAAGCAAGAGGCTTTAAAGCGGACTCTCTGATTGCTCAAATAAGCACGCAGATACACCTAGACGTCATAGCGCTTAGCTTCGACATGCAGTTAGCCGACACAAGCGCTGCTAAAGTGCTGAGCAAACAGCATTGTGTCAGAACGTCAAACGGTAGGCCGCTACCGATAGACAGAAAGGAGTATAGGACGCTAAAGCATCAAGCTGTTTTATTATTTGGTTCACTTTATAACCAATTAATTGCAGCATAGGCTTGACATGGGTTCGTGGTTCCAGTATATTCACGTCAAATCGACTTACCGACATCAAAGCTAGCGCAATCCGCTGGCTTTTTTGCGTTATAGGCCGACAGAACCCGCCAAGGCTATTAACGATCCTCAAACTGGCGGGTCTTTTATTCATGCTATGTGAGCGACAGAGGCTTGCGGCGTCCAACTTGATAGATCAGTCAAGCGCGTCGATTAACAAGCGTGGAAACGACGGGAGTCATGACCCTTGAGCCTGCTTTGCGGCAGGCCGCTCGCCCAAATTAGTCGTATGAGCGGAACCGTTTCGGCGGCGCGACTGTCCTCCTGCACAATGGCATTGCCAAGAAATTCGGCAGGATTCTAGCTGGACTGGATATACACAAGAGATACCGGCAAGGCTCCCCGATATGAGGGAGCCTTTTTTACTTTTGAATCGTGATTTTCTTTCCAGTGATCCTATCGGTCGGTCTCTGCCTCGCGAAACATAACCGACGTTTTAGAAATGGCAAGCAAAAACCCCGTTAAAAAATTCGAGCTAGCATCAAAGCTGAGCTACAACACGGATTTGCGCGGGTACGAATATGAAGATCAGTACTGCTCGATATACGCCAGTGGCTTAGTGACTCTGCGCAAAGGCATATGCTCTGACGGATGTTCGCCAACCTACAACACGCCACTTGGCGTTATAGGCGTATGGAATGGGCCAATACAATCAGACGGCCTGCCAATTACAGCTAGAGCCTTTTTTCTGCATGACGCCTTACTTGAGCGACGCAGGAAAATCGGCATACCAGTTGATGACATACACAAGGCGTTTGAAGCCGAGATAATGCTATCGGGTTTCATTCTAGCGCCACTGTACGCCTATGCAGTTAATCAATACGGTCCGAGGGACTAGAGCTATGTATCTAGCGGTATTTGTGTTTATAACGGCAATGCATGGCCCCAAGGAGCTTCCAGACTTAAGAGGCCCGAATGTCAGCTTGGAAGCCTGCATTGAAGTCATTAAAAAAGACATTTACCCAATGAGCGCGTATCTATCCCAGTTTGGATTAGTTCAGATAAAAGGCGTTTGTCGGAAAGACAATTCACAGGCTACCTAATTGACACAAATCTCTAAACACTTCACGCGAGCTGAAAATGCTTGTCGTTGCGGTGATTGCAATAAGTTCGGCGCTGACATCAAGCTGGTTCAGGCAATGGAGCTGCTAAGAGAGCATTTCGACAGCCCTGTAATCGTACACAGTTGGTTCCGATGTAGAGAGCACAACAACCGCTCGATTACGAAGAAAAGCGCGTCTGGCGTCTATGGCGCTGGGTCAAATGATAAATCTTGGCACCTAACCGGATCGGCAATTGATTTTCATGTCCAAGGTGTTGATAACGCCATGGTTCATCACTATTTACGATCCAAGTACAAGGGCAGGCACGGCGTAGGTATTTACGATTGGGGAATTCATCTTGACGTTAGACCGCTACGAGCTGACTGGGATGAACGACAAGAATCAGATCTTTATCCAGCCTGATATTGACCTAAGCATGAGCCTACTAGACTATATTAACCCGCTAAACAAGGTGATGGACACCGTTGAAGGCGCTGTTGGTGAGCTAATCACTGACAAGGACAAGGCGAACGAGATACGCGGTCAGGTCACACTGGCAAGAATTACAGCACAGCAGCAGATTGAACGCAGCTACCAGATAGCATTACAAACAGTAACCAATCCATATCTTGATGGCTTGCATAAGTTAGCAAGGCCAATCATGGGTATGGTCACGCTATGGGTCAATTACGAAACCGTCCAAGCTTGGATGAGCGCTGATGTTGAACTGACAGCCGTACACGTCTCAATACTAGCGTTACAGTGGGGTCCAACGGGCCTCTATACTGCGATGAAGGGACGAGGCAAGCCTTGACAATTAGCTTGCACCACGGTGACTGTCTTGAAGTAATGCCTACGTTGGCCGATAACTCGGTTGATATGGTATTAGTAGATTTACCGTATGGGACGACTCAGGCGCGATGGGATTCAATCATTCCGTTAGGCGATATGTGGGATGAAGTAAAGAGAGTCGTGAAGCCTAAGAGCGCTATCGTGATGACTTCCGCGCAGCCATTTACGACAAAGCTCATTTCTAGCAACATGCCTATGTTCAAGTATTGCTGGGTTTGGGACAAAAAATCGACAACGGGATTCTTAAACGCCAAGAAAAGGCCGTTAAAGAGAGTCGAGGACGTGTGCGTTTTTTCTGATGGATTGCCGCCCTATCATCCTATTAAGGAGATTAGAGGCAAGCCACGAAACAAAGGTTCGTATAACAAGAAAAAAGGCGATGGCGATATGGTTTATGGGGGTTTTGAGAGCACCATAAGTCGCAACAATGAATACTACCCGACGCAAATAATAGAAATTAGCAACGCCGCGCAGAAGGGCAAAGTACACCCAACGCAAAAACCAGTTGTCCTAATGGAATACTTAATTAAAACCTACACCCTAGAAGGCGAAACGGTCTTGGATTTCACAATGGGGTCAGGGACAACGGGAGTAGCCTGCCAAAGCCTAGGTCGCAATTTCATCGGAATTGAGATGGATCAAGGCTATTTCGATATCGCAAGCGAACGAATCAACAAGGCAAAACTGCCTGTAGCTGTATAGGGCAATTGAACCTACACGCAGCAACCAAGCTACTAGAGCAAGGTGATTGCGTCATGGTCAAAGGCAAAAGAATTTGCTTATACGGGTCTGAGATCTGGATAGGCGGCAACACTATCATTCCAATCATTGAATTTATCGACACATACAGTGGTGAAGAATTTTATGCGTACGATCTTGGGCCTGAATCGGTGCAGACACCCGCGAGCATACAAGATTAAAGCTGACGCATTGAGAGCAGCAACAGATGAGCGATGCGGCTCTGATATCGCGGCTGTTAAGTGCGAGAACTGCGAACATTATTGGGTGAAGCAGAAAGGTTTGGGGTTATGACTGATAATAAAGAAGATTCGCCGGTCAAGCATCTGATTTTCGACAAGAACATAGTCGATGACTGTGTTGAAGGGTCGCCTCAGAGTTTAGCGCGGCCAAGGCTGAGAGTGCTGAAGTCTACTAGCATAGGGGCGTCGATGATTGCTGCTGGCGCCTATCCATATAAGCCAAGACCTAGAACCGCTTTAGAGTTTAGCGCGGCTAAGGTTGATAGCGAGTAAAGACATTGCTTGAATCATTCGAAATGTGGCTGGACCGGCTTATCTGGTCAGACTGCCATGACTGTCGGCGCGTACGGCTCGGTATTGCTATAGGCGCTATTGTTACACCAATATTGATGACAGGGGTTTTATTGTGGCTAATCTGACACGCGACCCTTCAAGGACGAGCGGCGTCACTAAGTATCTGAGTAACGCGCTTAATCTGGTTGTTAAAGTTGACGGGGTGGTTATCCCAAGCGACTGCATACTGGACATATTCCAAGATCCGGTTAGCGATAAGCCTCCAAGGGTTGTTGCATTTAATCGCGGCTCTAATGGCAAGTTTCAAATTGACTCCCAAGGGCTGCCAACTCAGCGAGAGATTCAAGGACACATAGAAATCGAAGGTGATCCACAAAGCCAGATGTGTTCAGGCTGTAAGTTGAGGAGGCTTCGATATAAGCCTTTGTGGGAATTCATACAAGATAGGGTGCAGGGATGGTGACTTACTTATTGGGCGCGACTTTGTTCTTAGTGCTTGTTTGCATGTACTTGCTTAAGCTCGACAGGGATAGGGTCAGGGCATTAGCTAATTCTAGACGCGCTGCGATGGACAGGCTTGAGTCAACGATAACTGAATTAAAGCTGAGTGCCGATAGAATACATCGCAATTTGGCTTTAGATCGGAATAGCCTAGACAAGAACATCAAAATGCTAGAAGACGCTAACAAGGCGCTCATCAAAGCACACTATCAGGGCAAGGCATCAGACGCCAAGATGCGAGCATTTAGGAATCGATCACCTGCCAAGCTCTACGGCTCAATGACTACATGGCTGAATAAGGCTATAGAGGCCAATGAGTTCAAAGACTGGAAGAACAAGCCTACGCCGATTAAGGTTAAGGGCTGCGATTGATTGACTTAACGGCTGGCATTAACGCTGACCAGCTACTAAGAAGCATAAATCGGTTTAGGAATACGACGCTACCCAAGGTCAAGAGTATTGCAGCTCAAGAGGCTGTCACTAAGGGCGCAGAGGATACGATTAAGTCAGGCGAAAAGGCGCTAGACGATCCTATACCAGCAGTATTCCAAGGTAAGAAGTCAAAGAACCGTAGAGGTTGGATTTACTTTGAATGGGATGAGCGTGCAGACATAAAGCGCAAGAACGGGAATGTAGACGCGAGCTTACAGTTGCAAGGCTTTGGCCCAGCTAAGGCTAGAGCCGACCAGCAGGAAGCGCTGCACAGACAGATATTCGGAACAACGGAAACAAAGGGCACCACACCTGCTACTCCATTCATTATAAGGCCATCTAACGCCTTGTTGAGATCCAAGGGTATTCGAGGCGTTCCGCTAAAGATAGACAAGTTTGGCAATATACGTAACTACCGCAAGAACCTCACTAAGATGCTAGACGACCCAAAGAATAGATTCTTTCAGGTTAAGCTTGGTGAGGCAGGTGGTGGCAAGAACAATAATGGAATAAGCCTCCCACCCGGTCTTTACATGCGCGTACTTCGTGCTAGAAAGTACAAGAGAAACAGACACACAAAGCGCAAAGGTGGCCCGTACGGTGACGGGGCAAGGAAGAAGGATACTGTAGGCATAAAGACAATCTTGCGATACGAGGCTATCCAGACCTACAAGAAGCGTTGGAACTTTCGGGAGGAAACAAGCACCGCTATGAGGCGCAGGTATAACGAAGCGTTCATCAATGCCCTCAACAGGGAGATAAGCAAGCAGAGGGTAGGCGTTCCTACTGCACGCGGACAGACAGGGCGGCTTTGATTAAAAACAATGCAACCATGACGCCAAGGTACTCCCAGATGGAGTGCTGTACAGTGCGGGGATTTGCAAGTCTCGAGCTTTCAGAAATATTTATCTCTCAGATCCAGCCGGTATTCAGGTATTTGGCGAACGCTATTGAATCGTAAAAGGATATCGCGTACCCATAAATATAAACACAGCGCAAAATATTTACAGCGCCTTAGACTGGCTTACAGCGATTCGGGCTAGGCTCGATTTTTAGAGAAACAGGCAAGCAAATTTTGAAGATAGACGAGACGACCGAGGTTAGCTTGTCGGAGATTGGTTTGTGTCTGGGATTAAGCCAGTCAGTCATATCAGAACTTGAACGGGCTGGCGTTGTGATAAAAGCATCGCACGGTAAGTACCTCCTAGTAAAGACACTAAATAACTACAAGCGTCACATAAAGACCGGCAGTTCAACAATGGCATCAGATCCAGACGGCAACATTCTTGATTTTAACGTTGAGCGAGCTAGAAAAACCAAAGCCGAGGCTGACCGACTAGAGAGGATAAACAGGGTTGAGACGGGCGAATACGTCTCCCTTGAAGAAGCTAAGTCAGATATTTCCGAGGCGGTCGGCGTGTGCTCCCGAATACTTGGAAACTTAAAATTAAACATTGCGCGTATTGCCCCGCAAATGCCAAACCGAGCGCTTGACCTTATTGAAAAGGAGCAAGCCAAAATGCTAACCGCACTCATAGAATTAGATGAAAGCTACACAGCTAAAGAGGTCGATACAGACTCTTTGGCAATCAGCAAGTGAGCAGTATAGGCCGACTATACCGTTAGACTTTGCCGACTTTCTAGACAAGTTCTTCTACCTGTCGCCAGACGCTACAAACTCATCTGGGGCATGGGAGTGCTTACCTTATCAGCGAAGGCTGTGTTACTTGCTCCAAGATCTGGATGTAAAAAAGCTGGCGCTAGTAAAACCAGCCCAGATCGGTTACACACAGTTGATTCGCGGCTATGTTGGCTACGAGGCCGCGCACCGTGGCCGTAACGTGTGCGTCTGGCAGCCAACATCTGCGGATGCGCGTGAGTTCTCGAATCTACAAATCAAATCCATGCTCAGGGATTGCCCTGATATCGCAAAGTTCTTGCGAGTTGATTACGACAAGAAAGACACAGACAACACAACGTCTCGAAGGGTATGGCAGAAAGCGGTCTCTTACTTCAGGGGCGCGACATCAGCTAACGAATTTCGAAGAATAAGTATTGACTCTGGCTTAGTCGATGAAGTTGATGGTGTTGACGCGAATATCGAAGGTGAAGGCTCTGCCGATTCATTGGCATGGTCGAGGATGTACGCCAGCGCAAGGCCCAAGTTAATACTAGGGTCGACGCCGACTATTGAAGGCGAATCGAACATACTTCGAATAGCGCAAGAGATAGACGCCAAGTTCAAAAATTACCTGCCATGCCCTCACTGTGATCATTACCAGCAGTTGGAGTTTGGCGGTGCTGATGCCGATTACGGGCTGAGTTTCGAGAAGTGCTCAGACCATAGGAAGACAGCAGACACAACACAATACACCTGTAACTCATGCGCCAAGACATTTGGATATGAGAATCTGCGCGAGATGGACGAGCGCGGGGAGTTAAGAACGGACACCATTGGCCTGACCAACGAGGGTCGTTATTACGATCTAAATACAGGTGAAGATTGCGAGCCACCGCACGAAGCGGCTGTCTACCTAAATGGCCTAATCAGCTATACCGTGAGCTGGGCTGATGGGTGTTACCAGTTTTTAAAAGCCACTGACTCAGCAAGACGAGGCGATAACAGCTCGCTTGTCACATGGACGAATGAATGGCTTGGGCAGGGATACACACCAACACAAAATAAAGACCTAGCAACGTGGGAGCAGGTCAAAGGACGGCAAGTTGACGCCGAGGTTTTCCCTAACTGGGTTTCTCATGCGACGCAATGGGCCGACGTTCAAAAGGACTCGGTTCATAACATGGTTGTTGGATGGGGCGAGAACGAGCGTTCTTTTGTCCTCAGGTACGATATTTATCGAGGTGATCACGACACCGATAAAATGCTTGAGCAAGCCGTGGCTGCTTCGTATGTCGAGCACAGGCGCGAAGATGGCGTGATGATTCCCATATCTGCAAGCGGCATTGATTCAGGGTACGCGGCTGACACTGTATATAAAGCCTGCAAGGTAAACGCAACTAAGATATTCCCGACCAAGGGTTTGTCAACTTACGGAAAGCCGGTAATAACAATACCTAACAGGCCAAATCAGCACGGCGTGTACGTGTGTCCTATGGGCACAGACACCGCCAAGGATATTGTCACAGAACGCCTAAAGATCGACATAGATGGCGATGGAAAAATCGAATTTTCAGATCACGAGCTGATAAACGACGAGCTGTTTAGAAGCTGCACGTCAAACATAAAGAAAACAGTTTTTAGTTCTGGCAAGGCGGTTGAGCGATGGACGCTCCCATCAGGTCGGCAAGATGAGGGGCTTGATTGCCTATGCGGGAATCTCGGCATGGTCAGGCTATTACAAAACACTTTTAATGTATCGCTCGGTGTAGAGCACGAAGAGGAATCAGACGACGATGAAGAATTCAGCATTGAAAAACTGGCGAGCCTAGCAAGAGCTTGAGCGACTGCATAAGCCTCATTGACACCCGCGTTGACTTCAACCAAGTTGCGCAGTGGGTTGACGTGAACCAGATGACGCACGTACTTCATACCGAAGAAATCACTATACGATCAGTCGCGTCTGGCAATTTAGACATAGAGCCTTTTTGCATTGAGAATGTTGACTGCCGGATAGTCGGCGGCTTGGTTTACCACTGTTGCGGTACTGGTGTAATTCACAGTTGGACTCAGGAAGTTATATGCCACGTATTTCAAGACGGCAAAGACACCTGTGTAAAGCTGGATTGCTGGGAGCTTAACCCCAAAGAGCAAGCTGAACAAAATCTGGTGTGCTGGACTGATGACCCGTGCCAAAGACTTCACGAGCTTAGATGCTGCGAGATGCAATGGCTAAAGGAAGGCAAAAAGACATCATGGGATTTCAGGGACTCAAGCGGTGACATACAGTTCCTATCAGGCGCAAGGCTGAAGGAATTAATCTCACAGGCCGATGCCGAATGCGATGCCAAGTGTGGCCGTAATACACGATGCGCAAGCTATTCATGGAATCCGTCCATCTGTGGCTGATCATCCATTAGAGAATTGTTTCAGCGACGCGTGCGGTAACGCTGATCAGATGTTCGGCAAACTTGCAAAAGTGCAGCGATTAAACCCGCGTCACCCTGATAAGCCAGCCAGACAAAACTCAGCCGATGCGTTAAACATACCGCGCCGTCGTGCACTAGCTGCTGAAGGTCAAGACGCCTTTATCAACTCCCCACTGATCGGTGCGGGAATTAACGAGATAGCCAACTCAACAGTTGGCAAAGGCCGCCGATTAAAGCCAGAGTTCAACGCCAAGCGATTGGGCTGGACGGCAGAACAATACACGGAAGTGGTTAACGAGGTTAAATGCCTTTGGCGCGAGGATATGGAATCCAAACGCAAATGGATCGATCAAGAAGGTAACAAGACGCTGGCAGAAATGCAGCGCATGGTACTAGAGCAAACTTTATCAGTGGGCGAATGCTACACGTTAGGGTTTTGGTTCAACAACCCTGAGCGACCATTCAGAACCTCACTAGCCATTATTGATCAGGATAGGGTTAGAACGCCAAGCCATATAAGCCAAGAAGACAATAACAGAACGATTGCCGGACACCTTAAAAGCCCGTCAGGAAGAACAGCCAATTACTTTGTCCACGACTGGCACCGCAATGACCCGCGCAATACCGAAAGCCCAGAGCCTTACACGGCTGTGCGAAGATATAACGAGTTCGGACGAGAGCAGGTAATACATACCTACATCCAAAAATTACCGGGCTTGACTCGCGGATTATCAGCGCTAACCAGTGCATTCTCAGATCTAAAATGTTTTGAGAAGTACAAAAAGGTGCAGATGGAAGCGGCCATATTGCAGACCGCAATGGCGTTCGTAGTGACTTCCGATGACAAAAACATACTAAGCCAGATCAGCGGCAACGGTATTGACAACGAAAAGCTGGCTAAAAATCTTTATGCCAAGGGACTGGAAAAGGCTGTTCAGTCCCAAGAGTTACTAAACACCAACGGCCTAAACTTCGACGGTGCAAAAGCCATACGCTTATTAGATAGCGAGAAGGCTGACATAGTTACAGCTAGCCAAGCAGGCGTTAATGATTCAACGTTTGTTGAAAACTGTATGACTCCGATAGCTAGATCATTAGGACTATCGCCTAACACCCTCACACAGAATTTCGAAGCGTCATTCTCAGCAAGTCGCGCAACATTGCTTAGTTTCTACAGGCAGTGTGAGAATTACGGCCACTACATCATTGACGACTGGTTAACGTCGGTTTACGCCATGTGGCTAGAGGACGTTATCGAGTCAGGACGATTGTCTATACCCAGCTTTGCAGACCCAACTGAGGCTTGGCTTCATTTCACAGGCAATCGTGAATGGTATTGCAACGCGCAATTCAGTGGCCCAGCTAGGGATGAGATCGATCAGGCCAAGATGATGACGTTTTGGCGCGAGGTCAAAAACCTTGGCGCTTTTACCTTTCAGAAGTTCCACGATTCACGCGGCGACGACTGGCAGGAAATCATTATCCAGCAATTTGAAGAAATGCAGTTTATCGACAACAAGATTGAAACATGCCCTTTAAAGCATATTGACCCCATTGCATTCATGCAAGGCAAGCTCGACGCGGTGATAGTTGAGCCGCCACAACAGGCAGAACAAACTTAATGAAGGCGACTCTTGCTGGAAGGCTTTTTAACGTTCCTCTACTTGTCGAGGCTAGCTATTTAGAAACTGTTTGTCGGTTTGCTCAATCAAGAATCACGGGCGAGTCCGTTGATATTGACTACACCGGAAAAGCGCCGGCCAATGATCTGAAATACTTCTCAATGGTTGACGGTAACGAGTCTGTTGCCTCAGAGGCAGTGCCACAAAAGAACGCCAACATTGCGATTGTTCCGGTTATGGGGTCTCTAATGCAAAGGGCTAATGGTATTGATGCTATGTCGTCAAGCGGTAGAGGCTACAACACGATCAAGAACGACATTAATTCAAGTATCAGAGATGACGACATCGGCGGTATTGCCATGCACGTTGCAACTGGCGGCGGTGAAGTCGCTGGTAACTTCGATCTATCGCGCTGGATAAGAGATATTCAATCTCAGACTGACAAGCCCGTATGGGCATTGGTTGACGAGTCAGCCTATTCCGCTGGCTATTCAATAGCAAGCTCAGCGGATCGAATACACACCACAAGATCCGGCGGCGTAGGGTCTATAGGCGTGGTTATAGCGCATGCCAATTACGAAAAAATGATGAAGAAACAAGGCGTGCAAGTGACCTACGTTCATGCTGGAAAAAATAAGGTTGATGGAAACCCTTACCAAGCGCTAGAGGGCGAGGCGCTGTCCGACATGAGAAAAGATATCGAATATCACTACAGCCATTTTGTAGAGCTAGTAGCTAATAATCGCGGCATTAGTGATCAAGCAGTTCGTGACACTGAAGCTAAAACATTCAACAGTGATGATGCCCTTCAGTTGGGGCTAGTTGATGCTGTTATGAGTACTGACGAGTCGCTACAAGAGTTTTTTGAACACATAAATACACCGAACAGAATTTCAGTAAGTTCACAAGGCATATCAAGCCCTGTGGACAACCCAGCAGACGGTTCCGCCGTCAAAACAACCGAGAGTGAAAATATGACCGATGTGTCAACAATCACTGCGGCGGATGTCGAAAAGGCCGTCACAGATGAGCGAAGCAGAATTCTTGCGCTACTTGAGCACGACAACGCAGGCAATACAAGCGCAGTCGTAAAGATTGCAAACATGGGATTAGATGCCGAGCAATCAATTCAAATGATGGACTTGGTGGCTTCACCTGAAGCTCAAGTGCAAACTACTGAGGCCGACGCCAGCGCCAAAGATGAAGCCGATGTAAAAGCTTCAGCGCTGTCAGATATTAAAGCCACGCTCGATAAAATCATGGCTAGTGGCGAGACAAACGGTGTTAACACCAACGCTTCTAAAGACCATGATGAGGACGTAAAAATCAAACCAGAAACGGTCGATGAGACCTACGAGCGTGTAATGAACGCTGACAGAGGGGTTCTACAATGAGCTGCTGTGAAGCCCCAGAGGGCAAGATTGTAAAGTTCGGTGCTGATGAATGTTTTTCATGCTTAGGCAATAGCATCGCTCTCGTTATTGAGAATGGGCATGTATACCCGTCATGCTCTCCACTAGTTCAAGGTGATACAAAGAACGATCCCTTGCGGCCAATGTCAGCGCCGGACGAATGCATCGTTGCATGGGTTGGGCCTAAGTGCTCTATCGATACAACTGAGTGGACTGAGCCATGCGCAACACACGTCTACCCCAAAGCCGTCGTTTATAAGGATCGTGCTTGCTGGCCTGCTGATGAAGCCGGTAACTCTCTATTCACAATTGAAGATGTAGAGCTTATCTGCCAAGGCCACCCTTGCATGTTCGATCATCTTCAGTCATGCCAAGAAGCACGCGCATGGTTGAAAGAAGTCGATTCCGCCAATCTGGGCAAATAAGCCTAACCCAACAATTTAGGCCACTTGAAGAAGCCCCTTAATCGGGGCTTTTTTTATGCCCAGAGAAAACAAAATGTCAACGATTAACGAAACACCAGACTCGTGCTTGGATTACGATCCAATGACTTACTTGGGCCTATTTAGAAAGCAGCAAAACGAAGACCCATCCGCCTTCCGCTCACTAATGCGAAACCAGCAGCTTGACACAGAGCTTGCCTACTACGAAGTGATGACGGATGTATTTGAAAAATACTACCCGCAAGTAATGTGTGACCCTTGCATGAGCGGGCCAAAGCTATCGTTTGCAGAAGCGCTTGAGACAAAGTACGCCAAACCTTTCACGTTGAAAAACGAGATTCAGGTTACATGCGGACAAGTTAAGCATCGCCTAAGAGCTGGCGACAGCAACAACCAGACAAGCACATGGGTCGAGCAATTTCGTGACTATGTTGCAAAGCAGACCATGCTGCAATCTGCTGGTTTTGATTTGTTCGAAAATGATATGTCCTCCGAGTTGTTTATCACTCAGATGGTTAAGTTTCCAAAAAGCGAATACTTGCCCGATGGCCTGACAATCGCCTACCCGCGTGATCAAGACCTTGAGTGCGAAGACACTCGATGCTTTGGCAAGGGTACATGTGACTCTATGGAGATCGTTGAAACGTTCCTAAACAAGCTGGAATGTTTTGAGAACTCTAACCGAGTGACTGACGTTTTCATGCACTACGACACATGGCGCGATTGGAGGCAGTCGGATGATATGAGAGATTGCTTGAAGTCATACAATCCGCAGTTCTTTCTTGGCAATGAGCTACTAAGTCAGTTCAACCTTGAGCCACTGATCAACCCGCGCGGTATCAACCGCGTCTACACCGATCCTAACGGTATTCGTTATTGGACGGTAAACGTCACACAGAAGCATTGTGACGAAAATGGCAACGTGCGAAAGTACGACATGATGCCTAAGAACGAGCTGCTAGCGTTTGATTTATCTGGTGGCGAATGTTCGTACAGCCCAATCATGGCTTACACGCCGATCATGGATATGGTTGCAGCACTTGAGGAGCCACAACAGATCAATGCAGCTCGTTACGCGATGACTGACGTGGATCGTAAAGCTAGATGCTGGAATCGTGAGCTGACTTCAAACCTCATGCCTATCCTGCCATTTCCAAATGGCTCGGCACGACTGAAGCTTTGCGCAAATAAGCAAGCCGCTGCAAAGACGCCCGTAACTCCAGCGCCAGTAAAAAAGGCTGAATTAACAAAAGAGGGCGCTAAGTAATGGCTAACCCACATGATGTTGAATGGACTGTCCCACAGGGATACCCGCGAGTCGAGTTCCCTGCTGGATCGTGTAATTACTTTTACGCTGGCGACGTTATTACGATGTCAGAGGCCGAGCGTTCAACCTGCCAAAAGCTGCTTCAGCCAGAGCCACTAAAGGACAAGTGCTTTCCTGAATACTGCCTAACGCAAGACGGTTGGCCTACCGATGGGTACAGAGTTCAAGTGCGTATTCCGGCTAATTCAACTGTTATTCATCCAGTGCCAAGCGAGGAAGGGTGCCGACCACCTAACAAGGTCAGCTTCCACACTTGCGGTATGTGCATATACGCGGACTACGACAAAACGCCACTAATTGATCCAGATAGCGCGATTGTGGCAACAGGTGGCGGTGCTGATCCATCACCAACTATTCGAGACCTAGTGACTAAGGGCGTTTGCGTTGAGACGATTCACATGCTCAACCCAAGTGATTCTGAGGTTCTAGTCACTCTCTCTTACTTCTGCTGAGAATAAAAAATAAAATGAGCAAGCAAGCGGCGGCGTACAAGGCCAAAACAGAACGATGTGAAGGCAATACAGCTTACAAAGTTGTTTCACAGGTGATTTATTGCGCTGGCGACGTTCTTCCAGATCACCTTGAGGGCGTTCTGAAAGTTCCAAGCAAGGCCGGTGAAGCTTGCTAT
>JALZUP010000228.1 GCA_023301505.1 Robiginitomaculum sp.
CCGTCAATTTCCACAGAGCCTGAGGTGACATCATAAAGCCGCGGAATGAGGTTGATGATGGTGGACTTACCGCCTCCTGACGGGCCAACCAGCGCCAATGTTTGCCCTGCTTTGGCGGTAAAGCTGATATCAGAAATGGCCACCGCGTCCGAATTATATTCAAACTTAATGTTGTTTAACTCAATGCCGCCCCCCGTTAAAACCAGCGGTTTCGCGTCTTCGGCGTCGACAATGGTTGGGCGCATATCAATGACGCTGAAAACGCGCGTCATGGCGACAACACTTTCTTGGAGCACATTATTGAGCGTGCCTAAGGCGCGCACTCTGGGGGTGGCTGTCAAAAGCAAGGTCATCACGCCGACAATGTCTCCTGCCGTGCTGGCGCCATCAACAATGCGGTAAAGCCCAGCGACGAAAACACCTGAAATGGCAAACCCGCCTAAAACTTCTAAAATAGGGGTGAGACGTGCCCGGTTTGAAACTAGCTTTAGGTAAAGCTGTGCGCGCTTGGAAAAGCTTTTATTAAGCCGTTCGCTCTCACTATGTTCAAGACTATATGTTTTGACCATGCGCGCGCCAGACAGGCTCTCAGTTAGCTCAGCGGTCATCACGCCAATATGGGATTGGGCATCCGCGCTATTGCCGCGCAGCATTTTAGATATTTTGATGATAGGCTGAATGGCCAAGGGATAGATTAACACCATGATAGCGGCCAAAACCCAGTCCAAATAGAACATGGTTCCGACAATGCCGAGCAGAGTCAAAATATCGCGAAATAGATTGTTAAATGTGCGCAATAGGCCGCTCATCAATATATTCACATCATTGGTGAATTTGGAAATCAATGTACCGACAGGCTCGCGCGTTAGATGGGCATAATCGGCGCGGTGCGTGCTGACAAACATATCTTTTTGCAGCTCTTTAATCGTGCCAAGTGCCACCTTATTGGTCAAAACTTTGCCTATATAAAGCGACATTCCCGAAAAGACAGTCAGAGTCATGACAAGAGGGACGATGGCGATAGCGAATGTTTTAGCTGAACCAGCGGGATCTAAATTGCCTTGCGCATCGGCAATGGTGGGCATGTTTTGCGCATAATCAATGATATATTTTAACAATAACCCATAGGCGGAGACGGTTGCCGCTTGGACAATCATGACCAAGAAGGCAATAAATAGAGTTTTGCGATAAGGGCGCATATAAGTAGACCACAGCCTTTTAACGAAGCTGCGGTCTTTTTTATCGGCTGTGTGGGTGATGTCTGTCATAATTCCAATAATATACGGATATGTGAAGCCTTATTATTGGCTGGGAGCATTTTAAGGCAGGCGGTAAACAGCCTGCTGCTAACCGATAACGCCATCATTATCTGGGTCAATCATTTCATGGGTATGTAGCACGAAATAACGCATATGGGCATTATCAACCGTGCGCTGCGCCGCGCTCTTCCAAGCTTTTTGAGCGCTGGCGTAATCGGGATAAGCGCCAACAAATTCAATGTCGTCCAGATTTTTAAATTGGGTTCTATTGGGGTCAACAAGCTCCCCGCCAATCACGAGATGGAGCAGTTGTTTTGGAGCCTTATCAGTCATGTTACGTCCTATTCTAATGGTCTGTGCTAGGGTGATTCTATCCCCTATAATGGGCGAGCTTAGCCTCGGGGGCTAGGGGGTAGTTTGATCCCGCCCTTTTTTACGCCATGTGTGTCTATCATGTTTAATAACAAAGGGTGCAGCGTCGGGCCAGCGCAAATAACGCCCTTATTTTCAGTGGAGGCCGCGTTAAATTCAAAATCATGCCCATAAATATCTGTGACGTGGGCTCCAGCTTCGCGCGCAATTAGGCAAGCGGCGGCCAAATCCCAGTCTGATTTGGGCGTGAAAGCGACTGCGGCATTGGCTATGCCTGCCGCGACCAGCGCAATACGGTAAGCCATACTATTGCGCGCGCGCACATCCATGTCTGGCCAGTTTAAGGCCTTAAATTTATAATCATACCCCACCATACGGCAGCCTTTGATTTGCGCGCAATCTTCAACGGCAATGGTCTTACCGTTTAGCGTAGCCCCGCCATAAAGGTCAGCGTCAAACGCCTCCCCAGTTAGGGGGTTGTAAAGCGCGCCCGCGACAGGCTTGCCCTCATCAAGCACGGCCACGGAGATAACAAAATGGGGTTTGCGTTTGATAAAGGCGCGCGTGCCATCTATTGGATCAACGACGAAAACACGCTGCTTTTTTCGGCGCGAGCCATCATCTTTGGTTTCTTCAGACAGCCAGCCATAATCAGGCCGCGCTCCGCGCAAATATCCGAGCAAGAAAGCATTGACCGCAATATCGGCATTGGTCACTGGACTGCTATCGCTTTTTTCCCAAACATCAGGATCACCCAGATCAAAGTGCTTTTTAGCAAGCTCGCCCGCTTCGGCTGCGGCTTTGGCTAAAAGAGCCCGGTCATGGGCATTTATTTTGCTCGCAGCGGGCATGATTATGACCCCGCAATCGCCATTTCGCCCAGAAGAAGGCTGGGCGATATTGTGGCCGCGTCTATTTTTAAATCACTGGCAGCAACAATATTGGGGTAAATATCAATGAGATTTCCAGCGATGGTAATCTCGGAGACGGGATAGGCAATCTCGCCGCCAATGACGCGAAAGCCAGACACGCCAACGCTATAATCCCCCGTATTGGAATTAAGAGACGGGCCAAACATATCCATGACAATGAGGCCGTCCCCCATCTGGGCGATAAGCTCATTGCGGCTGAGCGCTCCGGGGGCCATGATTAAATTTGTTGACGATACGCCCGGCGGAGAGCCGACGCCGCGATAGCCATGCCCCGTTGTTTCTAGGCCAAGCTGGCGCGCGCTGGATGAGTTTAGCAGCCAGCTTGAGAGCCTCCCATCATGGATGATTTTACGCTCTTTCACGGCAACGCCTTCTCCGTCCCAAGGGCGCGAGCCATGACCGCGTTTTATAAGCGGATTATCGGTTATATTAATAGCGGTTGAAAAAAGCTGGCTGTCCATTTTGTCTTTTAAAAAGGATACGCCGCGCGCGATAGACGGGCCGGATATAGCGCCTATAAGCGTGCTGACCATGGAGCTGGCCACGCGCTGGTCAAATATAACAGGCAGGGTGGTGGAGTCCATTTTACGGGCGCCAAGACGGGCAACAGCGCGGCGCGCTGCGGTGCGGCCAATCTCTTCTGGAGGGCGGGTATCTTCGAGCCAGCGCGCGCCATTATAATCAAAGTCACGCTCCATCGCGCCGTCTTTTTCGGCAATTACGGCCACGCTCATATTATGGCGCGAGCTGCGCCAGCCTTGCGCAAAACCGTCACTTGTTGCGAAAAATATCGCCGAGCTTGTCGCGCTTGCGCTCGCGCCGTCAGCTTGAGACACGCCAGATGTTTTTAAGGCTTCGGCTTCGATTTGCAGGGCGCGGGCTTCAAGTTGGGGGGCGTCCATTATTGTTGGGTCAAAAAGCTGTAAATCCTCAGGCGATTTTTCAAGCCGCGCAGGATCAGCCAGACCGCAATAAGGATCTTCTGGCGCAAGGCGGGCCATAGCGACGGCGCGCTGGGCCAAACTTGCGAGCGAGTCCGCTGAGCTATCAGAGGAGGAGACACAGGCTTGGCGGCGTCCAACCATGACGCGCAGACCAATATCGCGGCCCTCACTACTATCAACATCTTCGATCTCGCCGCCGCGCACTGAAATAGAGAGCGAGCGCCCATGGGTGGCCACGCAATCTGCGCTATCTGCGCCTGCCGCTTTGGCAAGTTTAAGCAATTGGTCAAGGGGGGGGCGTAGGGCTAGCGGATCGACGGGAGCATCTATATTTTTGGGAGCTGTTTTAATCATATTGGCTCAATAGACCTATGATGCGCCGCTCGCAACAGCTAGCTGCTCTGCTTGCGTTATTTTATATATAGGGGCTGTCGGTTGGCCCAAAAAAAGACTGCCGCAAAAGAGCGGCAGTCTTAAATACGTAGAGCTATAAAGGTTGTGAGCCTGTCTTAATAGCGGCGCTGTACATTACTGCGCACATTATTGCGGTTATTATTAAAGCTGACATTGCGGTTATTGCTAAAGCCGATGTTACGGTTATTGTTAAAGCCGATATTGCGGTTATTGCTAAAACCATTTCCGTAATAACCGCCGCGTGAGCCTAGGTTAATATTGATGCTCGAATTTGAATAGCCATAGGGCGAGCTGTAATAAACAGGGCTAGCATAGCCATAGCCGCCGCTATAATAGCTTTGGCCGCCGTAATAAGGCGTGCCATATGACTGCCCGCCATAATATGGCTGTCCACCATAATATGACTGTCCGCCATAATACCCATTATTTCTTGAGCCTGAAACTGATGCGCCAAGTACAGCGCCAGCAACAGCGCCTATGGCTGCGCCGTCTGAGCGTGAGCCGCGATTGGATACAGAGGAGCCGATTATGCTGCCAAGAGCCGCTCCCGTAAAAGCGCCTCCTAGCCGATTATTATTGGAAAAGCTTTGCGCAGCTGAATTTGCTGGTAGGGCAAAGCTTACGCCTATGAGGGCAGCGGCTAGAGTGAGGTGTTTGAACATAGTGTCCCCTTTCCATTGGGTTTGGACATTTTCTACTAATTCGAGGCAGCGCCTTGACGTGACTATGCCAGATATAAGCCGGTCTTGCAAAAAGCTAACGCAGTAGGGCTATTTTGCAGTCAATTCGACTGATGATGTCATCAGCTAACACAGCTTATATAAAAAGCCGCTTGGCCTTATTACGGCTGAGCGGCTTTTTTAGTTTTTAGTCTGGTTACCCAGCGCAGAGCCTAACAGGCTAGCGCTGTTTTAGGCTGTAGCTTAACGGCAAGTTACACAATCAGTTGCAATGCCTTTTGACTCATAAGCTTGGTGGCTTGACAAATAGTCTTGGGCTACGCCGCCAGCTAGGCTTGGCGCTTGGTTATAATTGCCAGACCCATATGCGGCTGACGGTATATAGCCTGTGGCTGATGAAGATAGGCATGTGCCATCACTTTGTATTGTCGTTGCCGTTGGGCACTGAGCTGGAAGGCTTTGCGTGATCGGCGCAGAATAACTTGGCACAGAATAGCTTGGCGCAGAATAACCATATGAGCCACCACTTACGGAGCCATATGTTGTGTCATTATAGCTGATAGAGCCAGATTGTAGGCAAGAGCCATCGCCTTGTGTTGTTGTTCCAGCTGGACATGGGGCCGTTTCTGCAGGTGCGGAATATGTTGGCGCAGAATATGTCGGGGCTGAATATGTTGGCTCAATATAGCTTGGCGCTGAATATGTCGGCGCTGGGGCTGTATATGTTTGTGTCGGCGCAACATATTGAATGTTTGGCGCAGGCGCAGGGGCTGCTTGCTCAACATAAACTGTCTGCTGTGTTGGCGCAGGGGCTTCAACATAGATTGACTGATTAGTTGCGGCTGGGCGGCGCACATGAATGTCAGCGACCGGAGCTGCTGGAGAATCAACATAAATAGTTGCTGGCTTCGGCGCAGGCGCTTGGCGCTCAACATAGATTGTTTGCGGCGCAGGTGCTGGAACATCAACATATTCTATGCGAGGCTCAGGCGTTGGAGCCTGACGATGAACATAAATTGTCTGAGGTTTTGGCGCTGGCGCGTCAATATAAACCGTCTTTGGCGCAACGGGCGCGGCTTGGCGCACAATAACGCGCGGGGCCGCTACGGGCGCAGGCTGCGTAACGACAGCTCTGCGCACTACATTTGTCTGTGTATAGACAGGGCTTGAAACATAATTGCCAGTAAAGAATGGCGCTGGGGCAGGGCCTGTTGCTAGAGGCGTCGCTCCGCCGAAGCCGCCAGAGAATCCATTAGAAAGCCCACCAGAAAACCCAGCAGGGATGCCGCCAGAAAATCCATTGGAGAATCCACTAGCCTGACCTAAATTGCCATAACGTGAACTTGCGCCCACTAAGCTGCCAAAATTTCCGCCAGAAAATCCACCAAGATTTGCGCCGGAAAAACCACCAAGGCTCCCACCAAGGTTGTTGCCAAGGCTGTTGCCAATAATCGCATTATTGGCTGCGCCGCCCCATGGATTACCTAATAGCTGCGCATTTGCGCTGGCGGGTAATAGGCTGGCGGCTGCTAAAATAGCGGATGTTGTAATTAAAATACGTTTCATGTCGGGCTCCTTACATGCCTACGGCCAAAGGGGACGTTCCCCGCCGCATTGTGCCAAAGCGGCTTATTGCTTTGACTTTGAAGCCATATCTAGCAAGTAATAGGCCAATTACACGTCGATACAGCGTTCAGGCGGTATTTTGAGAGCCTTTCGCTTGATAAGCGAGTCAATTTTGCAGTGAGTTTGAAGTGAGTTTGCAGGGAATTTGTAATGAGAAGACGATGATTTGCGCGCCATTGTCGTCCTAGCCTTTAGATTTTTAACCCATTTTCAGAGCTGCG
Organism: Robiginitomaculum sp.; assembly: GCA_023301505.1. GTDB lineage: Bacteria > Pseudomonadota > Alphaproteobacteria > Caulobacterales > Maricaulaceae > Robiginitomaculum. The sequence goes on from JALZUP010000228.1 coordinate 6,449, forward strand.
GTTTTTTGCGATTCGCTTTCGTTGTGCTGCGATTGGCCTTTTTTTCAAGGCGGCGATGAACAGAGCCGCGCGAGGGGCGTGTTGCAATACGCCGCTTTTTTATAGTTGTCGCCTCACGAATTAGGAGAGCTAGCCGTCTATAAGCGGCGTCGCGATTGGCCTTTTGCGTGCGATATTCATTGGCCTTTAAAACGATAATGCCATCTTTTGTAACGCGGCTATCATTTAAGCTAAGCAATTTGGTTTTAGCCCGCTGCGGGAGGCTACTGGCGCTAATGTCGAAGCGCAAATGCACGGCGCTGGCGACTTTATTGACATTTTGCCCGCCAGGCCCAGAGGCTCTAATAGCCGTGAGCTCTATCTCGCGGCGCGGCACAGATAGGTTTTTGCTAATATGTAACAGGCTGTGTTCGTTCATAAGCCTATGTCTTATCCAAATCATAGGTCAGCGACATAAAGACATCTTCAAGGTCAGGTTCTTGCGTGCGCAGGTCAGCCACAGAAACACCTGCGGCTTTAACTTGGCTCAAAAGCGCTGGAATGGAATCCCGTCCGCTTCGAAAATCAATGGCAATATGGCCATGATCTGTCAAAGAAGCGCGTAAATTTGACAAGCCAGAGGGGAGCGCGGCAAGCGGGGTTTTGGGCGTGATAATGAGGCTTCGCCGATCAAGCCGCTTCATCAATATGTCTTTAGGCTCATTGGCTGTGATTTGCCCATTATGAATAATGGCGATGCGATCACATAGGCTCTCCGCCTCTTCCAGATAATGAGTGGTGAGAATGACCGTTGTACCTGATTTATGAAGCTGGCGGACATAATCCCAAAGCTGACGGCGCAGTTCAATATCTACTCCCGCCGTGGGTTCGTCTAAAATCAACACAGCAGGATTGTGAACCAAAGCTTTGCCCACTAATAGGCGGCGTTTCATTCCGCCAGACAGGGCGCGCACATAGGCATGGCGTTTATCCCAAAGTCCCAGCACGTTCAATATTTCTTCGCTACGGCGTTCAGACTTAGGCACGCCGTAATAGCCCGCTTGAATTTCTAGCGATTGTAGCGGGGTGAAAAACACATCCATTGTGATTTCTTGGGGGACAATGCCAATGCTGGCGCGGGCCTGGCGGGTTTGGCTATCAATATCATAGCCGCAAATCTTTGCCTCGCCTGCGCTTTTGCGCACCAGACCCGCTAAAATATTGATCAAGGTCGATTTGCCCGCCCCGTTTGGCCCTAATAAAGCAAACATAGAGCCGCTTGGCACCGTCAAATCGACTCCGCGCAGGGCCGTTTTGGCCTCAGACTTGCGCGATTTGGCATAGGTTTTTTTCAGTCCCTTAATCTCAATAGCTGGAGTGAGCGTGGCGGCTTCAGATTTTGGGATATTGGAACTTACGCTCATATTAGCTTTCTGCTTAGCTTTCTGCCGTTTCGTAAATTTTAATGGGCGCAATTGACGCCGCGAAGAGGCCATCTTAAGTTAGAGTCAAATCGTAGCTACTGCAATATGTAGCGCTTAACATATCGAGAAATTTATGTCTGAAAAATCGCAAGGCTCTTTAACTATGCCAGAAGCTATGCCAGAAATAATTGTCACATCTAATCGCCGGGTAAGTTGTGATGGCGGCGGCGGCGCGCTTGGGCATCCCAAAGTCTATATGGATATGGGGCAAAATGATTTTGTCCAATGCAAATATTGTGATCGCCGCTATGTCCTCGAAGGAGGACATTAGCCATCGGACCGCAAACCCATCAAAAGGTCATCAACCTTGCCCTGCAAGGCGGCGGCGCGCATGGAGCCTTCACATGGGGCGTGCTGGATTACCTTCTGCAAGATGATCGCCTGCATATAGAGGGTATATCTGGGACATCGGCGGGGGCGATGAACGCCGTGGCTTTGGCAGATGGTATGGCGCATGGCGGGCGCGAGGGCGCGCGCGAAACGCTGCATAATTTTTGGGAAAAAATGAGCGAGCTGGCCAAGCTTAGCCCTATAAATCGGTCTTTTTTAAATACATTTATGGGCAATTGGGGGATGGAAAACTCTTCCAGCTATCAGATGAGTGATGCTTTTACCCGCATGTTCTCGCCCTATCAATTTAACCCGCTCGCTATTAATCCGCTGCGCCAAGTGATCGAAAACACGATTGATTTTGATCATGTGCGTATTTGCAGCAACCTTAAGCTTTTTATCTCAGCGACAAATGTAGAAACGGGCCGCGTTGAGGTGTTTGACAAAAAATTGCTAGATGCGGATCGAGTGATGGCGTCGGCCTGTCTGCCTCATTTATATCAGGCGGTGCATATTGACGGTGTGCCTTATTGGGATGGTGGCTATTTGGGTAATCCAGCGCTGTTCCCATTTCATGAAAATACGGCCTGTGATGATATTGTTGTCGTGCAGATCAATCCGATTTTTCGCAAAGGCGCGCCTAAGACGGCTCAAGACATACATAACCGCATTAATGAAATAGCCTTTAATGCCAGCCTTTTAAAAGAGTTTCGCGCCATAGAATTTGTCTCCCGCCTGATTGAAGAAGGCAAATTGGAGCAAGATCATTATAGTCATCAGCGTATCCATATTGTGCAAAATGATAAGGTTTTGTCCAAATTGGGCGCGGCGTCTAAAATGAATGCTGAATGGGCCTTCCTAACACATTTGCGCGATGTGGGCCGCGAAACCGCTGAAAGCTGGGTAGATGCAAATTTTGCTCAAATTGGTAAAAAATCTACCGTGAATTTGCGCGCTATGTTTCAAGGCGAAGACCCAGAAATATATGCATTTGAAAGCCAAGAATAAAGCAGGGTCATTAGGCCCTCATTACGGGCGCAGCCTTTAATGGTTGTTTATAAGGCTGTAATTCAAAAAATAAGTAAAGAGAGATGATTTATGACATTGGATGATAAAGTTTGCATCATTACGGGCGGGGCCAGCGGCATTGGTCTTGAGATTGCGAAATGTTACGCGGCGGCGGGCGGCGTGGTGGCGATTGCAGATATCAATTTAGACGCCGCGCAAAAAACCGCCAAAACTCTGGGCGGTCAAAATGGCGGTAAACATATGGCCGTTAAAATGGATGTCACTGATCCTGATATGGTCAAGGCGGGTGTTGACGCCGTGGCCAAAGAGCATGGCCGTGTTGACGTGCTTGTCTCTAATGCGGGCATTCAGATTGTTGCGCGCGTCGAAGACATGCCGTTTGAAAGCTGGCGTAAGGTTATGGCAATCCATTTGGACGGCGCCTTTTTAACCTCGCAAGCCGTTTTGCCTCATATGTATAAGCAGGGCGGGGGCAGCATCATCTTTATGGGATCTGTGCATTCCAAACTCGCCAGCGCGCTCAAAGCGCCCTATGTGTCTGCCAAACATGGCTTGATGGGACTATCGCGCGTCATTGCCAAAGAGGGCGGTAAGAAAGGCGTGCGCACCAATGTCATTTGCCCCGGTTTTGTAAAAACGCCTTTGGTGGATAAACAAATTCCTGAACAGGCCAAAGACCTTGGCATTAGCGAAGAAGAGGTCGTCAATAATGTTATGCTTGGCGGAACTGTGGATCAGGAATTTACAACGGTTGATGATGTCGCCCAAGCCGCGCTGTTTTTCGCCGCTTTCCCAACCAATGCGCTAACGGGGCAGAGCCTGATTGTTAGCCATGGCTGGCATATGGAATAAGCGCGCGGCCACTTACTCTCTGGCGCTACTCTCTTGAGCTACTCTACTCGCCTATTTCAAATCGATAGCGGCGGGTAAAGCCATTTGTGGGCTGAGGCTCGCCGTTAATGGTTTTAGGGCTATATTCGGTATTTTGGGCCGCGCGAATAGCGGCGCGCCCGAAATCATTAGCATAGCGCCCCGTAGCGGGTTTGACGATATAGGCATCTTTGACCTTGCCCTTGGCGTCAATATCCATAGCGATGGTGACGACGGCTTCAATACCGCGATCGCGCGCGCGTGATGGATAGGCCGGTTCAACATCTTTGGTAATCTTTGCCGCAATAATCACAGGCTGAGGCGGGGACGCTGGCGCTGGGAGCAGGGCCGCAGGTTTGTAAATTTCAATTTCGGGCGGCGCGCCTGCCATAAATTGATCAATCTCGCTTGTGTCTAGGGCTAAATCATTTAACGCGGATTCAGATTGCGCGCCTTCGGATTGAACGCTCCTAGATTGAGCGTTCCTAGATTGCGCGTTTCGAGCAGCCGACTTTTGGGCTTGGCTGGGCGCGGCTAATGCAGATTGCGTTTGCGCAAAGCCTTGACCCGCTTGCAGGCCTAGCTGGGCGCGCATCGCTTTCACATCTTCACTATAATTGCCTGCCCCCCATTCCGCTTCAAATGTATTTAACGCGTCTAGCTTATCTATATTGGATGCACTGGTCGTGTAAAAAACATCCGACAAGCTTAGCCATTTATCATATTCATCCGCTTCAAGCGCCTCGATTAATGGGCCTGCTTGCGTGCTTTGTGAGGCTTCGGGGAAGGCGGTGATATAGTTGCGTAAGGCGCGCAGGCGTAGGGATTTTTGCGGTATGCTGACGGCGTCGGCATAGATCGCATCTACGCTGCGCTGTTCTATATTTAGGCGCGGCCCGCTATCTTGGGTGGAGCGTCCTAAAATATATAAAAAGGTAATCACCGCTAGGCAAATGGCTACGGCGATGGCGAGGGTGAATAAAAAGCGTGATAGCGCGCCGCGCGGGCGCTCATTTTTAGGCATAGAGAGAGCGGCAGATAGGCGGCCATAAGATGATGCGGGCTCATCATTTGCAGCTTTTGGCTGAGGCGGCAGGGGCGGCGGCGGGGGCGCAGATATATCTATGGTATCGCTCATTATTGTTAAATCTAACCTTATTAAAGCAGTGAATAAAGGCCCAATCATGGCAGAGTCGTCCAATTTAGAGGCGGGGCTATTTTTATCGGGTGTTTCAGACGTTATTTCGGGGGTTAATCTCTTTGTAAAAATTTAACGCCAAAGCGGGCTTTGAGCGAGGATAGGGGCTTGAATTTCGCCCGCCGCGCGGCCAAACTTAGCTCTTAAAGAGTCGCCCAAAAGACTTGAAGATATGCTTTGAACATCGCGCCGAAAATTCAGAGCCATAAAGGTAAAATATGTCAAACGCCGTCACATCTGACTCCCATCTTGTCCTTGTCGATGGCTCGGGCTATATTTTTCGGGCCTATCATGCCTTGCCCCCGCTGACCCGCAAAAGCGATGGCTTGCCTATTGGTGCTGTGGCTGGCTTTTCAAATATGCTGTTTAAGCTTTTGCAGGGCCAGACGGGGGATGCGCGCCCCACCCATTTTGCCGTTATCTTTGATGCCTCTGGTCATACATTTCGTAATGAGATTTATGACCTATATAAGGCCAATCGTAGCGAGACGCCCGAAGACCTCATTCCGCAATTCCCGCTCACACGTGATGCGACCCGCGCATTTGGCGCGCAATCTATCGAGATGAAGGGCTTTGAAGCAGATGATCTGATTGCCACCTATGCAGACAGGGCCGAAAAATTAGGCGCAAGGGTTACGGTTATTTCCTCCGATAAGGATTTAATGCAGCTCGTCTCGGATAAAATTTCCATGCTCGACACAATGAAAGATAAGCATATTAGCTTTGATCAAGTGTTTGAAAAATTTGGCGTGGGGCCAGACAAGGTCATTGATATTCAATCCTTGGCGGGAGATAGCGTGGATAATGTGCCGGGCGTGCCGGGCATTGGCGTGAAGACGGCGGCGCTACTGATTAATGAATATGGCGATCTGGATACGCTGCTTGCGCGCGCGGGCGAGATTAAGCAAAAGGGCCGCCGCGAAAAACTGCTCGCCCATGCTGATGATGCGCGCCTCTCGCGCCAGCTTGTAACACTTGATCGTAATATTGAGCTTGACGTGCCGCTTGATGATTTGGTGGTCAGCGACCCTGAGCCTAGCCAGCTTTTTGGCTTTTTAGAAGATATGCAATTTCGCACGCTCACCTCTCGCGTGCGCGCTGCCTTTGAGGCGGGCGATGATGATAGTCTTCGTGCCTATGATGCGGCTCGCCCCGCCGCGCAAAACCCGCCTGCCGCGCGCTTTGATAAAGATAAATATGTCTGCGTTGATGATCTCTCGCAGCTTAAAGACTGGATTGCGCGCGCCTATGCTGCGCGGGTGATTGCGGTGGATTTGGAAACGGATAGCCTTGATAGCGCGGCGGCCAATATGGTTGGCATATGTTTGGCAACAGGCTTGAATGAGGCGTGCTATATTCCGCTAGGCCATAAGGGCACAGGGGATATGTTTAGCGATGATGCGCCCAAGCAAATTGAGTTTGAGCAGGCTTTGGCCGCGATTAAACCTTTGCTCGAAGATGCGTCAGTGTTGAAAGTGGGGCAAAATTTCAAATATGATCTGGGCGTGTTCTCACGCTATGGCATTTATCCGCAGCCTTATGATGATACGATGCTGATCTCATATGCGCTAGAAGGCGGGCTGCACGGACATGGTATGGACGCGATGGCGGAGCGTCATTTTGATCATAAATGCATTAGCTTTAAAGAGGTGGCGGGAACGGGCAAAAAAGCGCTCACCTTTGATCAAGTTTCTTTGGATAAAGCCGTGCCTTATGCATCTGAGGATGCGGATGTCACTTTGCGCTTATGGCAGCTTTTAAAACCGCGCTTGGCCAATGAGCAGGTTGCGAGCGTTTATGAAACGCTAGAGCGCGGTCTGCCGCGCGTTTTGGCGGATATGGAAAATCAGGGGATTAAAGTTGACCGCGCCGTGCTGGCGCGTTTGTCGTCTGATTTTGCGCAAAAAATGGCCCAGCTTGAAGACGCCGCCCATGAGCTAGCGGGCAAAAAATTTAATGTGGCGAGCCCGAAACAGCTCGGCGAAATTCTCTTTGATGATTTGGGCTTGCCGGGGGGGAAGAAAACCAAAACGGGGGCGTGGCAAACCGGCGCCGCCATTTTGGAAGAGCTGGCCAATGAGCACGCTCTGCCTAAAGCCGTGCTTGATCACCGTCATTATGCTAAGCTTAAAAGCACTTATACGGATGCGCTGAGCGCGCAAATTAATCCAGATACTGGCCGCGTTCATACAAGTTTTGCGCTGGCGGCGACAACAACGGGGCGGCTCTCATCATCTGACCCGAATTTGCAAAACATCCCCATTCGCACCGAAGATGGCCGTAAAATCCGTGACGCCTTTATTGCCGAGGATGGCCATGTTTTAGTCGCGGCTGATTATAGCCAAATTGAGCTGCGCATTTTGGCTCATGTCGCCGATTTGCCAACCATGAAACAAGCCTTTGCCGATGGGGTGGATATTCACGCGCTGACCGCATCGGAAATGTTTGGCGTGCCGATTGAGGGGATGGACCCGATCACACGGCGCAATGCCAAGGCAATTAATTTTGGTATTATTTACGGCATTAGCGCTTTTGGGCTGGCGAATAATTTGGGCATTTCGCGCACCGAAGCCAAAGAGTATATTGAGAGCTATTTTGAAAAATTTCCGGGCATTAAAGCCTATATGGAAGCGGCTAAAAATGAAGCGCGCGAGCTGGGCTATGTGAAAACGCTCTTTGGACGCAAATGTCATATTAAAGGCATAGCTGATAAAAATCCTATGAGCCGTGCCTTTGGTGAGCGTCAGGCGATTAACGCGCCTATTCAGGGGGCGGCGGCAGATGTTATTCGCCGCGCCATGATCCGTATGCCTGCCGCTATCGCCCCAATTGAGGGCGCACGCATGCTTTTACAGGTTCATGATGAATTGGTATTTGAGGTGGCCGAAGATAAAGCGGGCGCGCTTATGAAGATTGTGAAAACAACCATGGAAGGCGCGGCCATGCCAGCGGTCAATATGAGCGTACCGCTCATTGTCGATGTCAAAGCCGCCAATAATTGGAATGACGCGCATTAGCCCAAATTGATTATCAGATTGATTGCTCATAACCAGTGAGGATAAACTCAGTCTTATCAGTGATTATCTATGAGACATAAAAAAAGCCTCGCACAGAGACGAGGCTTTTTATTTGAAATTTTGGCGTTTCTAGAACTTGCCTTCAAGTCCAAGGTCTTTGACCAAAAGATAATAGACAACAGCGCGATATTTTGTGCGTGTTGACTTACCATATGTGTCCATGACTTTGGCTAGCGCAGCGCTCTTAGCGCCATCATCGCTCATGCCAAGACGCTTGGTCATAAAGCCGTTTTTGACTGTGTCTAGCTCAGACTGGTCAGTGCCAGCCACTGTGGAAGCATCACGATTATAGATAGACGGGCCACAGGCAATTGTGATTTTGCGAAGCAAATCCATATCTGGACTTATGCTGAGCTTATCTTTCATTTGTTCTGCATATTTAGCGATTAGGTCGTCACGTTTACTCATATTATCCTCCAATTACATTATATATATTCTTTGCTGCCCCAAGCTGAACAGTAGATGAATCATAAAGGCTCTTTTAGGCTGCGTCTATGCGCAGACTTATATATTGTCCTAAATTATGAGCTAAATAGCGATATTTGGGTATATATGGCGCTTTTGCGGGGTGGATTATTGTCTAATACAGCCTTGAAATTCACGCGATGAGTGCCATAAGAAGCGCGAGATTTTATGGAGCCAATAATGACTAAACTCGCCCTTATCCGCCACGGACAATCTGAGTGGAACTTACAAAACCGTTTTACAGGGTTTTGGGATGTGAACTTAACTGATAAAGGCGTGGAAGAAGCCAGCCTTGCTGGGGAGCTTTTGGCCAAAGAAAATGTTGAGTTTGATGCCGCTTATGCCTCTGTTCAAAAGCGCGCCATTAAGACGCTTTGGCTAACATTAGAAGCGCTAGACCGTCTCTATCTTCCTGTGACCAAAAACTGGCAGCTTAATGAGCGCCATTACGGCGCGCTAACAGGGCTTAATAAGCAAGAAACGCGCGATAAACATGGTGATGAGCAAGTTCATATTTGGCGCCGCAGTTTTGACGTGCCCCCGCCGGCCGTTGATGAGCAGAGTGAATATCATCCGCGCCATGATCGCCGCTATAACCATATTGATCCCGCTAAATTACCTGTAGGCGAGAGCTTAGAGCTAACCTTGGCGCGCGTTTTGCCCTATTTTGATGTCGAAATTGCGCCTAAAATCGTTGCGGGGCAAAATCTGATTATTGCCGCGCATGGCAATAGTTTGCGCGCCTTGGTCAAAAGCCTGTTTGGTGTTGCCGATAATGACATTCCTGGATTTGAAATTCCGACGGGCAACCCCCTGCTCATTGATATTAAAGACGGCACATTAGAGGTTACAGCCGCGCGCTATCTGAACTCAGAGCGTGCCAAACCTTTACCATCTGTTTAGATGTTAATTTGGGCCTTGATTTAGAGGGGGTTGTGCTGTGCTCTGTTATGATGCCCCCTTATGGATGAGCCCCCCTTATGGATAATGCCGACACATATTTTATGGATATAGCCCTGTCTTTGGCGGCAGCGCAAAAGGGGCGCACGGGCGATAACCCGGCCGTGGGCTGCGTGATTGTACGCGGCGGCAAAATTATCGGACAGGGCGCGACGGCGCAGGGCGGACGTCCTCATGCCGAGATCATGGCACTACGCTCTTGCGCTAGTCCTGAAATGGCGGCGGGCGCCACGGCCTATGTAACACTTGAGCCTTGTAGTCATGAAGGCCGTAGCGGGCCTTGCGCGGGCGCGCTGATAAAAGCAGGCATAAGGCGCTGCGTTGTGGCAATGGTTGACCCAAATCCCAGGGTAAATTGGCAGGGCATGGCGCAATTGCAAGAGGCGGGCATTGATACGGTGATCGGGAGCGGGCGGGCGCGGGCGCGTGAAATTATGGCGAATTTCCTAGATCAGTTTTCATAAGGCTTAAAGGCTGGGTTGATTGTGATTGATGAGACTCCTTATCGGTAGTAGGGGTGGGGGACTGCTCAACTTTTTCGCACAAAAATGTGACGGATTGTGAGGACATAGTTTCTCATATAGAGTTTAATGCTGTTATAGTGGCGTTAATGATAACTTTTATGGATGATCTGCTATGACGAATGTTATGATAAATTTCTTTAAGCCTTTTATCGCGACAAGCCTGTTTTTAATGGGGCTGCTTTTTGCGGGCCCGATGGCGCTGGCTCAAAATGGCGGCGCGCTTGAAAATTGGGGCGCTACGCTAGAAAAATATGGCCATGCGGGTGACGAATCTATGGGCAATGTTAATCTATTTGATTACGGCGCTCTGGCGGCGAGTCCAGATGATATGAGCAAGCTTGCAGCTTATATAGACGCTATGGCCGCAAGAGCGCCATCCACAATGGAGCGCGACGAGGCCATAGCCTATTGGGGCAATCTTTATAATGCGCTGACTGTACAAGTCGTGGCGCAGAACTGGCCCGTTAGCTCTATAAGAGATATTAAGTCTAGCGTATTTTCGCCTGGCCCTTGGAAGCTAGAGCTGGTTACAGTTGAAGGCGAGCTTTTAAGCTTAAACAATATTGAGCATGACATATTGCGTCCTCAATTTAACGAGCCGCGCGTACATTATGTGGTCAATTGTGCATCAATTGGGTGCCCGAATTTGGCCCTAACTGAGTGGAGCGCTGAAACATTAGAAGCGGATCTGGATGCTGGGGCGCGTGCCTTTGTAAATTCACCGCGCGGCGTTATCGTAAGAAATGGAAAGCTCCACGTTTCATCAATTTATAACTGGTTTAAAGAGGATTTTGGCAGTACAGATCAAAATATAATAAATCATTTGAAAAAATATGCTGCTCCAGGTCTTAAATCGCAGCTCGAGAATATTTCAAAAATTTCAGGGGACGACTATGACTGGTCAGTCAATAGCGTAGAAAAAGGATAAATTACATGGATGAGACTCCTAATGTATCAGGGGGCGAAGCCCCAAAATCAGCGATTAAGCGGTTTGCCCCGCTTATCGTTATCGTCGCGGCTTTAGGGGCATTTTTTGCCTTAGGCGGCCCTAAATATATCAATATGGACTTTTTGCGCGAAAACCGTGATACCTTGTCGGCCTTTGTTGAGAGTAATTTCATTGTTGCCGTTATTGGCTTTATGGCTCTTTATGCTGTGCTCACAGCGATTAGTTTCCCTGGGGCAAGCTTTCTGTCAATTTTTGGCGGCTTTATGTTTGGCACATTTGTTGGCGGCAGCGCCATTGTTATAGGCGCGACCATTGGGGCTACGGCTTTGTTTTTGGCAGCGCGCTATGCATTTGGGGATGTTTTATCCAAAAAAGCTGGGCCTTATATGAAGAAATTTGAAGCGGGCTTGAAAGAGAATGAGCTGTCTTACCTATTCATTCTTCGGATGATACCTGCCTTTCCCTTCTTTATTGTCAATATTGTTCCAGCTTTATTTGATGTCAAAATTCGTAATTATATTATATCGACATTTTTGGGCATTATTCCGGGCTGCTTTGTTTATGCCAGTGTTGGCGCGGGTATCGGAGCCATTTTTGACACGGGAGGCGAGGTAAAATTATCGGGTCTGATGACCCAGCCAAAAGTTATTGGGCCCATATTGGGATTAGTTGCACTTGCCCTTTTGCCTGTGATTTATAAAAAGATTAAAAAGACGGAAACAGCTTAGTCTGATTTCAAACCTATTCTCTGGCCTCAGAGTCATTCTCTGAGGCCAGACCTATTTAAATGAGAGAGAATTCCATGAGCCGTAAAACTTATGACGTAGATTTATGTATTATTGGCGCGGGAGCAGGCGGTCTATCCGTAGCTGCTGGCGCGGCACAACTGGGCCGTTCCGTCGTGCTTTATGAAGCGGGTGAGATGGGGGGTGACTGCCTTAATCATGGCTGTGTTCCGTCCAAGGCTATGATCGCTGCGGGTAAACATGCGGCCGCTATCCGAGACGGCGCAGCCTCTATGGGCATAGCGGGGCAAACCCCCAAAATTGATTTTGCGGCTGTTAAACATCATGTGCAAGATGTCATCGCTCAAATTGCGCCCGTGGATAGCCAAGAGCGTTTTGAAGGATTTGGCTGTACAGTCATTCGTGAATTTGCGCGCTTTAAAGACGCCAATACAGCGATCTCGGATAATACCGAAGTGCGCGCCAAACGGTTTATTATCAGCACAGGCAGCATTGCTTCCGCCCCGCCAATTCCAGGATTAGCGGATGTGCCATATCTAACGAATGAAGATATTTTCTCATTAGATGCGCTGCCTAAAAAATTATTAGTTATTGGCGCGGGGCCGATTGGTCTTGAGCTTGGTCAATCTTTCTTCCGTCTTGGAAGTGATGTTGAAATTTTCGATGCGTTTGAACCGCTTGGCAGAAGCGAGCCAGAACATGCCAAAGTGCTTATCGATGCACTCAAAGAAGAGGGCCTCGGATTTCGCGCCCCTGCGAGCATAGAGAAAGTATCGTCTACGAAAACGACGGTGAAAATTCACCTCACAGACGGAACAGTTATAAGCGGATCACATTTACTGGTTGCTGCGGGCCGAAGACCTGTGACCGAAGGGCTTGATTTAGACAAGGCGGGCGTTGAGGTAGATAAACGCGGCTATGTTGTCACGGATGATTGTTTGCGCAGTACCAATAAGCGCGTCTTTGCTGCAGGTGATGCATCGGGCAAAGGCGGGTTAACCCATGCGGCTGGATTTCATGCGGGCCAAATTATCAAGGCCTTTTATTTCTCACCGCCGCTGATAAACCGCATTGCAGGCAAAGCCGTCACAGACCGTATGCCAGCGGCCATTTATACTGAGCCGGAACTCGCCAATATTGGCTTAACCGAAGCCGCCGCTATTAAAGCGCATGGCGAGGCGAATGTGCGCTGCGTCAGTTTTGACCTAGAGGAAAATGACCGCGCGATTGCTGAGCGTGATTTGCATGGCGGGATAAAAATTGTTGCCACGACTAAAGGAAAGGTTTTGGGCGCCTCGGCTGTTGGCGAAGGGGCTGGAGAGATCATTCAGCTTATAAGTCTGGCTATGACGAATAAGATTAAAATATCTGGTCTTGCGACATTTATATCGCCTTATCCAACACGCAGTGAAATTGTTAAGCGCGCGGCAGGCTCATGGTATACTGATGCTGTATTTGGGCCGAAGGGTAAATTTATGGCTAAACTCATGTCTCGGTTCCACTAAATAGGAGAGGTGGTTAGGCAAAGTGGATAAGTTGATGATGGAGCGATTATTTTGGCGAGGGCTTTCCGGAAAGCTCTTAGTGTTGACGATAGTTTTCGTCATGATCGCTGAAATATTGCTATTTATCCCATCAGCGGCTGTATTTCGCCAAAACTGGCTAGAACAACGGGTCAGCTCTGCGCAAATTTTAACTCTTGCCGCGCAGGGCGTAGAAAACTTCAAAAGCACGGAAGAGCTTGATAGCCAATTTATGGCTGATACGGCGATTACGGCTGTGATGCACAAACATGACGGCATCAGCGAGCTTGTTGTTGGCATGCCGCCGCAAGTCGATGAGGTCATGGTCATTGATATGAGAGAGACGCGCCGCTTGCCAGATTTTGGCGCAACGGCGCGGGCTTATTTTAGCTCTGGGGATGGTTACTTACGCCTTATTGCCAATCCGATGACAAAGGGGGGGCAGCAATTAGAAGTGCTTATTCCGCAAATGGCTCTCAAGCAGGACCTTGTTACCTATTGTTCTCGCATTATCGGGCTCTCGGCTCTGATTGCGATATTTACGGGCCTTTTAATCTATCTCGCGCTCTCGGCGATGATTGTGCGCCCTGTTCAAAAATTGGCTGAAGCCCTGTCGCAATTTCGTCAAGATCCAGAACGCCGTGCTGGCAATATTATCATGTCCAATCGCCGCGATGAAATCGGCATGCTAGAGCGCGAATTTGTTGGCATGAAGGCAGATATTCGCACCGCGCTTAAACAAAAGGACAGGCTGGCGACATTAGGTTTGGCCGTTGCCAAAATTAATCATGATTTACGTAATGTGCTGACCACGGCTCAGCTTATTTCTGACCGTTTGGCGATGGATAGTGAAGAACGTGTGCGGGCTATGGGCGAGCGTCTTGTTCGGGCGGTAGATCGCGGCGTACAATTATGCGCGGCGACATTAAGTTTCTCAAAATCTAATGAAGAAGTCCCAGAGCGGCGAAGCTTGAGACTGGCCACATTGCTAGGCGAAGCGGCCTCTGACGCTATGGGAGTTGGCACAAGCCGAGTGAAATGGGTCAATGATGTGCCCACGCAAATGGATATAGATGCTGACCCTGATCACATTTATCGTATTTTCAATAATCTGTTTCGAAACGCGCTTGCCGCAATGGAAGATGATCGCACGGCCCCTGCAAATGAAGCGGCTAGCGCGCCGCAATTACGCGTGGAGGCCAAAGAGATCAGGAATGAAGGCGAGGCGAATGTTATTATACGCGTGCTTGATACGGGGCCGGGCCTATCTGATGCGGCGCAGCTCTCTCTTTTTAAGCCATTTACGGGCAGTGCAAAGGGCGGAACAGGCCTAGGTTTGACAGTTTCGCGTGAGCTCGCCCGCGCCCATGGCGGAGATTTATACCTAGAGAGCACAAGTGAAGCGGGAACTGTTTTTACAGTTAACTTACCAATTTAAAATTTAGCCCTCTGGTCTCTCTCTTTTTTCTGTCTTCGCCTTATTCGTTTTTAAAGTCGGATAATGATAGAGCAATGCCAGCGCGTCTGGGGTCTGCCCCGCCAATATATCCAGAGCCTGATGCATCCTTTTTTATAATATGAATGCCGCTACTTTCTCCGTCTGAGAGTTGTAGCTCATGGCCCATAGTTTCAAGCGCGCTGACCACGCCGTCTGCCATTAATTTATGTTCAACTTTAACGCTATCACCGCGGGCAATAACATTAGGCAGCTCGGCAGCTTCTTGCGGGGTCAGTCCCCAATCGAGCATGGCCATCACGGTTTTGGCCGTATAGGCAATAATTGAATTACCGCCAGGAGAGCCAGTAGATAAGATAAACTCTCCGCCGCTATCAAATATAAGGGTTGGCGCCATAGAGCTGCGCGGGCGTTTTCCGGGAGCGGGAGCATTCGCGATAGGCAGGCCCGCCTCATCAACAGCTAGAAATGAAAAATCGGTCAGTTGATTGTTGAGAATAAACCCTGCCGCCATGCGCTGGCTACCAAATCCAGACTCGACAGTTGTCGTCATGGACAGGGCATTTCCTTGCCCGTCTACAATTGTAAAATGGGACGTACCGGGGCTGTCGGCTGTGGCGTCTTGTCCGCGCGCAAATCCTGCTGGATCTCCAGCGCTGGCTACGGGCATGGCGTGACCTTCCATAATTAAAGCGGCGCGGCTATCCAGATAATCTCTATCTAGCATTTGGGTGATGGGTACATCGACAAAGCTATCATCCGCCACATATTGATCTCGGTCAGCATAGGCCAGACGTGAGCTTTCAATAAAATAGTGCCAGCCTTGGGCATCATCTGGCCCGTAAGACGACATATCAAACGTCTCTAACTGTCTCATAATTGCTTGCACGGCCACGCCGCCAGAGCTAGGGGGCTGCGGCCCGCAAATTTTATAGCTCCGATAAGGGCTGCATAGGGCCTCGCGCTTACGCGGCTGATAATTTGCAAAATCGGCCTCAGATAGGCTGCCGGGCAGGGGCTCTTCTTCCACGGCAGCGATAATGGCTTTGGGAATATCGCCTTCATACATGGCGCGCCAATCTTTCGCGATAGCGCTCAGGCTATCAGCATAGGCGGTGTTAACGCGGTTATAGCCAATTTGCAGCGGCGTCTTTCCAGCGGGATCAATAAAGAAATAATCTCGGGCGGCCTCTTGGCGCGCTAGGCGCCCAAAGCGCGCAGCGCGCCGTAATGAGCTACTCAGCTTTTCAGAGACGCGAAAGCCGTCCCGCGCCATCGCAATAGCGGCGCTAAACCCCTCACGCCATGCCAGCTTGCCATGCTCGCTATGGGCCATATGGAGCATAGCAATCACGCCCGGCACGCCTGTGCTGCGGCCAGAGGCCATCCCATTTACAAATGAGAGGCGCGCCCCATTTTCATCAAGAAATAGATCAGGCCCCGCGCCTGACGGGGCTGTTTCGCGCCCGTCATACATGCTCACTGATCCGTCTGCGGCGTCATAATATATTAAAAAGGCTCCGCCCCCTATGCCGCTGCTCTCAGGCTCAACGAGGCCAAGCATGGTTTGCACGGCAATTGCGGCGTCAATTGCGCTACCGCCTTTGGCGAGTATGTCTAGCCCCGCTTCAACGGCGCGCGGCTCTGCGGCGGCAATCATTGCTTCGCCATAATGATCAGCTATCTGCGCCCCGCTATCCGTCTGAGCTTGTTTGCAGCCCGTTAAAACCAAGGTTGGCAGAAGAAGGGCCGGCAGAAGAAGAGTTGGCAGAATAGGGGCTGACAGAATCGTGCTAAGTAAAAGCCGCGTAGAAAGATGAGGCCAACGAAGTGTCATGTGAAATCCTGCAAAGTGCTATAGCTCTATGTGAGCGCCTATAGTTTAGACATAGAGCATACAAGGACGGCTTCACACTGCAAATAAAAAGGGCAAATAAAATCGCGGCATAAATAGACGAAATCAAATAGGTCATTTTTTATTGCGCTTAGGCCCAGAGCAGCGTTTAATCAGTTTATGATAAAAACAGGACCTAAAAACTCTATCCTTGATGTGGGCGGGCTCGGCGTTGGCCAAGCTCATGATGTGAGCGTTAAAACAGGGGTGAGTGTCATCATCCCTGATGCGCCCGCGCGGTGTAGCGTAGATGTGCGCGGCGGCGGGCCGGGCACGCGCGAGATTATGGCGCTTTGCGAAGGCGGGCTGATTGAGCGCGTTCACGCTATTGTACTCTCTGGAGGCTCTGTTTACGGTCTTGCTGCGGCTGATAGCGTGACGGCTTGGCTGGGCGAGCAGGGGCGCGGCTATAAGGCCTATGACGGAGTGCCCGTCTCCCCGATTGTTCCCGCAGCTATCTTATTTGATAATGCCAATGGCGGCGATAAAGACTGGGGCTTAAACCCGCCTTTTCGGCAATTGGGAATTCAGGCATGTGAGGGGATGTCTGATCATCTTAGCGAAGGCGCCTTTGGCGCTGGCTTTGGCGCAATGGCGGGCATATATCCGGGCGGAATTGGGAGCGCGTCAGAAATTGTGGGCGGCATCACAATCGGCGCTTTGATTGCGGCCAACCCAATTGGCTCGCCCTATATGCCAAATAGCGCTGTGCCTTGGGCATGGCCTTATGAGGCGCAAATTAAAGCAAAGCCAGAATTTGGCGGCGCGCGCCCCTCTCCAGATTATCAGCTCCAAATAGCCACGGATACCAAACTTGGCTTTTTAAAAGCGGCAGGCCAATCCACCGTTATTGGCGCTATCGCTACAGATGCTGATCTGTCTAAAACACAGCTAAAGCGCTTAGCCATGATGGCTCAGGACGGCATTGCCATGGCTGTGCAGCCCTCTCACACGCCGCTGGACGGGGATACAATCTTTGCGCTCTCAACAGCTGCAAGCCCTGATGGCAATAATGATAGCAATAATGAGAGTGATAGCGAGATTAGCCCAGCCATGCTTGCCCACCTAGGCGCGGCGGCGGCGCACTGCACAGCCCGCGCTTTGATGCGCGCTGTATATTTTGCAAAGCTGGATAATTAATAAGGCTCGCAAAACTTTTACAGATTAACCCTAAAAAACACTTGCCCCGCAAGCGTGAATAGGGTTTAACGCGGCACTCGCAATGTTTTACAACATGCGGCCCGCACCGGTAGCTCAGCTGGATAGAGTACCTGACTACGAATCAGGGGGTCGGGGGTTCGAATCCTCCCCGGTGCGCCATTTTCCTTTCTTAATTA
>JALZUP010000229.1 GCA_023301505.1 Robiginitomaculum sp.
GGGACCTAACTGGTACAGAATTACGCCATGCTCTTCAGTCCGTGAATATTGGCACTCAATTACGTTCAGGTAGCTTTTAAATAAGGTATCCATTTCATGGTCAATTTCCGCCAGGCACACAGGCAATTGTGTTTGATGATTGCGAAATATCTGGGACACTGAATCATCAAGACGTGAATCAATTAGCTCTGCACATCGCAACTGGGTTTCATCAAACTCTTCTCGTCGCCGGTCTACGGTTTCTCTCAAGCTTTTAAGTTGTGCCACTGCATCCCCAATTGAAGTGGATTGCTGATAGACCAGCCGCACCTGCCGTTCGAAATCAACTCCTACATCAGACACAAGTGATTGGGGGAAGTCATGATCAGGGGTGTGCAGCACATCGTCTGAGGCATCTAATACTTTGCCAAACAGATCCAGCTTGCGGCTGAGAATTTCGAACGTCAACGTTGCTGCCTCATTACCCCGATCAATCAAGTTAAATACAAATACCCCTAACTTCTGCCCGTAGCGATGAACGCGGCCTATACGTTGTTCAATCCGCTGTGGGTTCCACGGTAAGTCATAGTTGATCAGTGACTCACAGAACTGCAGATTAAGACCCTTGGCACCAGCCTCTGTGGAGATAAAAATACGGGACCGCGTTTTAAATTCATGGACCAGCGCAAGACGTACTGCGATATCTGGTGGCGGCAATAGTGAAGGCCGCAGCGTGGCTGCAACTTCGGTTTCCCAGTTGGCCAAGGCTTCTCTAGCTCGGGGCTGATTGTTGTTGCCCCGAAAGAGCGTGAGATCCTGCGGTGTGTAGCCGTTTTTCAGTAAGTAATCTTGCAGATAATTCTGGGTTTCCAGTGATTCGGTAAAAATAACCACTTTACCGGTTCCCTTGCCTTGCAATTCCCGGTCGCGTATCACCCCAAGGGTGGTCAACAGACAGTTTGATTTGCTGTCTTCCTGAAGCTGACCCGCGCGCAGGATAAAGCTTTCCAGTAACTCAAGCTCTTCTGCTATTTTCTTTGCGTCTCTTGGTTGGTCTTGTTTTTGGTCTGTTGGGCGCCCCCACTCTTGTTCCTTGGCTTGATCGCTTTCGTTAAGATAGCTATCCAAATCTTCTGGCAGTTCTTCAAGATCTGCAGCAAAGATTTCTATAGTGCTATTCCAGCCGCTTTCCTCACCACCTTCAAGCTCTGTTCGCAAGCGATTTGCTACGTTTAACAGGCTTGCCCGCAGAGCTGCAAACGATGATGCCATACGCCGGTGAAAGCCGACCACAAGCAGTCGCCGGGTGGTGGTGGTGTAGGAAAGCAGTTCGGGGCGCATCAGCCATTCGGTCACATCATTGTAGAGTTGCCGCTCTTCATCACTGAGGTGGTAGTCCACGGTTTTGGCATAGCGTTCGACAAAAGGCATTTCAAGAAACGCTTGTGCTTGCCGCCGAAGTGATCGCTGTACTACAGATTTCAATCGATTGCGAAGATCAAACGCGAGTTCTTGTGATAAACCGTCTTCTTCGCGGCTAGCCTGCGCAAACATCTGCCGATAGGTTGGTAAGTTGCCCAACAGATAATCTGTTCTTTCCACGTAATGCACCAAGCCCCAAAGTTCCTCGAGGTTGTTTTGCATTGGGGTAGCGGTGAGCAGCAGCACCGGGGTCTGCCGTTCTTTCAGTAGATCACGCACACGATGGGCAGTTTGTGCCATCTTTGCGTCGTCCTGGTACTCGCCACTCTTATCAAAGCGCTTGTATATGCCAGAGAACAGCTCATGCGCTTCATCGATAATCGCAAGCTCAAACGGATCAGCTGAACTTAATAAAGGCGCACCTTTAACGCCGCCTGCGAATTCCCGATTGACGACAAATATGCCGTCGCCGGTAAACGCATCGGGGTTCATTTCACCAATTTTCACATCAAACCCGAATAACTGATAGAGCTCTGTTTGCCATTGCCCGATCAATGATTTTGGCACGATAAGCAGCACCCGACGCATGCCTTCAGCCATTAACTGAGCAATGATTAACCCGGCTTCAATCGTTTTACCCAAACCAACTTCGTCCGCTAAAATGCAGCCGCCTTCGGGTATACGCTGGAGGGCAAACGCCACTGCGTCAACTTGATGAGGATTAGCATCCACCCGGCCACGCCGTTGGGATGCGGCGTAGCGACGAATATCACCGGCACGACGCAAACGCGTGAAATCTTCAGCTTGCAGACGACGCTGAAATGCAGTAGTCGGTACCATTTTCAGTACGATGGTTGCTTTCGAAATAGTGATGGGCGGTAATCATGACACACATTACCGGAAGTGATAATGCTCTTGCGGAGCATAGAATTCACATGGAATTTGCTGCGCCACAGTATACAGTTCCTAGCGGCAAGCATTCAGATGATACTGTATCAAGGACGCACAATTTATTTGCTCAGGGATAACAAAGCTCACCGAATTAGCTGCGAAATAATAAAAAACAAAGGAAAGACCGCTTCATAACGACAAGAACTGCTCCGCAGAGGACTGTGCTAGTGCTATAAATATAATTCTACTGCGCTGGAAATTTTTGGCTAAAGCAACAGGCCATGACATGCTATCCGCTACTCAGCCACACTTATCCATTCGACGGCTCTAACACCTCCCCAGTTGCCATTAGAATTTGGCCGACGCCAAACAGCTATTTTCATTTCTTTCAGATACTTAAGCGCATCGACGTAGTTTTTAAATGTCTTCTCATTGCCTTTCTCACCCACCCGATAGATGCCGTTTCTTAGGCAGCTTTTCCGGTCAAATGTTGTACCGTCCTTAGCCCGTGGGACCTTCAGCACTGTTGAGCCGTTCTCTGGCCGAGATACATCGGTGGCTGACGCTGCTCCCTCTAAATTACTAGTCATTAGCGGCGCTACAGCTTTTGGTGCCTGTTCTGATGACTTCTGACCAATTACCTCGGTCGGCGCACGCCGCGTTAGCAAGCTTTCAGAGTCAAATGCTGATTCCATTTTTGATACTTCTATCACCTGCTGACTGTCTTTCATTTCTTCAACAATCTTCTCTACAACATCTGCAGATAATTTCACCCAGCTTACCGCCCCGCTTTTCGGCTGGTAACTGACCGGGTTATTGAATCGATAAACATTATCAAGCTCCCATGAAAACCAATATTTGAAGCCGGGCGCTACAATGGCTTCCCTAGTCCCACAGTGGCGCTGTTCGTGTTGTATTAGATAATTGATGCTATGCGGGCCATTGCACTCACGCAAATTCGCCATAGCAATCAACCGGCCCGTGCCTTTTTCTGCTATAGCAAAGTAGCCTCGATGCTTAACAGCTTGGCTGCGCATCTCCCATGTTTTTTCACCGTTGGCGATTAACTGCGCCCACTGCGGCGCGATGATTAGGGCTTTAGGGTCATACGAAAAACTTTCTAACAAGCTCATATTTTATTTTTTTACTCAACTCGTAAAGAACATTACGGGTTTATTGAATTTTGATACCGTATTATCAGGCGGTGCCAGTAGATTGAAAGAAAAAACTTAGGGGGTCAAACTTAGGGAAACTGATGGAGTCACCCATTAGACTTTCTCTGTCAAGCATCCGTAAAAATATTGTCCCAAATAAATGAGCAGTTATTGTAACAACGCAATAAAACTGTCCACGTACTGTATTCTCGCCGGTGGTTATCGCAACAC
>JALZUP010000230.1 GCA_023301505.1 Robiginitomaculum sp.
CAAGTGATTGGCGAATATGCTCAAGATATTCAGCCAACGCGCTATCCGCTTATGCCTCATACGGCCTTAATGCGCGCCGAAGTTCGCCGCTTATGCCATTGGGCAAATGTGAAATTTATGGGCGATGTAAATGCTTATATTTTAACGGAGCGGCTAGAGAAAATTCTGTCTGGCGGCGGCGCGCCCGATTTGGCCACATTACGCACAGGGCGTGATCACCTCAAATTTCACCTTGATTATTTTAGCTGGCTTCTCAAAGAGCGTGACTGGCTAGCGGGCGATAATCTATCGCTAGCTGATTTATGTATTGGCGCGCATCTATCCTGTCTTGATTATTTAAATGAGATAAAATGGGACGATTATCCAACGCTAAAAGACTGGTATCAAAAACTGAAATCGCGACCCAGCTTTCGCCCGCTTCTGGCTGACCGCATAGCGGGGCTTGTGCCGCCGCGCCATTATGCAAATTTGGATTTTTAGGCTAAACTGGCTCATATGAGCGCATCTTCCAAAGCTATTACACCTAAAGTCGTCTTGCCCAAAACCGTCAAAATGCGCGCGCAAAAATTAGGTTTTGCGCAAATGGGCGTGGTTGACCTGACCACCCATCATCCCAAAAACGCAGATTGGCTCCGCGATTTTGTCGCCGCCAGCTATCACGGCACAATGACATGGATGGAAGACACGCTTGAGCGCCGCGTTCATCCCAATGCCATGTGGGCAGAGGCAAAATCGGCCATCATATTGGGCTATAATTATGGCCCCGACACCGATCCTATGGCGAGCCTATCGCAGCCTGAGCGCGGCACAATTTCGGTCTATGCGCGCCACAAAGACTATCACGGCTTGATTAAAGGTAAGCTCAAAGAACTCGCCGCGATCATTGCCCGAGATACGGGCGAAGATGTCAAAGTCTTTGTCGACACGGCCCCGCTTATGGAAAAGCCACTGGCCGCTCATGGCGGGTTAGGCTGGCAAGGCAAACATACAAATTTGGTTAGCCGCGAATATGGCTCTTGGTTATTTTTGGGAGTCATTTTATCCGCCGCCGAGTTCGCCGCGAATGAATTAGAACAGGATCATTGCGGCAATTGCACGGCCTGTCTTGATATTTGCCCCACCCAAGCCTTTCCAGCCCCCTATAAGCTAGATGCGCGGCGCTGCATTAGCTATCTAACCATTGAGCATAAGGGGCCAGTTGCGCTAGATCTGCGTAGCGCCATGGGCAACCGCATTTATGGCTGTGATGATTGTCTGGCAGTCTGTCCATGGAATAAATTTGCCCAGCAAGCCAGCGAAGCCAAATTACAGGCCCGCGAGGCGCTTAATGCGCCCAAGCTTGACCTGCTCGCCGCGCTAACGGATGAAGAATTTAAAGACATGTTTTCTGGCTCGCCCATTAAACGCATAGGCCGCGACCAATTTATCCGCAATGTGCTTTATGCTATTGGTAATTCAGTTGGCAATTCGGCTGAAGGAAATTCAATTGATGAAACGCCAAATATGCCTGCCCTTAAAGCGGCCGCGCAGGCCCATATAAATAGCCCAAACGAAGTGGTTAAAGACGCCGCCCTCTGGGCTCTGGGCAGATTGTCTAACGATTAAACCCGCCTAGCTAATAGGCTAGCCTGATAAATGAGATTTCACCAAAGCGCCGGCTTTGCCCATATCAATTTGTCCGGCATAATTTGATTTAAGCGCGCCCATGACCTTGCCCATATCTTTCAAGCAAGTTGCATCCGCCTCTTCAACCGCTTTAGATACAGCCTCTTTAAGCTGCTCATCTGATAGCTCTTTAGGCATGAAGCGGCGCACAACCTCAATCTCGGCGCGCTCTTGATCTGCCAGTTCAGGCCGTGAATTTTCGTCATAGATTTTGGCGGATTCTTCGCGCTGTTTTACCATTTTAGATAAAAGCGACATGATCTCGCTATCATCAATACCCGCCCCGCGATCGCCTGAGCGCGCCGCAATATCACGGTCTTTAATAGCGGCAGAAATAAGCCTTAACGTGGAGAGCGCGATGCTATCCTTGGCCCGCATAGCGTCTTTCGTCGCTACCATAATATCGTCTCGCAGTGCCATAAGCTCTGATCCCTTTAAAACGCGGCCGGCCCATACGGCTTATTTAACATAGACTGCCAAGCCCGTGGCTGTCAAAGCACATCGGAGCGTCCAGCCTAAGCCCTAATAACTATACTCAATAATTATACTCAGCTTTTTTCACTCTTATCTGCACAAAAGCTTGACCCTTGATAAGGCCGTGATAGTTAAAACGCGCAGTTTCAAGGGCTAAATAAGCCCCCTCACGCAGCGAAGCGGGTACATATGAGCGATCAGTCTAAAAATCAAGCCTCAATATTATCGCCTTATGGCGCAGCAAAGGCCAAGCCGAGCGCTGTGTTAGTGCTCGCCGATGGCAGCACATTTTACGGGCAAGGCGCAGGCCTAACGGGCAGCGCCGTGGGCGAAGTCTGTTTTAACACTGCGATTACGGGCTATCAGGAAATCTTGACCGACCCGTCTTATGCCCAGCAGATCATTTGTTTCACCTTCCCTCACATTGGCAATGTAGGCACAAATCTGGAAGATGAAGAAGCCGCCAGCGCGCAATCTATGCGCGCGGCCAAAGGCGCAATATTTCGCGCGCCAATTACAGCTCCGTCCAATTACCGCTCAGACCAACATTTAAATGATTGGTTGATACAGCGCGGCATTATCGGCCTATCGGGTATTGATACGCGCGCCTTAACTAGCCGCATTCGTGATAATGGCATGCCCAATGGCGTCATTGCGCATAGCCCAGATGGCGTCTTTGATATTGCAGATCTATCCGCGCAGGCCAAAGCTTGGCAGGGTCTTATTGGCGCTGATCTGGCCGCCGAGCTGACCACAGCCAAAAGCTATGAAACCTCTATGCAGGGCTGGAATTGGGATGAGCGCCATAGCGACCATCCCGCGCCAAGCAAACATGTTGTCGTGATTGATTATGGCGTGAAGAGCAATATTGTCCGCCGGCTAGGCTCTGAAGGCATTCGGTGCACGGTTGTGCCGGGTAAAACATCCGCCGCAGATATTTTAGCGCATAAGCCAGACGGCATTGTCCTATCTAATGGGCCGGGCGATCCAGCGGCGACGTCAAGCTGGGCCGTCCCAGTGATTAAAGAGATCATCGCGGCAGATATGCCTATGCTCGGCATTTGTCTGGGTCATCAATTACTGGCCTTAGCGCTGGGCGCGAAGACCGTTAAAATGGGCCAAGGACATCATGGGGCCAACCATCCCGTCAAAGACTTCACGACGAATAAAGTTGAGATCGTCTCTATGAATCACGGCTTTGCTGTGGATAGTGCGAGCCTGCCGGACACGGTCGAGCAGACACATATCTCTTTATTTGACGGCACAAATTGCGGCATCAAACTCAAAGGCAAACCCGTCTTTAGCGTGCAGCATCATCCAGAAGCCAGCCCAGGCCCGCAAGATAGTTTTTACCTGTT
>JALZUP010000231.1 GCA_023301505.1 Robiginitomaculum sp.
CCTGCTGCTAAAAAGCCTGCTGCTAAAAAGCCTGCTGCGAAAACCAAAGCCGCAACGAAGGCCGCAGAAACGAAAGCCGCTAAACTTGCTGCAGAAGAGGCGGCTGCCGCAGAGCAAGCTGCGGCCGCTAATGATGCAACGCCTAAAGAACCTGGCCCGCTGCTAGATATGAACGATATGGCCGTCAAGCGTATGGTCGCTGTGGCGAAAAAATCTGGCCTGTTATCAACATCTGAGCTGAATAAGCATATCAATACAGATGTAGTTACGCCCGAAGATATTGAAGTGACTTTGGCGCTGCTCTCTGATTTAGGCGTGTCTGTTGTTGATGATATTCCTGATGAGGGCGGGCCGAAAACGCTGGCGCGCGCCGAGACAAAAACTGTCAAAGGTGGTAATAGTAAAGAAGAGCTAGACCGCACAGATGATCCGGTGCGCATGTATCTGCGTGAAATGGGCACGGTTGAGCTGCTCTCACGCGAAGGCGAGATCGCAATTGCCAAACGTATTGAGGCTGGCCGTGATACGATGATTAAAGGCTTGTGCGAGAGCGCTTTGACCTTTGAAGCGATTATGGTTTGGCGCGAGGAGTTGGAAGAAGGCAGTATTTTGCTGCGCGATATTATCGATTTAGACAGCACATATAACCGCTCCATTGGTAAGGTTCAGGTGGATAATTCCGCCGCCGCCGTGCGCAAGGAAAAGATTGAACGCGGGGAGATTGAAGCCGAGGAGGGCGAAGTCCTACTTCCGACCCGCCCGCAACCCGTTCAGCCTAAGCGCGATTATGCCGAAGGCGAAAAAACCCTCGATGATGATGACGAGGAAGATGAAGACGAAAAAGCAAATCTGTCTATGGCCTCTATGGAGGCGGAGCTGCGCGAGGGCGTGTTTGAGACGCTGAATGCGATTTATGACGATTTCACGCGTTTTCAAAAGCTACAACAAATGCTTATCAATGCGCGCCTTAACGGTAAAAAGCTGCGTAAACCTCAAGCTGAGGAATATGATACCATTCAAAAGCGTATTATTGATGAGCTTAAAAGCTTGCATCTGAATAATGCCCGTATTGAAGCCCTTGTTGAGCAGCTTTATGCCATTAATAAGCGCCTTATTGGCCTTGAGGGCAAACTTATGCGCCTTGCCGATGGGAATGGTGTGCCGCGCCAAGATTTCCTTGAAACTTATCTTGGTAGTGAGCTGAACCCAAGTTGGGTTGAGCAAATGAAGGGCCGTAGCGAATCTTGGGACCGGTTTATTGCGCGCGAAGGCCGCTCTATCGCAACCATTCGCGAAGATATTGCTGTTCAGGCTCAAGAAACGGGCGTGCCAGTTGATGAATTTCGCCGTATTGTTCAAACCGTACAAAAGGGCGAGCGCGAAGCCCGTCAGGCGAAAAAAGAAATGGTTGAAGCCAATTTGCGCCTCGTCATTTCTATTGCCAAGAAATATACAAATCGCGGGCTACAATTTTTGGATCTGATTCAAGAGGGCAATATCGGCCTTATGAAAGCGGTTGATAAATTTGAATATCGCCGTGGTTATAAGTTCTCGACCTATGCCACATGGTGGATTCGTCAGGCTATTACGCGCTCTATCGCCGATCAGGCGCGCACGATCCGTATTCCTGTGCATATGATTGAGACGATCAATAAAATTGTGCGCACAAGCCGTCAAATTCTGCATGAAATTGGCCGTGAACCTACGCCAGAAGAGCTTTCCGTGAAATTGGCTATGCCGCTTGAAAAAGTACGCAAGGTCATGAAGATCGCCAAAGAGCCAATCTCTCTAGAAACGCCAATCGGTGATGAGGAAGACAGCCAATTAGGTGATTTCATCAAGGATGAGAATGCACAATTGCCAATTGATGCGGCCATTCAGTCAAACCTTCGAGAGACAACGACGCGCGTTTTGGCCAGCCTGACCCCGCGCGAGGAACGTGTCTTGCGTATGCGCTTTGGTATCGGAATGAACACAGATCATACGCTCGAAGAAGTCGGTCAGCAATTTAGCGTGACCCGCGAACGTATCCGCCAAATTGAAGCTAAAGCCTTGCGTAAGCTCAAGCATCCATCTCGGAGCCGCAAGCTGCGAAGCTTTTTGGATCAATAAGCCTTATAAAAACCGCCTTTCGAGGCGGTTTTTTGTTTTACAGCTCAAATCTGTCTTAAGTGGCCAGATCATGCGGCGTTGTAATATATCAAGCTGCATTATATAGCTGAATACACACATATGTGACTTTCGCTTTTTATTCGTATTGCCTAGTGGTACAGGGCATGTGCATGGTGAGCTTTACTCTTGCGTAAAAGCTAAGTTTCGGGCATTGATATGCGCAAATGAGATAAGCTGGGACAACTGGCGTATAAAACTGAACGGGCATGCCTGAACGGGCAATTTTAAACTCTATGGAGATATTTATGATGAAATCAATTTTTATGACGGGTGCAGCAGCCTTTTTGGTTCTAGCTGCATGTTCACAGGCTGATGCAGCAGGTGATATTGCTAGCAATGCAGCTGATAAAGCGACTGCCGCAGCAGGCGGCGCCGCGAATGACGTGATCCAACTTGCGCAAGCTGCTGGCATGGGCATGGGCGCTGGCATGGGCATGGGCGCAGCTCCAGCTCCAGCGGCAGACCTACCTACAGACCTATCGCTTTTAACTGCGGGTACTTATAAATCTGACGATACACATGAATATGTGGCGTTTGATTATTTTCATGGTGGTTACTCAAACCCGATCCTAACATGGGACGAGATTGATGCGACGATTGAATTGAACCCTTCAAACCTAGAAGCGTCAACATTGAACGTGTCTATACCTGTTAAATCAGTAAATTCAGGTGTGCCTGTATGGGATGAGCGCCTACAAGAGGAAGCTTTCTTCGATGGTGGCGGCCACCCTAATATCACATTTAAGAGTACGTCTTTGAACATGACCTCTACGACAACAGGGACTGTTACAGGTAATTTGACTATTAAAGGTAACACCAAGCCTGTGACTTTGGATGTTAAACTGAATAAGTCTGGTAAGCATTTCCGTACGGGTAATGACATATTCGGCATTTCAGCGACAGGCGCGGTTAACCGCTCTGACTTTGGCATTACAACTGGCCTTCCAGCCACAGGTGAGAATGTTAATATTCGTGTTGAGACTGAATTTAGCCTTCGCTAGTAACGCCTAAATATTAGATTTGCTCTGCTTTAAGGGCAGGCAAATCATTATAAGCTACCCAAAAACGCATAGATGCGAGCTGCATCTATGCGTTTTTGCCTATTCTGATTTAAGCGAGAGTTCCTAAATTAATATAGACAGCTTAATTGCTAGTCCGTAGTAAATTGACTTAAACCGCCTATATATATGGGCGTAGCACGGAATAAATTTTTCCGTAAAAAGGATAGGCACATGCTTTTAACCATGATGAAAGGTAAAATTCACCGCGCGACGGTGACTCAAGCCGATTTGCATTATGAGGGATCAATTTCGATTGATAGAGATATTTTGGACCGAGCTGATATTTTGCCTAATGAGCAGGTCGATATTCTCAACATAACGAATGGCGAGCGTTTTACGA
The DNA here is from genome assembly GCA_023301505.1 of Robiginitomaculum sp. Taxonomy (GTDB): domain Bacteria; phylum Pseudomonadota; class Alphaproteobacteria; order Caulobacterales; family Maricaulaceae; genus Robiginitomaculum. The sequence continues at coordinate 3,574 of JALZUP010000231.1, forward strand.
CATATGCTATTGATGCGCCGCGCGGGTCTAAAACCTTTGGCCTGAACGGCGCTGCTGCGCGCCGTGTGCAGCTGGGCGACCGGATTATCATTATTGCTTATTGCCAGATGGAAGCCGAGAAAGCGCGCAATTATAAGCCCAGTGTTGTTCTTTTAGATGCTGATAATGGAATTTATATTCCGCCAGCGCCGTAGTTAAGGCGCTATGTCCTGCAATTTGGACTCGATGAGCTGTGCGGCATGAGCCCTCCGCCTCTTCCTGAATTTAAACCGCCTTTGCTCATGCGCTCTGCTTTTGCGCAAACAGCAATGGCGAGTTTGAAGTTTCGCGCGCGCCCCGCGAGCCTTATGCGCGATAGGGCCCAGCCTTTAATTGTGGATGCGGGGGATGGCGTGCGTTTAAAAGCGAGCTATTCGGTACATCCGAACCCGCGTGGCACGGTTATCTTTTTACATGGCTGGGAAGGCTCGCAAGATAGCACATATGTGCTGAGCTGCGGGCGGCGTATATATGAGGCGGGCTATAATATATTTCGTCTCAATTACCGCGATCATGGCGGCACTCAAGCTCTCAATGAAGGCCTGTTTTATGCCGGGCGATTTACAGAAGTTTTCAATGCTGTGAAATATGGCGCGGGTCTTGCGCCCAATTTACCATGCCACATTATAGGCTTTTCTATGGGCGGGAATTTTGCGCTGCGCATAGTTCGTCAGACCTGCCATGAGCAAATTGACAATTTAGGGCATGTTTTTTCAATCAGTCCCGTTATCGATCCCAATAAGGCCGCGCCGCAAGTCGATGAGCGCCGATTTGTGCAGCGTTATTTTTTGCGAAAATGGTCGAGATCTTTGCGCCTTAAGCAAAGCCTTTTCCCTGATTTATATGATTTTACCGATGTGTTTGAGCAGAAAACAATTATGGGTATGACAGATGTGCTGATTGGGAAATATCTGAGCTTTGGAGGCCGCAAAGACTTTTTTGATGCTTACCGAGTCTGGCCTGATGATCTTAGCGCGGCCCAAACGCCAACCTCTATCATTATGGCTAAATATGACCCTGTCCTGCCTGCCGAGGATATTTGGACGCTAAATTTGCCTGATAATATAAAGCGTATCATGCTTGACTATGGCGGGCATAATGGCTTTTTTAGCTCTTTAAATGGGCCAACATGGTACGATAATTATATGCTAGATACGCTAGCAAGTTTTAAGCAATAATTTGCAAGCCCTTTGAGGAGAGCTGAATGAAAACCGTTTTATATTTAATTCTAGGCTTGATCGTCCTCATTATGGCGGCGTTTTATGTCATGGGCCGCGGCTCGGCTAATGGGGCCGCGCCAGGGCTAACAGGCGGGCAGCTTGCCGCGCTCTCCTCAAAACCAAATGCTGTTTCATCGGAAATATCTACGCCCGAGGACAGGCGCGTTGCGCCTTTGGCAAATACATCTCTGCCGGCCATTAAAGCCGTCATTGAGCAGACAGGCGGAACAATTACATCTGAAACAGCGCAATATATCTCCGCGGTTTATGTCTCATCCATATTCAAATTTGTCGATGATGTTGAAGTGCGTATGGACGGCAATATCGTTCATATTCGCTCGGCCTCTCGCGCGGGATATTCTGATCGCGGGGTTAACCGCGCCCGTGTTGAGGTTATTCGCGCAGCTTTAAATTAGCGGTTAATTGCCAATCGTGTTAAACTATTATTACCTAAGTAAAACTAGACATATGCGCGAAGCTGCGCTGCAAACAGGAATATAATTCATGTCATCCAAACCCTTTAATGAGCCGCCGCGCAAGATTGATTATGAGCGCGTAAAATCTCTTGTGACAGAGCTCTTAACCGCGCTGGGTGAAGACCCGACCCGCGAAGGCTTGGAAGAAACGCCGCGCCGCATTGCCAGTTTCTGGCGCGATTTTATCGAATATGATGCAGGCAAGCTCGACACGACTTTTAGCGCGGTCAAGCATAACCAAATGGTCTGCGTGACGGGCATGCGTGTGTGGTCAATGTGCGAGCATCATATGCTGCCCTTTTGGTGTGATGTGTCGATTGCCTATATTGCCGATGAAAAGGTTCTCGGCCTGTCTAAATTTGCGCGTATTGCGCATAAACACGCCCATAAACTCACCTTGCAAGAACAGCTCGTCTCTGACATTGCCAATCATGTTAAGGACATTTTAGGCACGGATGATGTTGCCGTTATGGCGAAGGGTGAGCATTTATGCATGACCATGCGCGGCATTAAAACGCCTCACAGAATGATTAGCTCCGCCTTATCGGGTAAGTTCCATCAGGCCGAGCAGCGCGCTGAATTTTTACGGCTAGTGGATTAGTCTAATCGCGGTGATAGGGCGTGCCCGCCAATATGGCTAAGGCTCTATAGAGCTGCTCTGCGATCATTACGCGTACGAGCTTGTGCGGCCAGACCTGTGTTCCAAAGCTCCATTTAACTGTGCGAGCGGCCAGAGCAGGGGACAGAGCAGCGGAGTCAAATCCGTCGGCCCCGCCAATGGCAAAAACCAGATGGCGCGTGCCATCATCGCGCCAATTGGCGATTTGTTTGGCCATTTGCCGAGAGGTTAGGGCTTTGCCGCGCTCATCAAGTATGACCAATTTGGAGCTATTATCGACGGAGGCCAGTATCATCTGCGTCTCATGGCTACGGGATTTGGCTTTGCGCGTATCAATAGCGGATTCTTCCACGCCAGACACACCCAGATTAGAAGCAAGGCCATTGGCGCGCATGATGTAATCATCAATCAATTCACGCTCTGGGCCAGACTTGATTAAACCAGAGGCGCGTATTGTGATTTTCATAAGGCGTTACGGGCTGTGTGGTTTAAGGCGGGTCTATTCTGAGATTGGCTGCAGGGGCGTGCTGGAGGCGAGATGACCTTCGCCGGCAGGAGAGGTCCAGATTTTCTCAATATTGTAAAATTCGCGCACTTCAGGGCGGAAGATATGACAAATTACATCGCCTGCATCTATCAGAACCCAATCAGAGGCCTCTAGGCCCTCAACGCCCATTTTGGATAGGCCTGCCTCTTTTAGCGCTTTTAGCACATAGTCGGATAAGGCGCTGACATGGCGGTTTGAGCGGCCAGAAGCCACGATCATATAGTCTGCGATAGATGATTTTCCATCCAGATCTATTTTGAGAATATCTTGCGCGGAATTTTCTTCCAGCACATCTATGATGAATGAGGTGAGTGTTTCGGGCGTTTTAATATCGCCTGTCAGTAGGGCCGCATCTTCGGCATGTCCATTGCCGGAATTAAATCGGGTGCTCAGCTTATTGCTCCGTAATTTTCGCGTTTTTGCGCTACGATAGGCCTAAATTAGCACATTTTGATGGCTTTGGCCATCTCTTTGCGCGCGCGCCCTATCGTTGATTAATTTTCAATGTCGGTCTGCTGTTTATTTTGTCTTATCTGTGTCGAAGAGAGCCTATTAAGGGGCGGGGTTAGATAAGTCCAGCACGGTGCGCTGCTTTGGCCAATTATTTTTGCCGCGCTCTCTGGCAGGCGCGCAAAGCTATAATAGCGCGCCGCTTTGCCAAGGCGGGCGCGAAGAGAGGCGCTTGGGTTTTTCCCGGGCCGCGCTATGACAAGCAATGGCACGCGGTTTACAATCTCTTTCCAGTCTTTCCATTGGGGAAGCTGTTGCAAATTATCTGCGCCCATTAGAAAAACAAATCGGTAATGAGGATGGAGCCGTTGCAGGCGTTTAATTAAGTCCACCGTATAGCGCGTGCCTAGCGTTTTCTCAGCATGGCTTATTCTCATGCGCGGGGGCAGGCCTAATGCGCGCACAGAGGCGACGCGGCGCTCATAATTATTCGTGGCCTGTTTGAGGGGATTTCCCGGACTAACCAGCCACCAGACCTGATCCAGTCCTGCTTCTCTCAGGCCGCAATTTGCGACCAACATATGGCCGCTATGGGCGGGATTAAATGAGCCTCCAAACAGGCCAATGGTCAATTGCGTGCGCGATTTCAAAGGGCTGGAAATATCACGTCTTGAAGACATCCTTGAAGACATTAAAGCATCTGCGGCTCGGGCGGCATCTATCTTGACGGGTTTAGGGCGGGGCAGCAGGCGCATTTCGGGCGGCCCTATTTCGGGCGCGTCTGGCCTGTGCCATGCACGGCATATTTATAGGTCGTCAGTTGCTCTGCCCCGACAGGGCCGCGCGCATGCAAGCGGCCTGTAGCAATGCCGATCTCTGCGCCAAAGCCAAATTCGCCGCCATCAGCATATTGGGTGCTGGCATTATGCACGCAAATGGCACTGTCTATATCGGCCAAAAAGCGCGCAGCGGCGGCGTCATTATCGGTAATAATAGCATCTGTGTGGGCGCTACTATAGCGGGCTATATGGGCGAGAGCGTCATCCATGCCAGAGACGATTTTCACGCTGATTATGGCGTCTAAATATTCTGTGGCCCAGTCATCTTCTGTGGCGGCGTTCATATTGCTAATCAGCGCGCAGGCAGCCTCATCCCCGCGTAGCTCACAGCCAAGCTCGGTTAGCTCTTTGGCAATGGCGGGCAAGCAGCTTGCCGCAATTGCCTCATCCATGATGAGCGTTTCCGTTGCCCCGCATACGCCCGTGCGCCGCATCTTAGCGTTTACGACAATCTCGCGCGCCATATCTGGATTTGCGTCTTTATGCACATATGTGTGGCAAAGCCCTTCTAGATGGGCGAGCACAGGTACGCGCGCATCTTGTTGCACGCGCGCAATCAGGCTCTTGCCGCCGCGCGGAATAATCAAGCTAACACAGCCCGATAAGCCTGAGAGCAAATGCCCAACAGCGGCGCGGTCTGTCGTGCCAATCATTTGGATAGCATGTTCAGGTAGATCTGCGGCGCGCAGCCCTGCTTGCAAGGCTGTGTAAATTGCCCCAGAGCTATGGGCGCTTTCTGAGCCGCCGCGCAAAATACAGGCATTGCCAGATTTTAGGCAAAGCGCGCCCGCATCGGCCGTCACATTAGGACGGCTTTCATAAATAATACCCAGCACGCCGATTGGCACGCGAACTTTGGCAATGGTCAAACCATTCGGGCGCGTCCAGCGTTTTTCTTCCAGTCCAACAGGGTCGGGCAGGGCGGCAATGGCCTCAAGCCCGCTTGCAATGGCCTCAATGCGGCCTGAATCTAGCTTTAGGCGGTCCATCATGGCCCCTGTTAGGCCTTTGGCTGTGCCTGCGGCCATGTCCTTATCATTGGCTGCAATGATTTCACCTGCACTGGCGCGCACAGCCTGTGCCATAGCGCGCAGGGCCGCTTCCTTTTGCGCAGGGCTGGCGAGGCGCAAAATATTAGCGGCCTGCACAGCTTTTTCGCCAAGGCCAGCCATATAGTTTTCCAAATTTTCAATCGCTATATGTGCGCTCATTTTACTCTGCCTTTTCCATTACCAAATCATCGCGGTGGATGAGAGCCGAGCCAATTTTATAGCCCAGCGCTTGTCTTATATCGCTAGATTTTAAGCCCATAATTTTGCGTGCATCTGCGGCGTCATAGGTGATTAGCCCGCGCGCAACCAAAGCGCCGTCCTTAGTCGTGATCGCCACGGCGTCGCCTTTTTCAAACTCGCCCGTCACCGCCGTCACGCCAGCAGGTAGCAGGCTTTTGCCGCTCATAAGCGCCTTATATGCCCCGTCATCAATGGTGAGCGTGGCCAGTGGTGATAGGCTCCCAACTATCCATTGCTTGCGCGCGGTCAGAGGATCAGATTGCGCCACGAACCAGCTTGCAGGCGCGCCGTCTTTTAGCGCGCTAAGCGGACGATGTGTTTCGCCCTTGGTGATAATCATATGCGCGCCCGCCTGAACGGCTATTTTCGCGGCGGCTATTTTCGTCGCCATACCGCCAGAGCCAACGCCAGAGGCGGCATTTGGCTCTCCGCCCATGGCTTCAATCTCGGCTGTGATCGTCTCAATTTTTGTCAGGCGTTTGGCGGCGCTGTCTTTGCGCGGATCTGCGGTGTACAGCCCGTCAATGTCAGAGAGCAAGATAAGCAAGTCGGCTGAGATCATTTGCGCGACGCGGGCGGCAAGGCGGTCATTATCGCCATAGCGAATTTCATCTGTGGCAACCGTGTCATTCTCATTTACAATTGGCACAGTGCCTAGCTTTAATAACGTGCCTAATGTGCTGCGGGCATTGAGCCAGCGGCGGCGCGTTTCTGTATCAAAGAGGGTGAGCAAAACTTGCGCGGTAAAAATATTATGCGGGGAGAGCACATCTTCATAAGCTTGGGTGAGCTGAGCTTGACCAGAGGCGGCGCAGGCTTGCTTTTCCGATAAGGTCAAGGCCTTACCCGTCAGGCCAAGGCGAGAGCGCCCCACATCAAGGCGAGCGCGGCCCAGCGCAATGGCTCCAGATGAGACAATGACAATTTCGCATCCGCGCTCATGCAGCTGTGCAAGGTCTTCGCCCAGCGCCGCGAGCCAGTCTCGGCGTAATGCGCCCTCACGATCAACCAGCAAGGCCGAACCGATCTTGACGACGATACGTTTGGCATTTTGGAAAACGGCCAAATGGTCTGTATGTGATATGCGAGTCATAAGTCTATCTTAGCCCTAGCTTTCATGGAAGTCCAAGCCTGACGAAATGCAGTCTTACTGGGCTTTAAGTTTTATGGAGTCCAAGTCTTACGGAGTCCAAGGCGCGGTGTAATCTGCCTCTTGGCCTGATTTTTTATTCTCGCGGGCTTTATCCTCGGCAGAGCGGCGCGCGGATACGCGGCTATAGATAAGGCCAAGCACATCGCGCACTCCTGCCCCTGATACGGCAGAAATATGCATAGGTGTTTTGCCTGCTTCGGCTTCAATCTGTTTGCTAATATCGGCGAGGCGATCTGCATCTACGGCGTCAATTTTGGACAGGCAAAGAAACTCTTCTTTCTCGGCAAGGCCATCATCATAGGCGGCCAGTTCTGCGCGAATAGTCTTATAGGCGGCCACGGGGTCTTCTTGGGTCACATCGACTAAATGAATAAGCGCGGCGCAGCGCTCGACATGGCCTAAAAAACGGTGGCCAAGGCCTTGGCCATCGCTAGCCCCTTCAATCAAGCCGGGAATATCGGCCAGCACAAAGCGCGCCGAGGCGTCAATCTCCACCACGCCCAGATGCGGGCGCAAAGTGGTAAAAGGATAATCTGCGGTCTTAGGCTTGGCGGCGCTAACGGAGGCGAGAAAGGTTGATTTCCCCGCATTAGGAAGCCCTACAAGCCCCGCATCGGCAATCAGCTTAAGCTTAAGCCATAGCCAGCGCTCTTCGCCTTCTTCGCCGGGATTGGCGCGGCGCGGCGCTTGATTGACCGAGGATTTAAAGCGCGCATTGCCCCAGCCGCCATTACCGCCTTTGGCGAGCAATTCGCGCTGTCCCTCTAGGTTCATATCAATGAGCAAACTATCATCATCAGCATCAAATATTTGCGTGCCGACGGGAACTTTTAAGACAATATCTTCGCCCGCCGCGCCCGCGCGATCACGTCCCATGCCGGGCGTGCCAGATTTGGCTTTGAAATGCTGCTTATAGCGAAAATCAATCAGCGTATTGAGATTATTGACCGCCTCGACATAAATATTGCCGCCCGCGCCCCCATCACCGCCATTTGGCCCGCCAAAGGCAATGTATTTCTCGCGTCGAAAACTAATGCACCCACCCCCGCCATTGCCGGAGCTAATGTAGATTTTCGCCTGATCCAAAAATTTCATTGCTATGCCTTAAGTCCTATTCGCGCCCTGATAGGGGGCAATGCACAGATTAGCAAGAGCGCGCCGCCTAGCCCGTTTATTTGCAAGCGTGTTTTGTTCGAAGATGGGCCTATATGTCAGGCACAAAAAAAAGGAAGCTGGCGATCCAGCTTCCTGATTATGGTGTGGACGGGCCCTATTGGGCGCTGTCCATATTTAGGTGGTTTTACTCAGCGGCCTGTGCGGGCACGACAGAGACAAAGGTGCGGGCATTGCGCTTGGTTACAAATTCGACGCGGCCTTCAGTTTTTGCGAAAAGCGTATGGTCTTTGCCCATGCCAACATTTGTGCCCGGATAGAATTTAGTTCCGCGCTGACGAATGATGATATTTCCTGGGATGACAGCTTGGCCACCAGCTTTTTTCACGCCAAGACGGCGACCAGCACTATCGCGACCATTATTTGATGAACCACCAGCTTTTTTATGTGCCATGACAGGCTCCTATATGAGGTTGGCAAATTTTGCCGAAATGTATTGGGCTATTTAGCCTTGATATCTGTGATGCGAACAACTGATTCCAGTTGGCGGTGACCGCGCTTACGGCGATATGTTTGACGGCGCTTTTTCTTAAAGATGATAACTTTATCACCTTTGCGCTGTTCAATAATCTCACCAGAGACAGACGCCCCTTTAACTGTTGGCACACCAACAGAGACATCAGAATCAGCGCCGCACATCAGCACTTGATCAAATTTTACCTTGGCGCCAGCGTCGCCATCGACTTTTTCGACAATGATGAGGTCGCCATTTGCGACTTTATATTGCTTACCACCGGTCTGAATGACAGCGAACATGGCTTTTTCCTTAATGTGACGTGACAAATTCGGCGAAATCGCCGTTATGTGCCGCGCATATGCTATTAGATGACCGAAAACAGCCCGTAGAGTCGGGAAATCTCGATTGAGCGCGGAATATACGCAGGAACGTCTTCGAGTCAACGCGAAATTCTCACGAAAGCCTATTGTTTTCACCTTATA
>JALZUP010000232.1 GCA_023301505.1 Robiginitomaculum sp.
CCGTTTGTGTCGCGCCTTTCTAGCGAGCGAGCGCGGTCTGAGAAAATACAGAGGATTGCCGCGCAGGTGCTTCCAAAATGATAGACACAACCGCCGCTTTATATGCTTGGCTTTCAACCCGCGCACCGATTACTGCTGTCATAGACACATTTAGCGGAACGCCTGCCGTTTTTGATGCTTACGTGCCAGACGGCCACGAAATTGAGAAGCCTGTCATTATCATCGACGCGCCGACGCAAAATAATAGGCAAGAAATGAACGACTGCCGCGCGCGAACGGCTGTAGTCAATCTAAGGCTCTATGCAAACCTACGTTCCAAAACGGGCGACACTGGCAGCGCTGCATTGCACGCGGCTGCGGAAACCGTTGCCACAGAATTACACAACTTTGTTTTACCGCTCGCGGGCGGCGTGACAATGGGCGCTCAAGTGAGTGGCCCTGTATTAGCTCCTACTGAATCGCCTTCTATCGGTGGACGCTTAATAACCCTTAGTTGGCGAATAACAGAGACATAACCAAGGAGATTAATTATGTCAGGCGTAATTTTAACACAAGAAAACGTAACAATCCAAATCGATATTGGGGCAGGCTTCGTTGACTTCCCATGCGTCACAAACTTTGACACAGGAACAGCCTCAACAACCTTTGAAGACGTGTCTTGCTTCTCAACACCTACGCAGGAGCCTGAATATGCGGCGGCGCGTTTGTCGCGCTCAACAGGGTCAACGGCCTACAATGTTGCCACAGCGGGCGAGGCTGTTCATCAGTTCCTACTCACTGCAAACGGCCAAACGGTTGCTATTCAGTCAGTCGTTACCTTTCCAGACGCAACGACTTACACACGCACACAAGACTACCTTGTCGGCGGCGTATCAGAGCCTATTCCGTTTGACGGCATCTATGTACACACGGTTGAGCTTCAGCCAACTGGAGCTATCACGCGAGTCTACGCTTAGTGTATGAGCTTTCCGCAAATTATACTTGGGGCGATGTTTATTATCGCCTTGAGTTCACTACGGGCGGCCTGTTAGAGATTGCAGGCGAGTTCGGTGATGCGTGGAGCGTAAGGCTAAACGCCCTGTTTACGGGCGATTTACGCGACCTTGATTTTGTGGCGGATATTGCAACGGGCGGGCTATTCGACCCGTCTGTTAATGTACCCAAAGCGCCATTCGTAAACGCGATTTACCGTGCGTATGAATTGAGTTGGTCAGGCCGCGATATTGATAAAGAAGCCTCTGATGAAAAAGAGGGGGGCGAGGGAAGCGGAAAAAAGCTGCAAGCCTCGCTGAAGTCCTTATTGAGTATAGGACGCAATGGCTAGGCCTTGGCCTTGGATGGCATGATTTCCACAGCTTGCCTCCCTTTATCGTTATTCAGACAATCAAAGCGCAGTCCAATTACAGGCACGATGAATTAGCTAAGGCTGCATTCATCGGCGAGGTTTTCACCCGCACTGAAAAACTAAGTCAAAGCGACTTAAACAAATTTCTCTCTAATCCTCCAAAGCGTGATGAGCATGTTGAAACCATGCGGATTCTAAGCGGTCTTGGAATTTCAGAGCAAGAGCTTATCGAGGCCCAAAAACAGGCCGCTAAAGCACGAAAGGACAGCTAATGCAATTTCGTGCGGGTGAGGTTTTTTGGGAGTTTGTGGCTAATCGCAGACCTTTAATAAATGAGGCTGAAAAAGCCAATAGAGATTTAGGGATGCTCGCTAAAAAGGGTTCCGATAAATACGAGGATGAATTTGCGGCTGAAAAGCTTGGCCGCAATATCGGCGGGGGCTTGAAGAAGGGTCTAAAGGCGGGGCTAGTTGGCTCCGCTGCCATTGTTGGCAGTGCCTTCGCTTTCGGCGCTGTGATTAAGTCCTCTCTAACCGCTACACGTCAAATCAGCGACCTTGCAGACGTTGCAGGCCTATCGGCTGAGCGGTTCCAAGAGCTAAGATTTGCGGCTAATCAGGTCAATTCAGAGTTCTTTGATTTTGAGGGCGCAAAGCTTGCCGACATATTCAAGGACGTAAATGACAAGTTCGGAGATTTCTTTCAGACGGGCGCGGGGCCGCTTGCTGACTTCTTTGACCAGATTGCGCCAAAGATAGGGATAACGAAAGATGCTTTCAGGGATTTATCTGGCGAGCAGGCATTGGGCCTTTATGTTCGCTCGCTTGAGCAGGCCGGGGCTAATCAACAGGATTTAAGCTTCTTTATGGAGGCCCTTGGCGGCGATGCAACGGCGCTTGTTCCTCTATTCGCAAACGGCAGCAGCGCGCTTGATGACTTCACGCAAAGCGCGCGAGAGGGCGGCTTAGTTCTATCAAATGAGGTAGTGCAAGGCGCGGCTGATGCGGACAGAAAGCTAGACGAATTAAGCCAAAGAATAAGAACGGGATTGACAGGCGCTATTGTTGAGCTTGCGCCTGAGATTGAAAGTATAACGGCGGACTTGATAGGGTTTATCCCTACCCTAGTTACTTGGACGCAAGAGGTCATAAATTTCGCGGGCGAAGCTGCCACGGCTTTTGGGGAGCTGGGCGAGCGAATTAAATCTGTTCGGGACTTTGGGTTAGGGGCCTTTTCAGACAACGACAAGAAAACCGAATTGCAACTATTGCAGGCTCAAGGCCGAGAGTACGAAAAGCTATCAGACATTATAGAGCGCCAAAACAAATTAAAAGCCGACTTTGACCCAAATAGCGAAAGCGACAGGCGCGGCACTATATTTTTGCAAGGCGAACGTGAAAAGGTCGAAGCTGAAATTAAAGAGATTAACGCTCTTATAAAAGGCAATGAGCCTAAGTTTCAAGCGATACGCGGCGACTTGTTTGCAGATCAAAATGCGGCCGTCAGTGATGCACCGCAGCGCAGCGCCCTGCCTAGCGTGACCCCTGAAAACATTAAAGACCGCGAGGCCCGCGAAAAGGCTGAAACGGCTCTTATAAAGGCCGCACAGAAGGAGCAAGAGCAAATCCTTAAGGACAAGGTGCGCAACATCGAAATGCTTATAGGGGACGCGCAGACGCCTCTTGATGAGTATCAGGCCCGCCTTGCTGAATTGCAGGCTTTTGAAAGCGATGTATTTATAGGGCCGCAAGTTGGCGCTGAAAGCTTTGGGCGTTTACGCGCCGAGGCATTGGTTAACCTCGCGAGCGAGACTGATGATTACATAGGCTCTCTTAAAGAGCTGATGGCGCTTACAGATAGCGGGCTTGTGTCGCCCGACATTGCCGATGGTACGCGTGCGGAACTTGAAGGTTTATTCCAAATCGCCGAGAACGAACGCGATAGACAGGAAGAGGCTGGCAGACAAAAGCAGTTTCTTATGGAGGCGGAACTTCAGCACTCTATAAACCTCGCGCGCCTACGGGGCGAAAGCGGCTCTAAAGAATTAGAAGACGCGGAACGTAGGCTTGAAATAGAGAGGCGTGTTGCGCTTCTTGTCGGCCAAGGCGGTTTATCTGAAGACGATGCGCGCACGCGAGCTACGCAAGAGGTTGGCGACATAGACTTTGCGGCGCAGCAGGGTAATGTAAACGAATTTTTCAAGACGGGTCTAACCGTTGGCATTCGCGACGGGCTAGGCGGCGTCAAAGATTTTCTTGCTGATAGACTGCAAAGCGCGGCGGCTAATATGTTCAATCCCGCTATCGACCTTTTAAGCGAGGGGCTAACGAGCCTTTTGTCTAGCGTTTTTTCAGGCGGCGGCGGGGGCGGCGGTCTTGGCGGGTTACTTAGTTCTGGCATTGGTTCGATATTCGGCTTTGCTAATGGCGGGCTAATCGGCGGGCGGGGCGGGCCGCGTTCTGACAGCAACCTTATTCGCGCGTCAAAGGGCGAGTTTATGATGAGCGCGGCGGCAGTGGAGTCGATAGGGGTTAATAATCTTAACGCCATGAACGCGCGCGGAATTAATGGGCTTCCTGCAAGTGGCCTAAGCGTTTCAAGTGGAAATATGGGCGCAATAAATATGCCTATTAATATAGACGCTACAGGCGCGGACGCGGCGCAGTTGCAGCGCGTTATGCTCCAGATTGAAAGTATGCGCCAAGAGTTGCCGCAGCGCATCATGTCTATTCAGCGCGATGTTCAGGATGGGTTACAATGACGGATTGTGTAGAGTTTGCTTTTTGCGTCAATGATATTGAGATTGATTTAGTCAATCAGGTCACTAATCGCGGCTATGGCTTTCAGCCTCACAGATACGGCTCGCAATATTGGGCTATTTCTCTAGGTGCGCCGCCACGGACTGATGAGCAAATAAGAGAAATTGAGTGTCTCAAAAACCTGCATGAAAGCGGGGCGGGACAGCCTATTTGCGTCTATGACGTAAGGCGAGCAAAACCCTTGTCAGTAATGCAAGCGATAGAGGCCGCAGAAAATGCGCCGCCGCCCGAAGTTGTTTCTGATGAATGGCTCGACTTTAACGGCGACATAGGAACGCCCACAAGCGAATGGGCTGACTTTAGCGGTGCTATTGGGGACGTTAGCACAGTGGGGGATTGGTACGAGTTCAACGGCGCGTCCGCAGGCCAAACGGCTTCGCCAACAGGCGGCACAGTTGCGGCCTCATCAAGCGCTGACGGCACGATAACCATTGCGGGGCTTCCCTCTGGTTTCGTTTTATCTTGCGGAGATATGCTCGGCTATACAGACGCCGAGGGCCGCTGCTGGGCACATAGGGTGGTGGAAGATGTCACCGCTTCTGGCGACACTGTTGTGAGCGTGAGGCCCCGCCCCGACGAGACAAGCGCAGGCGGGTTTGAGATTAATTTTGACAAGGTTCACATTTCAATGATTTTAGAATTTACGCCCATAAGCGCGAGTGTCGCAAGCGGCAGGCTGAACACTTACGCCGTTTCAGGCTACGAGTCCGTGCCAGTTTTCTAATGGTTGACGGCGTAACCCCCGCAGTAGAGGCGGCACTACAAGGACGCGCCACGGATTGGCTCTATGCGCTGCGTATCGAGCTTGATGATGGCGACCATTTCTTTGTGGCAGACACAAGAAAACGCCAGTTTGATGGCATAACCTACAATCAAGCCTCCCATGCGCGCATTAGCAACCTCACGACCAAGACAGGCGATGTTTCTAACAGGATTACGATAACCGTTGATGGCGCGCTAGTTAAGACGCCAGATGCGCATGTGAGTAAGGTTTCTTGGTTCTCTGGCCTAGTTGCCCGCAAACTGGTTAACCGCGATTTGGACTTGTTCTTGCTGCACCGAGATGTTTTGTCAGGGAATATAATCGGGCGCACGTTTGAGTTCGCGGGGTTTGTTCATTCAGCTAAAATAACAGCCAATAATATAGGCGAGCCTGATTTTGTTATCGAGGGTGTTTCATGGCGAACCAAAATGCGCAAGGGGCCAATTCGGGTCTATTCACCTACAGACCAAGAGTCACTTCACCCGACAGATACGGCGCTAAGAAATCTCGCGGAATCCGTAAACAGGCAAGGTAAAATCAACTGGGACGACAGATTTGGAGCGGGTAATTAAATGGTAGCTTTTACGTCAGCAACTTTGGGGGCCAGTATAGCAACGGCTGTCACAAGCGCGGCAGTTTCATTGACAGCCTCTCTCGCTATCAATGCTCTCTTCGCGCCCAAAGGCCCAGAAACGCAAGCGGTAGAAATTGACCGTAAATTGCAAACGAATGCCCCTCGCCAGATACTTGTCGGAAAAGATATGGTTCCGGGTGTAACGATGTTCGAGGGCAGCTATGACGGGCCAGAAAATAACCGCTTAGGCATGTACGTCGTCGCGGTTGCGTTTAGCTCTTACGACATCACAGGCTTTGACGGGCTTTGGATTGATAACGAAAACGTGACATTGGACGGCGACCCTATGACAGGGCTGCGGGGCGTAACTTCGCATTACCTTGGAAAAGACGATAACACCTATGGGGATGTGCGCGCTTGGTTTAGGCTCTACAGTGGGGCCGAAGGGCAGAACGCAACGGCTGAATTAAGAAGTTGGTTTCCATCAGAGTTCACAGCCGCAGATAGATATGACGGCATGTGCATCGGGATTTTACGGTGCAGGCGTGATGCCAAAGCCGACGAGGAAGACATGCCTTGGCGCGGAGCTTTCCCATCTTTCAGAGCGTTACTTCGCGGCGCGCCTATACTGAATGTGCGAACAGGGGTCACCGAGTATTCAAACAACCCTGCGGACGTTTGGTACGCTAACCAGATAGGATTTGCGCGGGGTGCGGCGAACGCAATCATAGTTGGCTGCGGTGTTCCTGCTGAGAATATCGACCTCGCGGCGGCCCAAGATGCGGCTGATTATTTTGAATCCCGCCAATGGACGGCCAACGGCCTTTTAACGTCTGGTGAGCAGCTATCGGATAATCAGGCGATACTTGATGTCTGTAATGCGGTCATAGATGAGTCAGGCGGCAAGATACGGTTATTTGCAAGGCGGGCGCGGCCAGTTTCCGACACGCTAGACGTTTCAAAGTTCGAGGGAACTGCCTATGTCAGCAGCTACGACCCTCAAGGTTTAAGTACGAATAGGTTTAATGCGGCTATCACTTTTTATAAGGAGCCTAATTCCAACTATCTGGCTGCGGACACAGAGCAAATAAATGACCCTGTTTTGCTTGCTGAAGACAATGGGAATTTCAGAATGTTATCGCAGAGCTTAGAGAAGTTTTGCACTAGCCGCACCCAAGCCGAGGAAATACAAAGCCAAGACCTACTAGACGGGCGCAACACGCGAACGCTGACAGTTTCCGATTTGCCCGCATGGTTTTATTTCGCCCCTAATTTTGATTTGAATAATGTCATCACGTTTACGGGTTCAGACTATGCCCACGCCAATGATGTTGAGTATGAGATAGTTAGTAAGACGCTAAGCGGTAACGTTACGTCATTGACGCTGCTAGAATACACGTCAGCAGCTTATGTTCCCCCCGCCGTAATATCGCCCCCGCCGCCTGTTATTCCTATTCTGCCTTGGAATCCCGTTAACTTCCCTTTTTACGTGAACGCAGCAACCCAACTAGCAAATCTGAACAGCATTATCGCACAAAACAATTCTATCGCAGCTCAACTTAATGCGGTTGATGAGGCTGCATCGGTAGCAACTGGCGGCGCGGCAGGAACAACGGTTTCTGGCGGCAGCGCCGATATGACACCCCCTTTTACGATAGACCAAATTAGGTAGCGCCGCAGCAAATGATAAGGCGCGCCACGCAATCAGACATTCCAAAATTGATTGAACTGGCAAAACGCTTCCACTTAAAGACACACTACGCGCATATTGATTTTATAGAAGACCATGCGCGCTACCAAATAGAAGCGTGGCTGCTAGACCCAAGTGTCGCGGTGTTTATGAGCGATAGCGGGGCTATTGGCGTTTCATATTCACGCCTCTTTTTCAATCGCCTGCACATCATTGGAAGCGAGCTGTTCTTTTACAATGAAAAAGGCGCTCCCTTGATGGAGTCAGCCGTCAAATGGCTTAACGCTCAGTCCGCCGAAGAAATCAATTTTATATTTCAAGGGAAATTAAATCCACGCCGTAGGGATGCGGCAATCAAGCTATTTGAACGTCAAGGCTTAACGGTCTGCGGCATCGCTTTCTCAAAACCTATTACCTAAGAATGGAGTTGCCCCATGGCGCTTGAACCTAGAATATTTACTACCCGTGCAGATTATGATTTGCGGGATAAATCAGCTATACCAGTCGGCACGACTATTCATGTTGAAGAAGACGCAGACGTGGTGCGTACTTTGATTAAAAAAACGGCCACTGAGATAGTGGGCGAAGGCAAATCAGACGTTTTTGAGCTTTACGACACGGTAATTAATATGATTGCCACAGATGAAACTGCGCGCGGTGTTGGTTCTATTTGGGAGGCGGGCGGCTTTAGGTTTATCGAGGCGGAGACCGATGCAGATGACTTCGACCTAATACTAGACAGCGACGTCAAATTATACATCACAGCGACAGGTGACGGCTGGGTGTGCCCTGAACAGTTTGGTGTCCAAGGCACTCCTGACCTTGACGGCGCGATTACCGCCGCAATCAAAAGCACGGCGATTGACGGGACAGATGCAGAGCGCGCGGCAGCAATCGCTCCAGTAGTCAACGACAGTGACCCGCTTAGCCTTATGGCTGATTACGGACGCAAGCACGGTACGCTTAAGGCGCGGTTTAAGCCAAATACGATTTACGGCTCTGTGCGTCCTTGGACATTTCGGCACATGCGCAACCTTCTGAATTTAGAAGGCTACGGCGCAAAATGGGTGAACTTAAGAGCCTCGCTTGCGGGCGGCGGCACTGATTTAGCCGCCGTCAATTATGGTGCTATGATTTTTGAAGGTCACTACATCGACCAAGACCCTACCACGGAAATTGATTTGCCAATAAGAACAGATAGCGGCGGTCCACTCGCTAGTGCTGAAAATGATACTATCGTGATGAAAAACGCTTCCGATATGTTGGATTTCAAAGTAGGTGGACGCTTCAAGATTTTCGGATTTTGCTTGCAAGGGCAAGGTTCGCCGCAAATCACACGACATTTTGAATACGGCACAATTAAGGCAATCGACGGGCTGACCATCACGACAGAAGAAAACCTGTCTCGCGGGTATGACCCGCAGTGGCCGCTTATCGGTACGCGCGGGCCGACCTATACGGGCAAACCTGAATTTAACGGGCCTCCGTTTGTCTTGTCTCTTGACCGCGGCATGGACAGATTTATCGAGACTGAACGCATGATAATCAGAGGCCTTGAGTTTCTGCCTAACCCAATGTGGACAGCTGCGCTTGCAACAGTGTCCCGTAACGGGCGGCTT
>JALZUP010000233.1 GCA_023301505.1 Robiginitomaculum sp.
CAGAGTATGACATTAGTCTTTCTTCACTACATTGATAAGGCCACCCGCGCCAAGGCCAGTTGCTACGATTGCTTCTGTGAGCTCTGGCTTAATAGTCACACCGAAAGCGGTTAGAATGTAGATAAGTCCACGCCATGTCGATTCTTGTGTTAGTTTAGCTAATAGTAATTTCATATTTTCGTTTGGTTAAAATTTAGTTTTGGGGTCAAAAGTCGATTACGATATTCTCTCCGAATTCCGCGCTGTAAACTTCTAAAAATCTCTCAGCTACAACCTTCATAGAAGTACCCCCAAAGTGAGTCCCGTCGCCAGAAAACGCCGTTTCACCTCTAGTTCCGATTCCGTCAGCGTTTACTAGCCTAATCCCTTCACGGTAATGCTGAGAACCATGAGTCGGATCAGTTAAGAGCTGGTGCGCGGTACGAATCACCATCCAGCCGTTCCATTCCGCATCTGGGAAGTGGTGAGGGTCATTGGTGGTAACGCTTGAGGTGTAAGGTACTCTTTCGCCGTTCACTTCTACCGCGTTGAAACCTTCGGTAGCGTTAGCTTTGATTATGTAGTCTGGATGAGAAGTGTCCGCAGAAAGTGCCACTCCGCCCCCTCCAATATCCCATTGCCCATCAGAAATATCCCGTAAGAACATAACAAGATCTGGATTAGTAATAGAAAAATTATTATCTCCACCTTCGCCCGTTAATCGATCAAAGAAAGTAGAGATAACAAACGCTCTAGTATTAACTGCTGACTGGAATTCCGCTAGCGTCAAGTCTTGCCTCCCTCCGTTGCCACCATCACGCTCGACCTGATCCCAATATACCGCTTTGAATCGAACTTCCGATTCAGGATACTCCGCCTCCAATGACGCGATCGCCTTCGGGAAACCCCTATTAATATAGTCCCCGAAGCTTCCTGCATCATTAGGATTAAGGAACGCGTTAGTTAGTTGACCTCCTACTGCGTATTTAAAAACCCCCGCAGGATTTTCACCATTTCTAGCGATAGCCTCCCCATAATACTTTTCCGCTCCAATTTCTACTCGTTGACCGAGGCGCAGAAAGCTGTTCTGCGTACCGAATTCGTAATTATCATTGAAGTTATATGCGGTCAAAGCTTTGCTATCTAAAAGCGCAGGGATCGCAGACGCATCACCCTCACCCACCGCGTTAGACTGCCCACCGTGTAGAATTAGATCAACAAATGCGCTAGGAGTAAATGAGTCTTGTTTTGTTAGTATTTCAGATAAAATAACCGCACTATCATCATTAGGGGTGGTTAATATAGCGATCTGATAATCATTGTCAGAAACGTAATTTATCACCACTTGCCCTCCTAATACTTGTGATGATGATAAATTTAACAAATTAGCGTTACCCCCATCAAAGAAAATCCCCGAATCCACCGCCACCCACTCAGTATTCCCCAGCTCTCCCATTACTCCTCCTAGAGAGAAATCGCTAAACCCAACCACCTCAGAAGCGGAGTCTACATACGGATCAAACCCGCCAAAAGTAACGATTCTAAGCCCGCTATTATTAGTTGAGGAGGGGATTAATTCATTATTAGTAAAGGACGCATCACTCCATTCATCAATAATAGCACCATCAACCCGCAACTCTAACCGCTCTAAGAAAAAAGAATTACCGAAATTATTATGCCTACCAATCCTCGCCCATGTAGGGAACGAGAAACCATCCGAATCTACCACCGAATCCAGAATCACACCATCTAGTAACACCTCTAAATGCGTCTCACTCCCCCGTAAAATGATATTGTAAGAAGTCTGCCCCGTAATATCTAAAACTTGCGGGAAATTGATATTAAATCGAGACTTGAGCACCCCTAACGAATCCACATAATTTAATAAGAATCTATCATCCTCCATTCTCAATCGCCATTCATTAACATTCTCCGATCTTATCACCTCTAATCTTCGACTCGCGGTATTAGCTGGATCGAACCGAATATCCATTTCCACCACCCATTCAGTAGTGGATGTAGATGTCTCGAAATCAGGCTCCAGTGTCGCTTGCGCCGATGGAGATTGCTCTCCATCCGCTCCGCTTAATCTCAACGAATTAACATCCACAACTACTACCTCAGAACTAGGAGACTCTAATCGAAGTCCTCTGATCTCATCCGTTTGGGAAGAATTCCAATAAGCGAAAACTTCTGGGATAGACGCAATGTCTACTGAATTTCCTAGTAATGAATTGATCTCAGCCCTCCTCAATGGGCTCAACAGCCTAATTTGGTTAGTCTCTAAGCTTAAAACACGATTTGATAAAATCGTATCATCATATCCCACTGGGTCAGGCGCATCCTCCAACGCTTCAACACGTCCAGCAATAGCCGTATCATCATAACCCGTTACAGCAGGAACATTCTCCAACACCTCCACTCGTCCAATGATCGCAGAATCATCATAACCCGTCACAGCAGGAGCATTCTCCAGTGTCTCAACCCGACCAGTCAGCACAGTATCATCATAAATCGTATCGTTATCAGTCGCACTCTCCAGCGTCTCTACCCGCCCCGCCAGCGCCGTATCATCGTAGATAGTATCCGCATCAGGCGCATTCTCTAACACCTCAACGCGCCCAGTAATAGCAGTATCATCATACCCCTCAGGCACCTCACCACTAGCCGTAGCCACTAACGCTCCGCCCTCCACGTGGTACAAGCCACCATTAACCACCTGGACCACTGCGCCGCTAGGCAGGTCACCCACCTCAGCCGTAGCAGTCGCCAGATCTGGATAGGTAAAGATCGAACTCTGATAAACTGAATCACCCCACGCCATCACTAGCATCGCCAGCGCCATCACTACTTTATTCATATTTCTC
>JALZUP010000234.1 GCA_023301505.1 Robiginitomaculum sp.
ACCGTCTCAGTATAAAGCTTAGTCGCCTGCGTGGCCCTTGCCTTTACGTCAGCGGATAATTGCAGTCCATCGGACGCGCGGCGTTGCGCTGCCGTCAGCTGGCCTAATTCAGCTTCGAGGGCATTATTAGCCGCCCGCGCTGTATTTGCCGCCCTTGCCAGTTCGTCCGTAGTCTGCGCCGTGGCCGTGGCCGCTTTAGCCTCTTCAATCAAAGCTTTGGTCGTGGCAGAAACCGCAATGCGCTCTTGCGTCTTTTGCTGCGTGTTCCGCACGCTTGTAGCCCGCGCCCGCGTGACCGTGGTGGCGTTCTTTTCAATCTGTGACGTTAGCGCCCGTATTGAATCCTCAAGGCTCGTGACGGACGCTTGAGCCTGTTTGCCCGTTGCTGAAAACGTATCAAGGCTAGCTTCGCCTTTTTCCAACTGTGATGTATCAACCGAAAGGCCTAGTTCCGCTATATCCATTATTTATTGGCCTCCCTTTCCTTTTGCACTTTTAATATCGCCGCTAAGAAAGCGGTGTCCATCTTGCGCAGTAGTTTGACATGATGTGGTGCAACAGGCTCGCTCAAAAGCTGCCTCCATGCACTAATCTCAGTGAATGAAATCGCTTGCGGTACGCCGTCTGAATATGCCCGCGCGCCGTGTAAGTCGAAAAACCAAGACCAATATTTTTGATCTGTGTTTAAGAGCTTAGGATTTTTAACGGTAGCCCCATGAGAGACGCGAACCTCATTCCAAGTCTGCCCGCCTAAAACGGGTGTGTTATAATAAAACCACGTCTCTACGGCTTGGCAGAGACGCTTGCCCACTTTGGGTGAAAGGCCACCTCATTTTTGATGTGCCGGTCTAGGTCTGAACGAAACCAATCCAGCTCATCGCAAACGGCAGATAAGAAAGCAGGCGTTAACTCTGGCTTGTCACCTTTGAAGGTTGCGTCTTTAGGCCACTCCCATCCTTCAATGGCTGTAAATCGCCTATGCGCGGCCTGTCTTGCCAAAAGCTCAATAAACTTGTCCTGCGTTCGGTTGCCGTCACTAAGCTCGATTTGCTCGCTCGTGGCGGTCGCCTCATACGCCTTCACGAGCGGATGGCTCTTGTGGCGTAGCGTTACCTTTACCCCCGTATCAGACCCGTCAATATACGTGATAGATGCTGTGGTTGTGCTTGGTTTGGTTGTTGCAAAATCCATGTGAATACTCTCCTGAAATATGTGATAAGCTCTGGCGAGACATATACCTCACCAGAGCGGATTATTTAGATGACTTGCGGGTGCACTTCGATTGGCGTCTGAGATAGCCCTAGTGTTGTTCCGCGTAGGTCGATGTCATCACCGCCGCCGCCGATAATACGAGGGCGAGTTACAACGCCGCGCGTGTACGCATTTGTACGTGTAAGGCCTGTCGCCGCATCGCCAAGAACAAAGCGGACACCCCAATTCTCACCCGTTGCGCCAGCTTCGAGCAATTTGATTTGACCAGGATCAGTCTCGTGACGCTTGTAAGTGATTTCAGGGTCGCCAGCGTTAAAGTTACCTTTAGCCTTGCATGTAGCTCCCTCTAATCCGTCAAACGTCACAACGTTTTCTGTTACGCCAATATCAGGCATGGTTCCAACGCCCTCAATCTTAATCCAAGTTAGAGCCTCGTAGCCCGCTTGGTCTAGGTCTGACGGCACGGGCGCATCACTAATATAAATTTCACCGTTTTTATGGCTGTTAAATGGCATCTTATGCCTCCTGTAGATAAAAAGATTCGTATGGTATTGTCACTGGGATGACGACTTCATCACTCTCATAGAGAGCGGGCCGCGCATTCGCTTGACGATGGATTTTTATTTTCAAAGGCGGGGTTAATTCAGTATTGAAAAACTCTAAGCCTTGATGAAAATGGTTCACGAGACGTGAGGCGAGCTTCATTGCCGCCCTTATCCCTTTATTACGCTTAATAACGATGTTCACGAGCAAGATGCCCTTAAACTCTCGTGTGTCGCCAAGGCATGACCCGGGCAAATCGGCGGGAACGTAATTCACCCGCAAATATAAATTAGCTTGAATGTCTAGTCCATTGTTAGGGATTGAAACCCGAACGCCATTTGGGAAATCATCCAGCGGGTACTCACTAACAGGCAGGCTTTGGACAAATTCCCCAAGCTGCGCTATAAGCAGATCATAAACCTCGAAGTCAATTAATTCAATGGACATTCATGCCCCCAATCTTGAGTAAAGACGACGCGCTAGCAAGGATGCGCAAGGCTTTAGATTTAATAGGGACGGAGCAAGGCGAAGACGCGCCAACTGAGACTGCGCTAACCGCCTGTAAAACGACTATAACTATGATAATGCTGTCACTTGAGATGTCGGGTAAGGATAAATCACATGATGCTGCGAAATATTAGACTCAAGGTTAGCCGAACCAAGAATGTGAAAGCTAAATTCCTTGTCTTATTCTATAAAGAGGGAAATTCTGGCGAAGACATTTGGGACTATAGATACTTTTGGTTTATTGGCTAACCAGCCGCTGCCCGAACCGTCGCAACAGCCTCGCTAACAAACTCTGGCCATCTTTGCGCATTGGAAAGAACGAAAGCGTCAGCAGGTTGCCCGCGTGAGCCGTATTCCCTTGGCCGCGCATAGTTGGCTGTAAACGTTCCGAATATCGTCTGGCCTATCTCAGCGCGGTTGATAGTCAGAGATATTTCCCCTTGATCTAGCGTAAAATCCCCATTTTCAGGGTCAGGGTTTGCAATGGATAGATTGACAGGCGCGTCAAGTGATGCGCGAAAGGACGCCCTCAGGAATCCCGTATCAACCCGCATTCTGCCGCCCTGCCCCACAGGCTTAACGACCTCGATAAACAGCTCTTGCGTCGCCGTTTTAGCAACCGCCTCCATGCGCCGCTTTGTTTCCCTCACCCAATCATCAACCGTGGCCGTGAACGTCTTGTTTTGCATTACGTCACGCCCGCCGCGAAGTTGATACGATACTCAACACCGCATCGGCATTGGATAACATCTGCCCCGCCCGCGCCTAATTCCGTATCAAGCGGATAACGAAGGGAGTTGCCTAGCGAGCTAATAAAAACACCATCAAACGGGATAGTGTTAGAATTAAGCTCAACATGCGTTAACCGTACTCGTAAATCACCCGCCGAAACCCATCGCTTCGTAATGTTACGAGCGTCAACCTCTCCACGTTCAATCGCTTGGCGATATGCCTCGTACTGCGTGGCGTTCAATGCTCTAAGCGTCTCAGTGCGCGAAATCACGTCAGCGCGGAGCTTTAAGAGCCTATCCGAATATCTATCCAGAATGCGGTTGATTTCCGCTTGGGTTAAA
>JALZUP010000235.1 GCA_023301505.1 Robiginitomaculum sp.
TTAACAGAAACATTCGTGCTACCAGAAGAGGCAAAAGCATCAAACGACTCAGCACCAGCACTATCATTTATGATTATTCTATTAGAGCTTAAACCTAATGAAGTATGAAACGCGCTCCAATTACCAGTCACGTTAAGCGGCTTAATAATGATAAAGCTAGGCGCAACCCCTAAATCATGCGGTACGTCAGTAGGTGGTGCAGCGGGTGTACCATTACCTAGATAAGTCTGAATATCCAAATAACCCGCCTTTTTCAGCCATGAGAACATAACATAATTAAAGGAGCTGTTATTATATGCCGCAGAATTTTGCACTGTCGCGCCACTATTGGTGAAAGTGATTGAATCCGTTACATGGTCGTTTATAGCATCAGATTCAAGCGTTAAAACGAAGTCATCACCGCGCAACGTATCAGAAACACCCCAGCTATCACTGCCGTCTGTCATTTTACCCCATACCAAGCCGCCATCACTAAGCTTCTGCCCTGTATTGATGTTTTGAGCAACGCCCGTTCCAGCGTATGAAGTGACATTGAATAACCTACCAACACCACCAGCGCCTAAAATACTTCTTAATGTAGTACCGTAAGACATCTAGCTAAAATCTAACTCCGAACGTGTTAAAATGGTTGCACCTGCATCACGTGTAGTGAAGTGAAGTAAATCCCTTGCTGTAGCGCCTGTACTAAGTGTAACACCAGCACCACCAGCGGTTTTAAATGCACTCCCTAGCGTGATAGTATGGTTGCCAGTAGCATCTTGCACCAGCTCCAACGTAAACCACCCACCCTGACCATCCGCAGGTAGGTTATTAATCGTTAGGCTTGTTATATCGCCTGTAATAGTCGCATATTGCCAGTGCCCAAACTCATAATCAAGCACCACGTCACCATCAATATTACCTAAGCTATGCGCCGTTTCGCTTGCATCAACCACTTGCGCTTTATCAAGCTGATAGTTAGCGAAGTTGTAAGCATTAGTACGATTACGAAGCAACCCGTCTAAATCATCCCAGTTAGAATTGAGCTGGTCACCCCAAATATCTGCATCGGTTGCATTATTTACTAAAGGCTTATTAAAGTTGTAATTAGTGGTTAAATTAGGCATTAGAAGTTCCCTCTAAGTGTGTAATAAGCGTTACGCGCTCTAAGCTTAGCTAATGCGCGTTCATACCGTGCGAATAACTGGTCTGGATTAGCTGTAAGTTCATCCTGCTGCACGTCCGTTACGAAGTATGACATTGCCAGTAAACGCACAACGTCTGCACCTTCATTAAACCATACGCTAGAATCTGTATCATCTTGCGGAAGCTCCGCATCTTTTTTATGGTAGGTCAAATCTATGGTGTAATCAGCGTTAGCTTCAACGTCCACATAGATATTATCACCCCAAAAGGCGTAGTTTTGTGGATAGCCGCCAAATAGCTTTGAGCGATAGGCGTTTTCTAATTCCGTGAAACTGTGTTTTTTAATGTTCTGATAATAACCGTTTATCAAAACCCGCGTGTTTTCTTCTGAAGCGAAGTTAGCTGGAAGCGCAACGCTATCACTACCAGTTGTTAAAGTAACGCTACCCTTGGTTTCAAGAAACCACATAGGGTATTGCGACACTTCCAAAATAGCGGAGCGGATAGAGTCGTCTATATCAACGTCGTAAACAGTGCCTTGCAAAGCTAAAGCATTTTTAATCCGTGTACGCAAATCCAATAAAGATGACATCTATCCGCTCTCACTAAAGGTTTAAGTTAAGTCGCCACAACCATATGTAACTGTAACGAAAACCTCTGCATTTGCAGCAATAGTACCAGAAGTTTCAAACACGACACCCGTGTCAGTTACTTTAGTGCCAAGCAAATCACCGTTAGCAGCCAAGCCGCCTACGGTTGTCATTGCAGCCGCTTCAATTAAACCATCATCATCGGTAGTAGTACCCACCTTTGCATTACCCGCAACACTTCCTGTTACGGTAGCAGTAGTGCCTAGAATAGTTACGCCACCCATATCAGGTAAAGCGCCTTCCCATTCAACAGCAGTTCCGCCAGCTAATGATGCTGCGTCAGTGTATTTACCAACGAATGTTTGAACATCGCCTTCTTTCCACTTTCCGCTTACTAAGTTAGTTCCTGTAGCCATTGTCAATACTCCTTATGCAATGTAGTGCGTGTAAGTCATTGCTGACTGGTCGACACCATCAATAACAGTTTTCTTTAAACCAAAGATACCAGTGGCAACAGTGATGCGAGTTTCTTCGATATCATCGTTGTCATTGAGAATCTTAAATCCTGCGATAGTTTCTTTCTTATCCGAGTAACCCTTACCGAATGCCAAGCAAGCAGCACCAGCACCCGTAAAGATAGCACGTTTGGTGTTAAGCTGCGCCGCACCAGAAGTAATACCCGTAGGCATATAGTGGTTAGGAACAGAAATAACCAAAGTCTTGCTATACTGGAAGCTATCATCAAGCAAAGCAGTAGCATTTTTGCCGCTAGACTCTTGCTGAAGCATAATCTGTGGTAACGTCAAATTGCCATTTACTTGCGCTTGTTGCTTAAGCTGCTTAAATGCACTTTCAGCAACATAGAACTTGTATTTATAACCCTTACCGATAAGCGGAATAAAGTTATTAACACCAGTGCGCTGAGTGCCAGCTTCTTCTTCTAACTCATCAATCGCTTGAAGCGTCAAAGTAGCAGAACTAGAAGCACCTACAGCCGCATCGGTCGAACCAGTCGCAAAGAATACGCGGTTAGATGATGGCGCTGTTGTAGCGTTCATACCAGTAATACCGATAAGATTTGAACCTGTATAGGTAGCACCATCAAACGCAATGCTTGATGCAGTGTTACCACCCAACTGATTAAAGAAACCAGAAATCATACGTTGTTTAAACCAATCAGAAACACTTGGATAAGAAGTTGTGTCTAGGTCAAACGCTGTGCGCTGTTGTGAAATAGTGCCTTCAATCTTTGCATAAACAGGGTCAGAAGAAAGCTTTTCAATGTTAACGTCATCATAAGCGTGTTGGATTTGCTTCTGGTTAGGGCGTTTTGGTGCATCACCAATAATACCAGTACCAGTAAGACGTTTAGAAAAATTCATTCGTACGCGGTCACCTGCGCCACGAACTAAGTCATTTTTTTTCATGATAACACCGTCAGAAAGTGCGTCCGCGATAATCGGGTCACCCATGATAGTGTCTTGATAAAGTTTGGCGCTCCATACTTTAGATGTAAAGCTACTACTAGCGCCAACGGGAATAATGGTTTCAGCCATTAGAATCTCCTATTGATTAAAATTAAACTTAAAACGCTTATGATGAGAAAAGTTTAATGCGTGTCGTAGCATTACCCGTACAGTCTATATAGTCGACCAGCCTAGTAGTAATCTTTAGTGCGTATCGTAGCACAAACCGTAAGCCCGTATCGTAGGGCAAC
>JALZUP010000236.1 GCA_023301505.1 Robiginitomaculum sp.
TCATCTTCTAACGTTGCGCCGTTTTCAGAGAAGAAATCGCTCTCATCCTGCAAGAACTTAACAGCGTCATCCATGACGTTGGTTTGATCTTCTGTCGTTTCAGTAGGTGTATCGCGGCGTGGAATGATATTAATTTCACTACGGTTGATTACGCCATGCCCTGCGATTGCCTTAATGATAGGCGACATCTTATTGACTGTCGTCATAGGGCGGTTTTTACTCTTAAAGTCCGCCGCGTCATTCGCATTCCATTGATGCCCTGCCATAGCAGCATAAAGAACCTTTACTTCATCACGCCAATACTTAACGCTTGTGGAATCAAGGAATAACTGAAGCCTATCTGAAAACTCACTGAGTACTTTTTGCTTGTCTATTTTCATCACTTACCTAGGTATTTATTATAGAGGCTTTCTTCTACCATAGCAGTGCCAGCTACAATATCGTGCTCAATATGCTTAAATGTAACTTCGCTATGGTTCTTGTCTATATCCGCAAACCATTTAAGAACGTCATTCTTTAGAAGCTCTTCGCTTGCGCCATCTGTATATTGGATAGGAGTGCTAGTTAGTTTTATTTTCATATCCCTAAACCGCCATTAACCTTACCACTCCTAAGGGCAATAAGGTTACCTTTCATCTCCATGAAAGCTTCATAGCATGATTGCTCAACGTCATTCCATTGAACGCACGCAAATCCATCTCTTGATACATATCTACATTCCTTTGCGGAAGGGTCAATACTAGCCATCCACTTGCGCGCCGCATCAATGATAGACTGTTTGCCACCAGCCCTGCTAATATTATAAACATATGAAGTCATGGTCGTTTTCATGTAGCGTAAAATTCCTTCAGTGATATCTTATTGCTAGGCTTAATCATTGCCGCTTGTGCTAACGTAAGAAAAGCATCAGCACCATGACTGTAAATATCATGTTTAGGGCTTTTACTTGTCTTACCTGTCTGCATATCTATCTCATACCTGTAGCGCCGTAAGCACTGTAAACCGTCAACTGTTGCCTTTGCGTCAAATACGCATCTAGGGAATATACCACGCGCCGCATCAATTGCCAAGTTCTTCTTTTCAATGCGTGGGACTATCTTGACATCATCGCCTAAATCTGAATTATCGCGCAATGCGTTTTTCATTTGCTCAAACACTGAATTAGGTGCAGAAATATGTTTATGCGTTGCATCATGCGGTAAGAAGTGAGTGCCATAGCGATAGGCTTTTTCATCTAACATAGGAATGAAATGTTCTGCGAATTGATGCCCGTTAGCCTCGTAATAATCAATGACACGCCATTCCATGCCCACCAGTTGCGCAAACCATACAGCCGTATTATCACTACGCCCTAAATCCCAATAGGTATTGATAGGCACGCCAGCTTCGATAGGAACGCGAGTAACACGCCTTTCTTCTTTCGCTAGTTCTAACTCATTCGCAAACACCGCACCTTCGACCGCTTGCTTACATTCGCCTAGCCAAGTATTGCGATACGCCACAGGGTTACGGAACTTCTCTAATTCCATTTCCTTATGTAGTACGTCTGGAAAGTACGGGTTCTCACTGTAATTTACCTTATGCACTTCTGCCTCTGGTGGCGCATTAAGCACAAATCTTTTGTAAGTAGGGTCTTCTTCTAAATCAGGATTAAAGCTTACCCATATTTCTGAGCCTTCCTTACGGATGGTAGGTATTAACACGCTCCAGCTAAGTTCCGATACGGTTTGAGCCTCTTCTATCCATACAATATCAACACCCTCATAGGATTTAATATTAAAGATATTGTGCTTTAAACCCTCAAAAATAAACTGCGAGCCGTTCAGGCACTTGATGGTTGTCTTCTGTATCTCGAAATAATCCTTCATACCCATCGACTCAATACGCTCCACAAGTAACCTGTGGACCGATTCTTGGATGGATTTCTGTATCTCACGAGTGCAAAGGATTAATGTATTAGGGCGGCTATAAGCTTCTAATATGGCTTGCTGTGCAAATGCCCATGACTTGCCGCTACCCCTGCCACCATACGCAACCTTATAGCGGCATTTCTTGCCAAGGAACTTAAAAACAGGTGGAAAGGTGATTTTAAGAGTTGTCATACTCAACTTTTACAGGATGAAATAAAGCTGCACCGTCTTTACCAGTCAGTTCCTGTTCTGTTTTATCTTTCCAACCAAAGTTATTTTTGAGGTTAAAAATGCATCCAGTAGCGTTATTTTTATAAAGCTGAACTTCAATATAATGTTCTACTTTTGACTTGGCTTTCTTTATTGTGTCAGAAAATGCGTCACTTTTAGCGCAATATTCAAGCATTCCTTGGCGCGTTAAATCGCAAGCAAGTGCTAATCCTGTAACCGTATATGGTATTTCTTTTGCATCACAATTAACGAAGTAAGCGTCTATTGCGACTTGTAAATCCTCTGGTGTTTTCCACTTAACAGGTCTAGCCATTTAGGTTCTCCATTAATTCTATCGCATCCGCTTTACGTAATCGTTTAGCGTTCTGAATATTGCCATCATTATCCAAAACATTAAACCACGTCATTTTCTCGCTTGTAGGTTCAATCTTATACTCGATATGCGCCTTAGGTTTAGGCGCTACTTGTTCGGGGACTTTACCTACCCATTCAGCTACGCCATTGATACCGAGCCTTGCAAGATTAACACAAGCACGTTCAACGCTTTCCTGTCCGTAATTGATAGCCGCTTGATTGCCATTCTCATCACGAACTAAGAACACAAATTCATCTTCTACAACATAACAACCTGCTGACTCGCAAGCTTGCATTATGATTTTATCATTTCCAGTAATATCCATACCCAAACAATAACACAACATTACCCACCATGTAAAGCCCTGTTATTTTATCCATATTTCGTAAGTGGCGTTAACATCGTCAATTATGTTTTTCGGCACCTCATTTACACCCTTTACCCATCTTTGCATTGTTCTGCGATTACATCCAGCCATGTAGGCGAGGGTTGATATATAGCCCTCGCCTAATAGGTGTTGCGCTTTTTCTTGCCAAGTCATTAAGCTATTTCTCTATCCGAGGTAATAACAGGTGCCATCGAATAATTTCCCCAAGGTCGAAATCCCTCGTTTTTGCTATAAGTGTTAACAAGTCTGAAAGTTTTACCATCGTCAGTTGTGACAGTTTTGGCTGTGCGCTTAGAAATTGTTGCGCTGATAATCATTTCAGAATCGCAAATGCTACGCGTGAAGTAAGTTTTACCTATTTGAAATTTAGTCATATCAGTTCTTTCCAATGTGCGGCGGTGCTTTATTGCCTCGCCCTATGTATGCAATC
>JALZUP010000237.1 GCA_023301505.1 Robiginitomaculum sp.
TCTTTGGGGCCAACGCTCTATGAGATCTCTTCGAGTCTCGTCGAAACAAGCCAGCCTTTTAACAGCGAACAGCGTTGGTCGGCAACCAGCCGCAGGCTTTGCTTGACATACGAACAAAGTGACGGGGCTGCACCGCACTACCGAGTTATTTTCTAATCTTAAAACAAAGACTTCATTGATCGCTCGTTTAGTCTAGCGGCCTGTCCCCGTAATCGCTTGCGAGTTCACCTAATGAGCGAACGACTGTTCTTCACCATCGCCGCTACAAGTGCCCATGTTAATTCCTGGTGTAGCAACAGAATTGATGTCCCAGAGTACGCCTTCGCCAGTGCCATCTCCCCGAAATCGAATAAGGTCGGCTTGCTGGTTTCGGTTTAGGCATTTGATTGTGTCGCCTAGTCGTCTCTTGGGATCAAGCCCGTGCCCACGAGGTAGTGGGTCTTCAATTTTTGGAGGCCAGCCATCTTCGGCAAACACACTGATAATCGTTTCTTGATTTGGAGCGGGCCAGCGGAACCGTTTGACCACTTTACCCAAAACCTTTAGCTCTCTTCTTGCAGTATCCCATATGGGAATTACCGACGTGCGAAAAGAGTCACCACGTGATGATCGGTTCACGGTATTGCTGGATGGGGGCTGGCCCCCGTTCGCTCGCCGAAATGCGGATTTACCTTTGTTAAGAATAATAAATTTTGACGAGGGACAAAAAGTAGGTAAAGCCGGACAGCCTTGGCTATGCCCGTGGCTTTCAAGTCCACGGCACTGTATCCACTCTTTCCGCAGCATCCAGTATAGATCGTTGGGATTCAAGTTTAGCAAGATCGCTTCGTCAAATCCTAATGCGAACTCCCATGGAGAAGTCGCTAAATCAACTGAATACTCGTTTGCCTCTAAAAGCAATTTAAGAAAAGCCGAAAATCGAAGCGATTTTCGATAATCAAAGTCCGTACAAAAATCCTCAAGGGATTGGTTCTGTTTACTCATTTTTGTTATATCCCATTCCACCAATATTCCAATCACGTTCTCTTTAAAAAAAAATAACAATTACACACAGCTTGTCAACTCAGCTGCCTGACGAATTGGCGCCCCTTTCTTTCACAAAGGCTTCCCAAGTATTTTTGTTGACTATCTTTGATAGTTAGTGAAAAGTCTTTGTAATGAAATAACCAACCACAACGCTCCCCGCGTTGTAGGTACACGCTGAAATTTGGATTGATCAAATGGAACAATGCTCTTTGGGGTGGTGCCCTGATATCCCTGATCTGAGAGACTGGACACTGCCGGTCGAAATCAAAACAGAGCTTCCTAGCCGAATTGACCTGCGCGAGGGCGAATTCGCACCCTTGCCGGAATCGCGTAACGCAATCGCTCACGCCAGCTGCGCAATTTCCCTGCTTAACCTGTTGGATTGGCAGAGCAGAAAATGGGAGGGAGAACGTGTTGACGGTGCTGTAGAATTTTTGCATCAGCTGACGCAGGAAACTTTGGGTGGGGGAGGCACGCTGGGCGTCGGACTTAGGTCAACCTTAAAGACGCTGAAGCGCTTCGGTACGCCGCCCAGCCAGTTGTGTGAAAGTCCTAACACCCGCCCAGTCACTGCGAATCCTAGGTTCTTTGGGTACGGCGACGCATTCAAAGAAATCCGGTACTACCGACTTGATTCATGGTCACAAGCTCCTTCGAGCTGGCTTTGGAACATGAAACGCTGGCTTTGGGGAGGGAGTCCATTCCTGATTGGATTCGCAGTTCCCCGTAATTTTTCAATGCATTCGCGAGCTATTTCATTTGATGTGAGTCGCGGTGGAACGCTGGGGGGAACGGCATGCGTGGTGATGGGGTTTGATGACAATTTCCCAGTTGCTGAGTATGCGGGGGAAACGACCGGCGCTTTTCTAGCTCGTACTTGCTGGGGCCCTGACTGGGGTGATCGTGGATTTATTTGGCTGCCATATGCGTATGTCGAAAGTCGTTTTGCACGCGATGCTTGGGCAGTCGACAACCGCTAAATCAAGCAAGTAAATATTTGGGTGAAGCACTGTCGGTTGCGTTCAGCATCTTGTTTAGCATTTTGATCACCAGCGGGATTGAATTGTGCCCTCATGGTGTCACCTGCCTTTCCGTTGTGACGGCCATCGGACTCTAGTATTTTGCTGGAAGTGGCAGTGAATTTCCTGTTGCATAACGAAGCCAACTTAACAAGGAGTAACTAGATGAACATTTTGCGATACGCTTTCGCGTTGACCGTGGCCGTAACAATCACGCCTGGAATTCTGACGGCGCAAATCTCTCAAGGGCACTACCCGCAACCGGTGTATCAGGTCGGTCAAATTTCTGCACCTGTAATGCATTTTGCAACGCCTGCTCCTGTAGCGAGCAATCCGTTTTCTGCTTGCAGCGGTGGATGTATTCCAGGAAATCCAACGGACTGTAATTGCAAGAACCTCGATTGCAAAATTTGCTTGCCTTACAATTGCAAGAAATCGAAGCAACTACATGCAGAGACAATTCCTTGCAAAACCTGCGGTTTGATTCCTCAGAAAAATTACAATGCTGATTGCGCACAAAAAGTGTGCGATTTCCAATATGAGACAGAAGTGCCTGAAGTTCACTGTGTAGCCGAAACATGCACAGAAATTGGCAAAAGGTCGATTGAGTGCATGCCCGGTTGTCACTTCACTGTTTGTGTGCCAGTAAAGAAGTGCACCGCCAAAACGGTTGAGTGCAAACTGGCACCCAAAAGCATGCCCATGGAACTCTGGAAGCGTCAACAGGGAAATCAGACCGTGTATGATGTCTATGTGATCAACGACTGCAATCCAGACTCAAATTTCCATGCTGGCGGAATGCCCGAAAAATGGCTAATCATGCATTGCGGATCTGCGCAAGATATCACCAACCGATTTCCGGGCGCGATTTGCAATGACGGGAAACCACTTGTTGTTTCAAAAAAAGGGGCTAAGCCCAAAGCTACTCCAGCTGATGTTGATATCAAGCTCGTGATGGACAAAGACGCGAAAGAAGAATTGCCAGCTGACAACAGCTAAGCGACCAAAGTTGAATTGCCCCCAGGCAGTTGTGATCGTAGAACGAGACGAAGCTTCATGTGGCCGCTTGTAGGCCGCATGAAGTTTTTTTATTTGCCTGAATGCTAATTGGACTGGGGAAGTGTTCATCCACTTCATAGGAAATTGGGGATAGGCACCGCCTCGTCTAATGATAGCAAGATAGAAATCAGTGGCTGTCCCCAGATATCCCACCCCTGAATATTGTTGCACTGGCAGTGTGGAGGTCGTCGGTTCGAT
>JALZUP010000238.1 GCA_023301505.1 Robiginitomaculum sp.
CACTGCCACCGCTATCACTCCCGCCTCCGCCGCAACCCGAAAGCAGAACCAATACAACCAGACTCAATAATGTCTTCATAACTCGGCCACCAATAATTGATCTATGAGCACCTCCAGCTCCCCTTCGTCCTGATAATGCTGCTTGATTACTGCTGCTGCACGAACAGGCGAACCCGTCGGCACAACAAAACGCAACTTATTAGCCACTTTTGACGATTCCACACAAGGTACTTCCTTTTCAGCTTTCTTAAC
Source organism: Robiginitomaculum sp. (assembly GCA_023301505.1). Taxonomy (GTDB): domain Bacteria; phylum Pseudomonadota; class Alphaproteobacteria; order Caulobacterales; family Maricaulaceae; genus Robiginitomaculum. Next base: position 253 of record JALZUP010000238.1, read on the forward strand.
AATTGTGATTAATTCAGCTGCGAACCCCTTATCTGTTACTGCCCTGCGGAACTCGATAATATCCCCTTCATCAACTTCTCTATATCCATTCATCTCTATGCTTGTGTAGTGAATAAATACTTCACCGAATTCATCGTTATCAGCAAATCCATAGCCTTTATCAGGATTAAACCACCTAACTACCGCCTGATACCTAGCGTCGTTAACATCATCAGTGTCATTTATATCCATATTATTCTCCCCACGTACTATTCAATATATCACTCAGAGGTATATTGCTACTACGAATCTCACCGGCCCAAACTACTATCGATCCAGTGTTATCATTATCGGAATTGTTGTTAGAAACCACACTGTACGAATACCACAAAACTGCCACTATCGAATCTATTAACTTCAATGACCTACCCTCATAATTTCGGTAAAACAAAATACGAAAAAAGAGGCTGTCGGTGCTTAACTATGCACAACTTGCCACCATAGGCTGTCCCTCAACACCAGGGAACCTGTGGGTAATTTACGTGTTAACTACTATTTTTTAATACCGTATATTTATCAACAATATTAACTTTATATCCTATATTTTTCGTTACGTTCGTTAACAACCCGCTCAGCCAATAGGCCGAGGGGTATGTTAACAGGTAGTTACTCTAAGAGACTGCTTCACGCGGTTTAGCTTCAGTCATCATTCCAACATAAGTGGAATAATCCCAATCACCTAAATTACCGACCGGCTGTGCATCCAAAGTTATCACCAGTTTATTATCATTACCGATAAAAGCACGCCCACACTCGATAAAACGTTGACGTCGACCAGCTGTTGAGAACACAGCTTTAAATGTCATCAAAGGCAATTGGCGACCATCTTCAGTCTCAACACCTTTTCTGCATAATAGGTCTGCTGCCTTTTTATTTCCTCTAACAGGAAACCCAATAAATGTCTTTTTATCCCAGTCACCAAAGTCACCTTTAGGTTGTGAGGACATCACTAGAACAGCGCCTTTCTCCGAAGCCCAAATCGCACCACAGTTAATATACTGAGTACGTCTGCCACTATCAGTGAAGACAGCAGTTACTTCGAACAACGGTAATGTTTTCTTTTTTTCAGTTGGTTTTAACGCCATGATTTGCTCCAAATTTATATAAAAAAAAGGGAGCAAACCCCAACGGGATTTAACTCCCGAAGGGTACTGAAAGTTTGTACCGTCCTACCGAAGTAGAACACCTAAAAAGAATGGTACGAAATTATTCTTTAGGATTTTGGTGAAACAGATTTAAATCTATCACTAATTATAAGCCTATACAACATGATTCGCCGGTTTCACCGTAGGTTCTCCGAATCGATAGACCATATAATTCCATTTATTAATATTAGCTGATGAAGTCGAATCTCTGAACTTATAATCTTCGTATTGATAGCAATAGAACATCAACGCACGAATACGCTTTTTATGCTTCTCCGGTAGCGAAAACGACTGCTTCTTACTGATGGCACCTCCCATTCTTGCCTTATAAGCAATAAGTGCAAGTTCATCCAATTTCACCATAGAATGAAGCATCGTTTTTATCCCCATGCTGCTGAATCTCGTCACGTCATGAACGAATTTTTTTGCTTCATCCACGTCGACGGGTATCAACAAAGGGAGCGATTCCACTCGCTCACTCTCAATTATAATGGCCTTTGTTATCTCTGCCATTCTTACTCTAACAACCGGCAACACACTTGCAGCAAAGGGACACCCTGAGTTTGCTGATTTTTCCATTAATTGATATTTTTTTGAAAAGCCAGTAATCCCAACAATTTCTGCCACGCCAGGCTTCCCTCGACGACCTGTGAATAAGCCATTTGCCAGGCTCGAACCGAAGCTGATAACAACCACGTTGCCCATGCGGCTATCCGGCTAACGTCTTAAAGAGCGCTTTTCGACCTTTAGGATCAAGTAACTTAATAATATCGATAAACCCCCCGATATCATCGGACACTCCCATTTTTGTCAAACACCTCGTCTGCCGATTGGATTTGATGTACTGTCCATTCTCTAACATTTGATGAATCATAAGAGCAGCGTTTTTGCGATTGTCGTCGCCGAAATCCTCTTTAGGCCGGATACCAACCGCTGTCGCAAAAAGCTTCGACTTGCAGTCAATAATCCCCATGAGTGTCTTTTCATCATCCGTCATCGGTGAATACTGCACGGCGAACAGTTCTACAATTTTATCTATATATACCGCCTTACTTAGCGTTTCAGAATCAACCTCCCTATTCACCTGCTCTAACAAATCGTCTGTTCTTTCATTGCACAGTGACAACATAGATAGCTGCTGAAGACGACTATCATCATCGTTATC
>JALZUP010000239.1 GCA_023301505.1 Robiginitomaculum sp.
GGCTTTCCCAAAGATGCTTTCATCACCTTGTTAATTTCAGCTAGTCAAACGGAGCAAGTTTTACGCGATGAGCGCGTGCGGGCGGCGACGTTGACAGGGTCAGAGCCTGCTGGCTCTGCGGTGGCAAAGATTTGCGCAGATGTGATAAAGCCAACTGTGCTGGAACTTGGCGGCTCTGATCCCATTTTGATTATGCCTAGCGCGGATATTGATAAGGCAGTGCTGGAAAGCTCGCAGGCGCGCATTAAAAACAATGGTCAATCCTGTATCGCGGCTAAGCGCTTTATCATCCATGCCGATATATATGACGAAGTGCGCGATAAGGTGGTCAAGATGTTTAAGGCTTATCAGATTGGGGATCCAATGGATGATAAGACCGATATTGGCCCCTTGGTTGACGCAAATGCCCGCGATTGCTTGCTCGATCAGGTGCGGCGCGCGGTTAAAGATGGGGCGCGGCTTTTAACCGGCGGCACAGCGATTGAGGGCGCAGGATATTACGTCTTGCCGGGGGTTTTGGAAGATATACCCGCCAGTTCTGATCTTTTTTACGAAGAGTTTTTCGGCCCTGTGGCCTTGCTCTTTAAGGTCGATAGTTTGGACGCGGCCATCGATCTGGCCAATGATAGTCATTTTGGACTTGGCTCGGCAATTTGGACGCGCGAGAGCGATGAGCAAGAGCGCGCTATTGCGCAGATTGAAGCGGGGGCGACTTTTGTTAACTCAATTACAAGCTCTGACCCGCGCCTTCCTTTTGGAGGGATAAAGCGGTCAGGCTATGGGCGGGAGCTGGCGGCCGAAGGCATTCGAGCCTTTTGCAATATCAAGACGGTCAGTATTGCCTAAATAAGCATTGCCTAAATAAGTTGGCGTCAAAACTGAAAGGCGCGCGCTATATTTCTGGGCGATGTTTCTGAAATATGCCGTGGGTGGGTTAAACATAGCCGCAAACATTGCAATTGTGCGAAAATCGGCCTCTGTCACGCCTGGGTTCGCGACAGATGAGTAATTAACCGAAAATGCATCGAAATTCCTAACGGGATTAGAGGCTTTATTGATGAGCCATGAAAATATTACGTATTTATACGTTACTCGTATGGGAGAATTAACAAACGAATGCTCTGGTTTTAATATAACTTTTTATCCTAAATATAAGCTTAAAGCCGATCGGCATGCCACCGCAGATGATCATCAATGAAGCTTGCGATAAAATAATAGCTATGGTCATAGCCGGGCTGCATACGCAAGGTTAGCTCTTGCCCGCCCAGTTCACAGGCCGTTTGAAACAGGTGCGAGCGAAGCTGCTCGCTTAAAAATTGATCCTCGCTGCCTTGGTCAATTAGAATATGCGCCGAACTGGACATATTTTTGACAAGGGCGCAGGAATCATAGGCACTCCATGTGGTCATGTCCGTGCCCAGATAGCCCGTAAAGGCTTTTTGGCCCCACGGTACTTGGGACGGAGCGATGATTGGCGAGAAAGCGGAACATGTTTTAAACAGATCAGGGTTTTTTAGGTGCAACGTTAGCGCGCCATGCCCGCCCATACTGTGCCCGCTTATGCCCATGCGGTTTATATCTGCGGCGGGAATATTGGCGGCAATCCATGCGGGAAGCTCATCACGGATATAGCTCTCCATTTGAAAATGATCAGCCCAAGGCTTCTGGGTGGCGTTAAGGTAAAATCCCGCGCCTTTGCCAAAATCATAGCCCTCATCATCAGGCACATTATCACCGCGCGGGGAGGTGTCGGGCGCTATAATAATCATGCCGAGCTTGGCCGCCAATTTTTGCGCGCCTGCCTTTGTGATAAAATTTTGCTCTGTGCAGGTCAGGCCAGAGAGAAAGATAAGGACAGGGGCGGATTTAGCGCCCTCTGGCGTAAAGACGCCAAGGCGCATATCGCAATTACAGGCGGGCGAATAATGCTCATGGACGGCTTGAGTGCCGCCGTGCATTTTATTTTGGCTGATGAGTGTCATATTATAGTGCAAATTATAAAGCGTTTAAAACTCTACAACGCTCCGAATGCTCTTACCTTCATGCATGAGGTGAAAGGCCTTATTTATATCCTCTAAGGGCATTTTATGGGTGATAAGGTCGTCAATATTGATGCGGCCATCCATATACATGTCCACTATAGAGGGGACATCTGTACGGCCACGCGCTCCGCCAAAGGCTGTGCCGCGCCAGCTTCTGCCTGTCACGAGTTGAAAGGGGCGGGTGCTGATTTCTTTGCCTGCGCCAGCCACACCGATAATGATGCTCTCGCCCCAGCCTTTATGGCAGCTCTCTAGCGCGGCACGCATGACATCGACATTGCCAATACATTCAAATGTGTAATCCGCGCCTCCGCCCGTAACCTCGACGACATGGCCGACAAGGTCGCCTTTAATTTTTGACGGGTTGATAAAGTCTGTCATGCCAAATTGGCGAGCAATAGCTTCACGCTTCGGGTTTAAATCCACACCGACAATTTGCTTGGCCCCGACCATTTTTAGGCCCTGAATCACGTTAAGGCCAATGCCGCCAAGGCCAAAGACTACGCAGCGTGTATTAGCCTCCACTTTGGCTGTGTAAATCACCGCGCCTACGCCTGTCGTCACGCCGCAGCCAATATAACAGGCCTTATCAAAAGGGGCGTCTTTGCGGATTTTAGCGAGGCTGATTTCGGGCAAAACAGTGTAATTGGAGAAGGTGGAGCAGCCCATATAATGCAAAATGGGCGCGCCTTTATAGCTAAAGCGCGACGTGCCATTGGGCATGAGGCCTTGGCCTTGGGTCGCACGCACGCTCTGGCACAAATTGGTTTTAGGGTGCAAGCAATAGTCACATTCGCGGCACTCCGCTGTATAGAGCGGGATAACGTGATCCCCGACTTCAAGTGATGTGACGCCTGCGCCAATCTCGCGCACGATTCCTGCGCCCTCATGGCCAAGAATGGCGGGAAAAGCGCCTTCAGGGTCTTCTCCAGAGAGGGTGAAGGCATCTGTGTGGCAAATCCCTGTTGCTTTGATCTCGACCAAGACTTCGCCAGCTTGCGGGCCTTGAACGTCAACTTCGACGATTTCTAGATCTTTTCCAGCCTCAAAGGCGACTGCGGCACGAGATTTCATAATGGTTTTCCTAGTGAGTGTGACGTGATAACCGGCACATAGAGTTAAGTGAGTTTAGCGTAAGTCCTAATAAGATGTAACCTCGGCTTTAATCGAATATTTGCGATATTGGTCTATGAGCGGGTCTAATTATAAAAATTAATAAGAATTTTGTGGATATGGGCCAGACAAATTTAACAAAACAAAGCGGTTCTCTGCCTGCCTCCTGTCCGCCTGCCAGTGCTGCGCCTGCCTCCTCTGCGCCTGCTCGCTCTAAGCCCGTTGAATATTTCGGCGCGCTGGATGGGTTTCGAGGTCTTCTGGCGCTTGCTGTCGCGATTTATCACACGGCATGGCTGTCTAATATTAATGGGCAATTGGATAATGCGCAGGTTCTGGTGGATCTGTTTTTTGTGTTCTCCGGTTTTTTAATGTTCATTTTATATAATGGACGGCTGAAAACGCGCGATCAAAGTATCATGTTTATACGCCGCAGAATTGCGCGTATTTATCCGCTGCACTTTTTCATGCTTATGATGTTTGTATTATTCCATTTTGCGCGTGTTTTGGCTCATGCTGTTGGGCTATCTGCTGTGAGTCCAGGGGAGGTTTTGCCGTTTCAATCTGGAGCGCTTGAATCAATGGGCTCATTTTTTGCTAATCTAACGCTGACGCAATCTATGGGCGTTTTGGAAGGGCTGTCCTTTAATGCGCCATCATGGACTGTTAGTGTTGAGTTTTATAGCTATTTTGTCTTTCTTGCCGTCATGCTGCTATGCCCGCCAAAAAAGACATGGCATTTTGTATTTATGGGCCTGTGCATAGCCGCGCTTTATGCGTTCATGTCAACACTTAAGCCGAATATGGATTTCCATTATGATTATGGGTTTCTACGCTGCCTTGGTGGGTTTTTCTCAGGGATTATTGCTGCAAAGCTCTATGGCTTGATGAAACCTGAAACGCGGAATGGCGATGTAACGGCTTGGGCCACATTATTAGAAATTGTGACACTTATTGTCTTGCTGGTTTTTGTCTTTACATGGGAGGGGAAATTACAGTTTTTCCTCGCTCCTGTTGCTGTTCTTTTTGTGTTTACATTTGCCATTGGACGAGGCGCTATATCTACGGTGATGGCAACCGCGCCCATGCTTTATCTGGGCAAAATCTCTTATTCTATATATTTAGTGCATATGCTGATCGCAGTTATCTTTAGCGCGATTCCGTTCAAACTTTTACCAAAATTGATAGGAGAGGATTTAGCTACAAATTGGTTTGTGGGCGATCTCTTGCTAATCCCATATTTGTTAATCGTGGTGGCTGTCTCTCACTTCACATATATTTATGTGGAGCGGGCAGGGCAGAAAGCCATCCTTGCCTATGAAATGCCGCGAATTTTCAAACGCAAACGTGAAGCGGCCTAATTTCGAGCCATTGCTTCAGCTTATATATTTGGCGAGGCTTGATATATAAGGCACTTGCAGCCAGCGCCGTAGCGCCTTAAAAGCGCGCGAACTGTGAGGCTATGATGAGCGAAACGAAAACATATAAAGATTTGAATATGCTAGGCGCAGAGAGCGTGTTGCCAGCCTCACCTGATGAGGCTGTGTTAGAGCGCATCACAAACCCTTCGCGCGATGAGCCATATCTTATTCGCCTTGTTGTGCCTGAATTTACAAGCATTTGCCCCGTCACAGGACAGCCCGATTTTGCACATATGGTCATTGATTATGTGCCTGATGAATGGATTGTAGAGAGTAAGGCCTTCAAGCTTTATATGGGCAGTTTTCGCAATCATGGCGATTTCCACGAGGCCTGCACGACAGGCATTGGCAAGCGCCTTGTTAAAGAGCTATCGCCCTTATTTTTGCGCATTGGGGGCTATTGGTTCCCGCGCGGCGGCATCCCGATTGATGTGTTTTATCAGCATGGGGAGTGCCCCAAAAGCGTTTGGTTGCCTGATCAAGGCGTGCCGCCTTATCGCGGACGCGGTTAGGCCGCGCCGCAAACGAGTTGTAATGCCGAGTTGTAACACCGAAATGTAACACCGAAATGTAACTAAGCATAAATATTCTCAATTTATACTGTATTGTGCTAAATTTAGTCTGGCAAAACGGGGCGGGAGCCCTATTTTAAAACAAAGCATGGTTGAAACCATAATTATGGTTGCCCATAATGAGAGATGTAAGATCATCAGAGGAGGCTATTATGAGTCATATTAATGTCGCATCAAATGCGGTGGCTCCGACCTGCACATGGGAACAGTTGCGTCAAGACGCGGCCACATTTGCAGTCAAAGAACGCGCTCTGGCCTCTATGCTTCATGCTATGATTTTGGACCGGAAAAGCTTTGGCGATGCGCTGGCTAATCATTTGGCCGAAAAAGTATCCACATCGGATTTTAAAGCGCTACATGTGCGTGAGGTCTTTCAAGAGGTTTATAATGCCGACCCGTCCATCATAGAGGCTGCCACAGCTGATATGCGGGCCGTGCGTGAGCGTGATCCAGCGGCGAAGTCGTGCCTTCAAGTCTTTTTATATTTTAAAGGGTTTTTGGCCATTCAGACTCATCGCCTCGCTCATGCGCTTTATAATTCAGGCCGTGAGATGTTTGCCTATTATTTGCAAAGCCGTAGCTCAGAACTATTTTCCGTTGATATTCATCCCGCGGCTAAGCTCGGCAAGGGGCTTATGTTTGACCATGCTACGGGTATTGTCATGGGTGAGACGGCCAGTGTGGGCGATGATTGCTCTATCTTACATGCGGTAACGCTTGGCGGAACTGGAAAAGAACATGAAGACCGCCACCCTAAAGTGGGCAAGGGCGTGTTGATTGGAGCAGGCGCAAAAATTCTTGGCAATATTGCTATTGGTGATTTTGCCCGCATTGCCGCAGGCTCCGTTGTGCTCGACCCTGTTGCAGAAAAATGCACGGTGGCAGGCGTGCCAGCTAAACCCGTAAGCGGGACATGCTGTGATAAGCCAGCCGAAGAAATGAATCAGACATTATCGTCTTAAACCTTTTAAATTAGACAGGCCCATTATGAACGCCCAACAACTCTCGCAAGTAAAATCTTATCTGTCCCAGCGCTTTGGCTCGGCCAATGTGGAATTGCGTCCGCGCAAAGTCCAAGACAGTGTTGAGGTCTACTTAAATGATGAAATTTTGGGCCTGCTCTATATTGATGATGAAGATAAAGACGATATTTCTTATGACCTTAATATCTCTATTTTGCAGCAAGATTTGGATGATATGTAAGCATGTGCGCCTTAACGAATCATGGCTGATAGGGGCAAATAGGCAATTCAAAGGCTAAAGCTGACAAATCATGCCCGAATGGCTGTGAAAATCTCTGTTAATGTAAAGAAAATCAGCTAAAACGACGGATATGGCGTATTTATGCGTTATATGTAATGTAGAGGCCTACTATAAGAGTTAAGTAATAGCTGGCTCAGGGGGAACCCATTTTGGGGTCTATACAATTAGCTCGGGTTGAATGTAATGATTTACATGATTGAAGCCTGACAAGAATTTAAATTTAAGCGGAGAATAAAATGAAAACAGCTACCAAAGGCCTTTTAGCTAGTGTTGTGATGGCAGTGTCCTCACCTTTAATTTTTTCAGGTATTGCGCAGGCCCATCACTCATTTCAGGCCCTATATGATTATGATTCAAGCATAACTATTTTGGGTACGGTCAGTAAAATTGACTTTGTTAATCCCCATATTTTCTTCAATGTCGACGTTGAAGAAGATGGTGAAGTGACAACATATCGTATTGAAACCATGCAAGCTAATCTTGCGCGCCGCTATAGCTTCGAAGAAGACTCCATGGCTGTGGGCGATCCTGTAGAAGTCTCTGCATGGACAGGTCATACCAGCGAGACATCACTGGGCGGAAAAGAACTCATTCTAAGAGATGGAACTGTGTTCAAATTGCGCACCGAAGGCGCTAGCCCGGGTAATCCGAGAAACCAACATCTGTTTGGGTTTGTTGGTGAAACGCGCTCTCCTTCACCTGAAGAGCGTCTTTTAGGCGGCGTTGAAGAGGCGGCGGCTGAAGAGGTCGAAGCTGAGGCAGAAGACTAAAATTAAATATGGCGACATATGAACTGGACGGAAAAGCTCCGCAATTACCTGTCGGCAACTCCCATTATATAGCGCCTAGCGCTGATGTGATTGGTGATGTTGTGATGGGCGAGCAGAGTTCCGTCTGGTTTAACGCAACTGTGCGCGGCGATAATGACACGATCACAATCGGCGCGCGCAGTAATGTCCAAGATGGAGCTGTGTTGCACACAGATCCAGGTATTGCGCTTACCTTAGGCGAAGATGTTATTGTCGGCCATCTGGCTATGTTGCATGGCTGCGATATAGGGGATGGGAGCTTAATTGGCATTGGCGCAACAGTGCTTAACCGAGCGGTGATCGGTAAAAACTGTATCATCGGCGCGCATGCCCTCATTACTGAGGGTAAGGTCATTCCAGATAATTCAATGGTTGTCGGCGCCCCCGGTAAGGTGATTAAGACGCTCAATGACACGCAAATCCAGATGCTAAAATTAAATGCGCTTAGCTATGTTGAAAAAGCGGCGCGTTACGCCAAGGGCTTAAAAGAAATCACGTCATAGGCCTAATTGCCTTCAAGGTAATTTAAGAGCGTAGTGATTCATTACGGGCAGTCATTATCTCCTGTCATCGTCCCAAAGATTACGGATGCGGCTATCAAGGTCAGCGCCAATGTTGAACCACGCCGTTTTATTGCCTGTGCAATCAATGATAAACATACGGTCTTGGCGCGAGAGCGCTTGAGACAAGCTATTGCGCAGAGCATCTGACGAGGTTGGTGCTTTTAATAGCCAGACTGAATCGCCCACACGCTCTGCCGTGCCAAAGTCTTGTAACGCTGCTAAGAAAGCCACAAGGCCTTCAGATTGAATTTCAGCCATGATCATAAAGATTTTAAGCTCTTTAACAGGGGCATTAGGCGAGGCATTAGACAGAGTGTCTTGGCCCGCGCTGTGAGAATTTGCGCCGCGATGAGTTAGGCCATAGCTTGGACTTACGCTTTGAGAGACTTGTGTCATGGGCGTTGTTAAAACGGCGGGGGATGCATAAGGCTCGCTTGGCGTGGTCGGTTGATAATTTGCTGCACTTCCCATTGACGTACTGCCCATTGCGGTCTCGCCAACGGCTTGATGAGCGCCTATTTGGCCTGTTCCCGCCCAAAATGAAAAGATGTCATAAGTTGAGGCAGGGTAAAAGCCCTCTGCGGGGACATTGCTAATCAGCGATTCTGCATTTAGCCGGCCTTCTGCGACATAGCTCTGCATATGGCTATCGCTATAGGGGCCATATATCTGACCCTGTACTTGCGCAAACCAGTGCATGAATGTCTTCTCCAGCTTATTCATTTCAGATCGCCCATTTTAAGGGCTGTTGGCTATTCAATAAGCGTGTTTGTGAGGTTTTCGCAATCTGTTTTTCATATCTGTTTTGACATATTTCATATTTGGGCTAGCAACAGCCTATGAAAACTCGTGAACCCTTTTTCAATTTAAGCGAACCTGTTCCAGTCTGGACATGTGGCGTCATTATTATATTTCATATTTTGGCGCAAATTTTGCCAGTAAACATGTTCAATAGATTGGCTGAGTATTTCTATTTAGCCATGATTGAGGGCGAGCTTATCACGAACCCCAGCTCTTTTCTGCTCTATGCCTTAGTGCATGGCGATTGGGGACATCTATTTATGAATTGCGGCTTTATCGCTATATTTGGCATTGTTATCTGCCGCTCGGCAGGGAAAGGCTGGCGCTCTGCTGGGCGCTTTTTAGCTATTTTCGCTTTTGCAACTTTGATTGGCGGCTTTACGCAGATAATTTGGTCGGGGTTGATTGGCGAAACTGTTTCAGTGATTGGGGCGTCGGGCGGCGGGGCAGGGCTTATGGCGGCAGCGGCTTATGTTTTGGGCGGCAAGGAAAAACTGATAAAATGGGGCGGCGTTTGGCTGATTATCAATGTGCTTATGATATTGGCTGGAATGTTAGCTATTTTGCCAAGTGACATTGCCGTCGCGGTTCATCTAGGTGGTTATCTCGGCGGGGCAATATTGTCGCTTTTATTGCTGCGTCCCAACAGTACTGATTTTAGAATTACGCGCTGATCATGAGCGGTCTTGCCATTATATAATGTGGCAACTGAACTGCGGCCATCAGAGGACAGCGCCAGAGATAATGATAAGGGCTGATTGGGACGGCTTGTAATATCTTGGATGAAGCTTTGCTGGGGCGAGATGCGCTCAAAGCCGTAATCTAATATAAGCTGATTGTCTATCTGGTCTGTGACGCGCGCTCTTATCATATGGGTATCATTAGCGGCTATATTGTTTAGCTCGTCAGCATCGTTTGGTGGTAGTTCTGGCAAAGCGCTCGGCGCAGTGCGAAGAATTGCATAGGGGTACGCTTCGCTACCACTTTGTTTTAAAAAGACGAATGCTGTCTGGCCTATTTCAAAATTATTGTCACCCGCAAGCCGGTCAAGATTAAGCCTGTTTAGATAGACTTGGATATCTATGAGCGGGAAAAGCTCGTCCGTTTGAACATGGCTTATGGTGAAAGGCAGTGTCACAATTTGCCCTGTGGTAATGCGCGAGCTTTGCGCTGCAATTGCGCTCAAAGGCAGAGCCGTCAAGATGGCTCCCGTCAGTATGAGCCAGCTTTTTGACAGGCTGTGGCGCAAGTTGGGCCTATTGAGTTTAGGCATATTGAGCATCATAGGCATATGCGCGATGTTTGGCGTTTCCAGTTAACCCAAGTGCAAATAAGCCAGAAATAAACAGAGCGGCGGCGCCGAGCACCGCGCTTTCTTGGCTTTGGAAAATTGTGCCCCCAGCGATCGCAAATAAAGCGCCTATGGTTAAAAGGGCAAACAGCACCATAAGAGCTTTGCTTTGGCGTAGCCCATTTATGAGCTGGCCAAAACCGAGCGCGCAGATAATCCCTGAAAGAATAAGAACGGCGAGCGGTAAATGAGCTGGGTTGAAGGAGGAGAGCGCCAAAGACAGCGCATTGACGTTTAAAACGGCATAAATAAATAGCAGCGGCAGGGCGCTCATAATGAGGGCTTTGGGTAGGCCTTGATGTCCCAATTTAGCCCGCCAGAATTCAAAAGTGGCGATAGCGAGAACGCAGGCTGCCAATAGGCCGTTGATTATAAGGCTTGGCGCCGATTTATCTGCGGCGGCGCTGATAGGCTCTGCGGCAAAGCCACCCCAAGATTGCCAGATCATGAGCATGGCTAACAAGCCCGTCATCCCCGCTGTCCAGCCCAAAAGGCGATGTATATGGCCGCCAAATATATCGTTAAGCTGAGCAAATTTTCCAAAGCGGTTATGAGCCAGACCAATCAAGGTCAAGCTTAGCGGGGCTATTATATTTGGCGTGGACGATGCTAGGGAAATGGGCGATGCCAGATAAAGATAAAATGCTAGCCCAAAATAGCCAGTTAAGATTGCCAATAGCAGGCTGGGCATATCGCAGAGCCGCCGCGCAATATAAGCTGTAGCTAAGCAAAAAGGCGGTAGTCCCAATAATAGATAGCTGGATAGATTGTCGGGCGCATTGGCGCTCATTGCAAATATGAAACCTGCCGCGCCGATAAGGCCGCCAAGCCGTAGGGCCAGCTTTGAGTTTAAGCTAAAGGCGAGGGCTAATCCCGCAAAACTGGTCAGGCTTGCGCCAATAAGCGGCGAGAAAAATATCCCGAATCTGTGCGACGCTATATGTAGAGCGAGCGCAAAGCTGAGCAGGGCGGCCATAGCCCCCATTTCAGCGAGAACAATGCGGCGACGCTTATAGGCCAAAAATGATATAAATAATGAACTCCACATGGCCAGTAAGGCGATGGATAAATGTATGGAATTTGCGGGGACGCTAACTATTGCCCAGATATTGGCCAGTAAGCTTGTTATCCAAAACAAAGACGCGGCCGTAAAGGGCAGGCGCGAGGCACGGCCCGCCTTATTCATCGTGTCTGACTGACCTGCCGTGTTTGCCTTGTCTGCTCTATCTGTCATGTCTGACATGTCTATCTGTGATGGGGAGCTAGCTGTTTGCGGCTTTGCGGGGCTGGGCTGCCAGACTGGGCTATAATTTGAAAGGTCAGCGCGTTTGGATGTGATCTGTTGAGCCTTGGAAACGCTCTTTTCATAAACGCTCGCTTCATAAGCGCTCTTTTTATGAGCGGTTTGGACCGTGGGGGAATTATCATTGGCTATGTGCGGGCTTGTAAGCATGTTTCAATCGAGTTGGTTTTTGTTTTTATTGAGATCTAGGCTTAGCTAAGCAAAGCCCGTGCCATAGGCGCACGGGGCCGAGACATAATTTCGATTATCAAGAAAATAGCTTATTGGTCGATATGTTTCGCCTGTCAGACGAAAATAGGCCAGCTTGAATAGGCCCGCCTGTAATAGGGTAGCTTGAAAATGGATTAGTCCGAAACTGGTTTATTCAACAGGGGTGTTATTCGGCAAATCAGACAAGACTTCGATGACTGAGCGAATGAGCGGAATTTCATGCTGCATAGCGCGGTAACCGCGCTCAATTAATTCTTCGGCTTTGGTAAAGTCGATCATGCCGATATGTCCGACGCGCGGCGCGACAAAGACGTCTGGTGGATCACCCGCCAAACGTGATCGGGAGATACGGTCCATAACAATATTGAGCGATCCCATCATGACAGAGGACAGTTTTGGCCCTGCTTTATCATTCATTCCGCCGAGCATACTCTTAAGAAGAAGGCGGTCAGGGCGCATTTTGTTGATTGATCGGGCTGCAAGCTCTAGCGGATCCCCCGTTGGGCCATCTTGCTCATCATCAAAGTCAACTTCATGATTCGTCCCCATCGGGCCAAAGGCATCGCCATTGAGGCTGACTGCAATAACAATATGCGCGCCAAGCGCGCGGCAAGCTGAGACGGGAACGGGGTTGACCAATGCGCCATCTATCATATAACGCCCATCAATCTTTACGGGCTCAAAGGCACCGGGCAGGGCAAAGCTAGCGCGAATCGCGGGAACAATTGGCCCTTGTTGCATCCAGACTTCATAACCTGTGCGTAAATCACAGGCCACGGCTGCAAATTTGCGGTCCATATCTTCAATAAAAACATCGCCCATATAATGCTTCATGACTCGTTCAAGGCGTTTGCCCTTCATAAGGCCAGAGCCGCCCCATGTAATGTCGGCATAACTCATCATGCGGCGCTTATCGAGTGAGCGCGCCCATTCTTCAAGCTGATCAAGATTGCCAGACAGATAGGCTCCGCCGACAAGCGCGCCGATAGAGGTACCTGCAATAATGTCGGGGCGTATGCCGGCCTCAATGAGGGCGCGCAGGGCGCCAATATGAGCCCATCCGCGTGCAACGCCGCCCCCAAGGGCAAGCCCAAGAGGCGGACTCACGCGTTTGGCGGTGTCAAGGTCAGGATTTATACTAGAATTTGTTCCAAGTCTCATAAGCTCTACACTAAGCGGAGCCTGAATGACGGGCAAGTCTTTAAAGGGCAGAAAGTCTAGCGGGGCGTATAAATGCGAAGGGCCAGCTTCAGATTTACCCCCTTAAGGCTTTGAGAGGGTCAATAACGGCCCAATAATGGCCCAATAATAGCCCAATAGCGACCCAGTGACGGCTATAATCGCAAAATGAGGTGCAAAGCAGGGCTGTGAGCGTTGTTTAGGGCTGAGTTAGGGCTGGCTTGGGAGTATTTGGCTTATTTCGAGGTTAAACCCATTAAGAACAGTTGATTTTTAGGGTTTAATTGTGTATAGACTGCACCTCGCTGAGTCGCTTCACGGTCGTCTTAGTGCCCAGTCAAATCATTAGACGCTATTTCGGCGCTTTATCGCTCTGAAAGACAGGTTTTTTTGACATTTGATTTCAGTTTGACGGCTTTCATGGCCGCGTAAAATAAAATTGAGAAAAGATGCAATTGATGTTTGACAGGTGAGGGGGTCACCCCTATACACCGCGAACTCTTCGAGGAGTGGCCAACGCGGCGCTTCCGAAGATATATCAAAGTCTTGAATGACCGAGGCCTTTTTAAGCGCCGAAATTGTTCAAATTGTCATTTGATTTCAGTCATTTAACATCTCATTTGAGCTGTTAAAAAATAACTGAAAAAAGAGGCAAGAAACACTTTGACAGGGCTGGGTTCCAGTCCTATACACCGCGCACTCTTTAGGAGGCTCTAACAGGCTAAATAGGGAGGGGTCGAAGGGTCGAAAATCATCTCTCTATATAGAGGGGCAAGATGTTCGGCTTTCATTTGATTTTCAGTGAGTTTAGCGGCTTTCTAGCCTGCTTAAATAAAACTGGAAAAAGATGAAAAAAGCCTTTGACAGTATAGGGTGAGAGTCCTATACACCGCGCTCCTTAGATGGAAACGTCGACGGGGTGGCCTCTTTGCGAGGCTTTATTTTTGAGAGCTACAGTGTAGTGATCAGCTGTTTGACATTGTGAGATTGGAAAGAGAAACGCAGGCGGCGGTGAGCTGTGCGCGTCGAAGACTTTGCTTATGCAAAGTGATAGGCGCAAACATATTACTGACTGACTGACGTTTCAATATATACAAGAGATATCGCTTTAGGCTTGTCAGTTTACTGATAAGTTTAGGAGATTCTCGTCAATTGTATTTTTGAACGCAAATATTGCACGCTGATGACATCACATCCTTTTGGATGGTCATTAGCAGCCAGACAGTCGGATGATAACCTCAACCTGAGAGTTTGATTCTGGCTCAGAACGAACGCTGGCGGCAGGCTTAACACATGCAAGTCGAACGATAAGCTATCTTCGGATAGTGGACAGTGGCAGACGGGTGAGTAACGCGTAGCAACCTACCTAACACTATGGAATAACGTCGAGAAATTGACGCTAATACCGTATACGCCCTTCGGGGGAAAGATTTATCGGTGATAGATGGGGCTGCGTTAGATTAGCTAGTTGGTAAGGTAAAAGCTTACCAAGGCGACGATCTATAGCGGGTCTGAGAGGATGATCCGCCACACTGGGACTGAGACACGGCCCAGACTCCTACGGGAGGCAGCAGTGGGGAA